>JAUYBI010000007.1 GCA_030693145.1 Candidatus Omnitrophota bacterium
TTATACCACTGGCGGATTATCAGAAGTAAGATTCTGGCATAAAGACAGGCTTTTGGACATCCAAAAGGTTAAAACAGAACTACTAAAGATAGTGCACTTTTAATTTATAAATAGTGCACTTTTAAAAAATCGGTAACAGCTAAAAATTAGCTTTGAACGTTTCAACAGTAGGGGAGGTTTAAACCTCCCCTACTGTTATTAATTAGCTGAATTTTATATCTTCTAGGTGCGCGGTAGGGTTAGAGATGAGGTTAATCTTGATCCGGTATTTATGCTCAATCGCGCGCAGGGCCTCCTTATCTTTTAAGATTTCATCAATCACAGGCGGCGCCAAAGTAAGTGAGGCCTGTTTTAAGGTTTTGCCCTTAAGATAGCGTTTAAGCTCTTTTAAAGCAAAAATTCCCAGGGTTTGAGGTGAACGCAGCTTGCCTTTACCCTTGCAGTATGGGCAGGGATGAAAAGAAAGCATCTGCACGGTCTTGTGAATACGTTCACGGGTCATCTCCACGATTCCAAACTTGGAAATTCCCAAAATATCATATTTTGCCCGGTCACCGGACAAGGCATTTTTTAAAATATTCAGTAACTCCCGGCGATGGCTTTCGCGTTCCATATCGATAAAATCGATGACGATAATCCCGCCTAAATCCCGCAACACTAGCTGGCGGGCAATCTCTACCGCCGCCTCAGAATTAACCTTAAAAGCCATCTCCTCCTGATTGACTTTTTTCTTAAAGCCGCCGCTATTTACATCAATCACCACCAGGCCTTCCGTAGGTTCAATGATAAGGTAGGCTTTAGATTTCATGTAGACATGGCTCTCAAAAATATGATTGATCTGTTTCTCTACGTCCTTTGCGCCAAAAAGGTCATCCCCCCGGTAAAGTTCAACCTTCTTGCAAAGATAACTTAAAAAGGTGCGCATAAAATGCTGAATACGGTAAAATTCGGGCTTAGAGTCAACGATCAGCTTGGTAACATCTTCGGTGAAAGAATCCCGGATGGCTCGCAGAGCCAAATCATACTCCTCATAAACTAAAGAGGGGGCTTTTTTCTCCTGGGCAGTCTTCTCCAGGCGCTTCCATAATTTATAAAGAAACTGGGCATCCCGGATTAATTCCTGCTCGCTGCGGCCGCTAGCCGCGGTGCGGACAATAAAACCTACCGGATCAGGTAATTTAAGCTTTTTAAAGATGTCCCGCAGGCGCCTTCTTTCAACTTCATTTTCAATACGCCGGGAAATCCCCCCTTGTTTCTCCAGCGGCATAATTACCAGATACCTGCCGGCTAAACCGATCTGCGTGGAAAGACGCGGCCCCTTAGTGCCAAAAGATTCTTTAACCACCTGCACCAAAACCTCTTGGCCCTTTTTAACCTCTTTAATCGGAGTCTGAGCCGGTGCTTCCATCGACTCATAAGCAGATTCGATTTCCGACAAATACAAGAAACCGTTTTTGGGCAGGCCGATATCCACAAAAGCCGCGCCGATAGAAGGCATCACTGCCTCAATCCTGCCCTTATAGATATTACCGACAATCGTCCGATCCTGCGGACGTTCAATATGAAACTCCAACAGCAGGCCGTCCTGGACGATCGCCACCCGTTTTTCTTGTGTTTCAGAATTAATTAAAATTTCCTTGGACATCTTTCACTTGTATCCCTTCTGGTAATTTTTTTTGCAGCCTATCTTTAAATTCTGCCGGCTCAACCGGAAACCTTAAAACTATAGAAGCTTCCTCGTGTTCGCTTTCTACTCCTAACTTTAAAGCTCTTTTTAGGCTTAATTTAGGATGCGGAGAAAAACCTTCTGACATTTTAAGCGGCAACTCTGCCCGGCGCATCGCGCGCGTAAATAGGCGCATCAGGTCTAAATGCGAAATATAACGCATCAGCCCTTTTTTAGAAAAACTAAAGTTTACTCTGTACATATTTAAAAACTCGGGGACGGTTCTATTTTTCAATCAAATCGGGCGCCGTAATTCCGGTAATTCCGGGGACACCACACTTAATTCTTACTTTAACGCTATAGAATTAAGTGTGGTGTCCCCGGAATTACGCTACAACACGGCTTTTATTTCTTTTTCTTCTTCCTATCGGCCGGCTCAACCTTTACCACTACCGGTTCGTGACGATCCAATCTTTTTTCTAATTTTGCGATCTCTTCAGGAGTAAATTCGCCTTCTTTAACCTCTCTGGCTGTAATAAAAATCAATAAATCTATTTTTTGCGTATCTAAAACCAGGGAACGTTTCTAATTTTCTTGATTAAATTAGGAAGAAAAATAGAAACGTTCCCTAATTTTCGAGTTATCCACATCTGTAGGGGAGGTTTAAACCTCCCCTACTATACAACACGGCTTTTATTTCTTTTTCTTATTACCTAAAGGTTCTTTCTTAATTTCTACCACTGCCGAGCGGCCTAATCTCTTTTCTAGCTTAGCCAACTCCTCAGTAGAATAATCACCTTCTTTGATTATTCTAGCGCTGATGAAAATCAAAAGATCAATTTTTGTTACAGTATTTGTCTCGCGACCAAAGAATTTACCTATCCAGGGTAACTTATTAATAAAAGGAATCCCGATAAATTCTTTCCCTTTAACATCTTTAAGCAAGCCGCCGATAACCACAGTCTCACCATCCCTAAGCAGAACTTGAGTCTGCGCTTCGCGTACATCGATAACTGGATAATTTGTTGTTGTCGTAACTCCGCTAGCAGTGGAATTAGCTGGAACGGTAGAAGTAGAAGAAGAAATACTGGGATAAATAATCAAATTAATATATCCCTCTTCACTTACTTGGGGGACCACATTTAAACGAATACCTATCCCTTGATAATAACCTAGGCTCTGAGTAACTGTTGCACCTGTCGTGGCAGTGCCTGCTGTAACATTAGAAAGAAGTATAGGAGTATGGTAACCTATAAACATAGAAGCTTCTTGATTATCCAGCGTAAGTATACTGGGAGCAGAAAGAGTGTTGGTATTGACATCATCTTCTAAAGCGTGTATAACCGCCTCAAACTTAGTACCGGTTAATTTTTGAAATACAAATTCAGCTCCTGCGTTATAAGGTTCATACCCTAAAATTGTAGAGGTTGCCGGACTAAATAAAGAGGGCTTTAAATTTGTAGTTGTACTATTAATAGTTCCGGTATGCCCTCCGATGGCAGTACCTGCTCCTTGCATATTTATCGTGGTATTTCTTGCCGATCCAGCTCCTCCCATTCCCCAATCCAGGCCAATATCTCTTAGCTTATTAAGACTAACCTCTATAATCTTTGTCTCAATCAAAACCTGCTTAGGCTTAATATCAATTTTAGGCAAAATAACATTGCGTATTTTATCAAGTGTGCTGGCAGTATCCGTAATTATTAATACCTTAGATTTTATCGAAGGATCAAATTTCCTCTCTACCTCTAATTTTGCTGTAGACTCCGAAACAGTCTTCTTATATACGATAGTTTCTGATGTTGGTTCTTTCACTTTTTCTTTAGCCTGACTAGAAGCAACTTCCTTACCACCGATAATAAGCGGGATAAACTCCCAACCCTTTTGACCACGGCTATATAACACGGAAATTTGCCCGCGGGGTGAAAGCAGGGGAATAATGATCTTCTGCGCGTCCTGCGCGTCCAGAAACTTCAAATTAATAATCTCAGTTTGCAAAGACTCCTCTGAGGCAATTTTGGCGATATTTTCGATCTTCGTCACCAAGATTACATTACCCTGCCTCTGGGAGCCAAAACCATAAGTCTTTAAGATTACATCCAAGGCCATCTCCCAGGGCACATCCGTTAAGCGCACTGAGATATTGCCCATAACATCCGGGGTAGTGACAATATTGATCCCGGATTTATAAGAGATAATTTTAAGCACATTGGTGATATCCGCCTCTTTAAAATCAAAGGTTACATTTCCCGCAGCCGACAACTCCGGCTTTTCTGAGGCCGGCTCCGGCTTAGGCTGATCAGCTAAACCGGGCTCTTGGGGGGCGGCAAACGCAAAAATAAAAACAGAAAAAGAAAAAATAAATATTAATAATATTTTTTTCACTCTACCTCCTTCTTAGTCAACTCCACCTCTAAGGGCTCTCCGTTCCTAATAAAGATTACTTTCTTGTCCAGGATTTTTAAAACCTGAAAATCTCCCACCATGTCCCCGATTCCCACCACCAGAGTATTAACAATCGCAAAAGAGCGGCCGAATTTATCATAAATAATCCCTTCGATGGCCAAGCCCTGCTGGGTAGTGTCTTGTTGTTTATCTAATTTCAGCAGCCTTCCCTCGGGGGTGACTAATGGAATAAAAGGATTGCGCTTGCCTTGGGCATCATAAACAGGCTCGCCTTGGGTAAAAGCAACCCCGCGGAAAACGAAGAATAAAAACAAAAAAAGAAAAAATCGTTTATTTAGTAACATAGGTCTTGAGCACCAAGATAACTTTCTGCTTCATATAATCCGGCAGCTGCGTTTCAATCTTAAACTCCTGCACCTCCATAAAAACCGGCGAATTCTCACATGCCTGGATAAATCTGCCCAAATTGTGATAATCAGCAACTAGCCCCAGATTAATCAACATCAAAGTGGGTTTAACCTGCTGGCCGACAACTAATTTCTCATTCTGCGCTTGGCGGCTGGGGCGCATCTGGGTAATTTTAATATCAAATTTATTCGCCGTAATTGAAATTTCCTGCAGGAGCTCAGAGATCCGGCTATCGGGAAGGATCTTAAAAGGCCTCACCGCTTGCTTTTGCCCGGGCGCACCCGGATTGCTTTTGAATGAGCGCATATTTTCCAGGCCGCGGTTAAAATCTGCCAGGTCATTTTTTAACCTGGTAATCTGCGGATCCAGCCTGCGTAATCCGGCTCTCTGCGCCTTCAGAATATAGTTAATATCCACATAGGCAACCAGAACAAAGAATATCACAATTAATATTTTCTTTTGCTTATCTAATTGTATATTAGTCAGGTTCATCTGGGTTTCAAGGCCCCCACCAGGACAAAATCCGCGATATCGTAACCGCCAAGGCTCCTCTTCTGCACGTTGCTTAATTCAAAACTGGAAAAATCTTTAGAAAACTCCAAGGTATCCTTCAAATTATCCAACAATTTATTAATCAGGCCAACCTCTTCTTTCTGCAAGGAAATAACTGACCCCTTAATCGTTAAATTATTACTATTCAGCAAAATTTCATTAAACCAAACCCCGGCAGGTAAATGTAAACTTAGCGCGTTTAATTTCTGCGCCCAAAGGATCCTTTGCCGGCTTAACTGCGTAAGCACGCCGGCATCCTGAAAAGTGGCAGAAAACTCCCGGTTAAATTCATCCACTTCCTTTTTCTGCGCTGCTGAATCCAGCCATTTCCGGTTTAAAGAAACCCACTGCCGATTTTTAGAGATCAAGAGGACGGCGAGAAAAAAATGCGCCAGAATAAATAACGCCAACATTGCCGGAATGGCATAAATAAACAGCCGCTCCTGAATCAACGCTAGCGGGTTTTTTATAACCGCCGGGCCGGAATTCCTGCCTTTGGTTTTAATCTTTAATTCTTCCGGTAATAGATTTATCTGAATCATCTTTTAACGTAATGCCAGGCCCACCGCGACATTAAATTGTCCGTAAAATTTATTTAATTTCTGCGTATCGATTGTATCCGGGATCTTGATCTGCTTAAAGGGATCCCAGCTCTCCACCGGTATACCTAAACAGGCACTCAACATTTCTTTTAATCCGGCTATTTTACTGGCGCCGCCGCTTAAAAATATTTTAACCACATTAGCTGTATTCTGGCTTTCGTAATAATCAAATGAGGTGCGGATCTCGGAAGCTAAATTTGTAAGCACATTTTCAATGCACGGCCTGACCTTAACCGCCTTATCTTCCGACGGATTGATTTTAAGCTCCTCGGCGGACTTAAAATCAATATTAAAAAGATCCATCAGCTTCTTAGTAAAATTAACCCCGCCGCAGTGGATATCGCGGCTTAAGCGCACCACTCCGTTATCCAGAATATTAACCTGGGTTATGGTTGAACCGATATTTAAAAGGCAGATAGACTTATTCTCCGGAATTTCTACTTTAGGATAATTAAAATTAAAAGCATTAACCAAGGCCAGCGAATCGATATCAATAACATTCGGTTTTAACCCGGCATTTTCCAAAACCTTGATCCTGGGCAGAATCAAATCTTTCTTTATCGCCGCGATCAAGACCAGCATCTTATTCTCCGGCAGGTCATTTCTTAAGATCTCCGCGTCCAGGTTGACTTCCTCCACGGAGAAAGGAATATGTTTCTGAGCTTCGAATTTAAGCGCCCCCATAAGTTCATGCTTCTTCATCCGTAAAAAATTTACATAGCGGATAACCGTGGATGCGCCGCAGAAAGAAATATTTACCAGATCCGCTTCTTGAGCATGTTTAATTTTTTTTAAAGCCTCTGTAGGATCCAGTTGGGCTTCTTCCAGGTCAAAAGCCGCCAATTCCACGGCACTGCCGTTAATCTTCAATTTAATACACTTAATCGACTGCGTGCCGATATCCAGCCCAAAACTGAATCTTTCTTTTGCTCCGGACGGCTTCATTTTAAAAAAAATATTCTTCATTTTAAATTTAATTCCAATTTTATTTGTTCTCACAGTTAACTTTCAACAGTAGGGTGGGTTTAAACCCACCCTACTGTTGTCAATAAATTATAGTACCCCCCCCCACTATTTTTCATCACAACCCTGCGCCATAATTAAACCCCCGGTGGATACCGCATAGGCCATTTTTCCGGTAAGCTTGCAATTTACAGGCGAAGCGGTGCAATTATATCCGCTGGCATCCAGGCGCTGACAATCATATTCATAGCCGTGCACAGAAGCTGCCGCCAGATAATCCCGCCCTAAATAAACCGGCTTATTTTTAGTAAGCAGCTCTACGCTCGCCGGATAGGTATTCTTATTATCTTTGGCGTAATTCTCCATCGCTGTAGAAAAAAGCTTAAGATTAATCTGGGCCAATAATTGGTTCTGCTGAATCCGATAGACAATTATCCGGTGTAACCCCAAACGTAACAAAAAAGCACTTACGGCCACCGCCACCATCATCGTCACAAAACTTCTAGCTTTTTTATTCATACTCTTAGTTATTCACAGAAGCAGGTGACGTTTAAACGTCACCTGCTGGATTAGGATAATTTTAATTATTTTTCATTGCTTTATTTTAGCACAAAGCCTAAACTTGGCAATCATTTTTTATGAATAAGTTTATAAACTAAGCCCATGCCTATCAAAGGATTAAATAAAAAACTAGAGGGCTAACTTTCTATCTATCAAAGGATTAAATAAAAAACTAGAGGGCTAACTTTCTATCTATCAAAGGATTAAATAAAAAACTAGAGGGCTAACTTTCTATCGTAGGGTGGGTTTAAACCCACCCTACGATAAATGGCCGCTTTATTACAACAGCAAAAAATGGAATCGGTCCCATTATTTCCAACAGTAGGGGAGGTTTACATCCTTTATTACAACAGTAGGGGAGGTTTACATCCTTCAGTAGGGGAGGGGAGGTTTAAACCTCCCCCAAAAAATAGAAACGGTCCCATTATTTACATTATTTAAACGGTCCCATTATTTTTATTAACAAAAACAAGGGGAGAAGATTTCTCTTCTCCCCTAGTCCTAATTACTCTAAAACTTGTTGCTTATTATGACTCTGTAATCACCCCACCGTTAGTTACACTATAGTCTATGTCACCAGTGGTTGCACTTGCCTTAACAGCAGTAATAGTATACGCGGCGGCAGCAAGAGTACAGGTATAAGTATAACCCTGTTGAGGTTGCGTAGCACCACATAATACCTGAGATGCAGCAATATACGGTCTAAGAGACGCTTCATCACCCGGATAATTACCATTGTGACCAGTAGCGTAAACTTCGGCGGCTGTAGATAGCGCGCGGATATTCGCCTTAGCGGCTGCGGTGTTTGCCGTTCTCTTGGCACTCATTAAGTTCGGTATAGCGATAGCTGCTAAAAGTGCGATAATGGCGACTACGATCATGATTTCGACGAGTGTAAAGCCTTTTCTATTTCTTCTCATCATGAAAATAACCCCCTTCCTAAGGTCAAATTGTCTTTTTGTGCTTACTTAAAGCTAACTCTTATTTTGATATCCAATAATTATAACTTACAACTCCATAAGAAGCCAACTTTTAAGCTCACACCAAAGCTCCACCTTATGTATCCATAATAATTCTAACACGTTAGATACCCCTTGTCAAGGTAAAATCATCCAGGGATAACAACCACGAATAACAGCACAACAAATCTTACTATTTAACAACAGTAGTGTGGGTTTAAACCCTTTTATTAACAGTAGGGTGGGTTTAAACCCACCCTACTATTAATAAAAGCTTAATACACTGTCTCCATTAATTAAACACAAGCGGTTATATAAACGTATTTTAAGCTGGCCTTACCCATGTTTTTAAGGTCGTGGTCAGTTTTAGGCGGGATATAAACAAAAAAACCCTTTTTTACCTTAATCCTGGAGTGTTTCCCGTAAGAAACCTGGGCCTGGCCTTGTAAAATAATCAAAACTTCTTCTCTATTTTGAGTATTATGCGGGCCAATCGACTCTTTGCTTTTTAAAGTTACAAAGCCGGAAGCTAAGCCATAAGGCTTGGTTGATTCTCCAAATAAACGTAAAAATCTTTGCTTGCCCTTAAGTTGCGTAAAAAAAACTTTTTGAATAGCCCCAGCCATTACTTGCTCCTTTTCTTGATAATACTCCATCATCACTAAAAGTAGCTGACGTTTAAACGTCAGCTACTTCATGAAACATGATGCTCCGAGTGCAGATGTGGATGGACATGCACCTTATCTTGATGTTGATGGCTATGAATATGCACCAGATTATTCTCCTGCAGCAATGCCGGATCATTTAAAATACTATTAGCTAAACCTGACTTAACAATTGACTTTCCCCGGCCAAAAACATAGACGATATCCGATATCTCCTCCACAATGTGTAAATCGTGCGTGGCCGTAATAATGGTTTTACCGGAGTTATTCTCCGCGATAAGCAGATCGATGATGCTCCTGGTGGTCAACGGGTCAAGCCCGGCAGTCGGTTCATCCAAAATAAGTACCTGCGGATCAATAATCAAAGTAGAGGCGATAGCTATTTTACGCTTCTCCCCGATACTCAGTTGATGCGGAGGCCGATCCAGCAATTCCTCGATCCTTAAAGTGACAATGAGTTTTTCCAGGCGTTTCTGGATTTGATCTTTCGCCAAACCCAGCTGTAACGGGCCAAAGACAATATCTTCTTTAACCGTCGGGCAAAACAACTGTACATCAGAATTCTGAAAAATAAATCCTACCTTACGCCGGAATTCCCGCGAAAATTTAGCATCGCTAAAAATTTTCTCATTTAACTGCTGCCCGCAGAAACTTAAAACCCCCCTATCCGCAAAGATAAGGCCGTCTAGTATCTGCAAAAAAGTAGACTTGCCTGTTCCATTGGCTCCGATAATGCTTATCTTCTGCCCTTGGTTAATCCGGATATCTATCCCGCATAGAGCGGGAAATTTACCCAGATAAGAAAAATAAACATCCTTTAATTCAAAAATAATATTATCCATAATAGTATTCAAAGTAGGGGAGGTTTAAACCTCCCCTACTATCACTCGTGTCCAAATTATGATTGAAATAGCCTAACCGAATCCTTATGATGGTGATAGTCAGCAACCATCACCAATACCGATATCCGTCGGCAAATAAGGAGGGCTAGGCTATGCACCATTATAATACAATTTTAAGTCAAATGCTAAAAATGTTTTCAAGATACGAATTTCAAAAAGCCGTTTCTGAGACTAAAACTGAATATCACGCAAGAGGTTTTAGCTCTTGGAACCACTTTGTTGCCATGCTCTTTGGACAACTCTCTGGCCAAGACAGCTTGCGTGGCATTGAAGCAGGGCTTGCTACTCAAGGAGCAAGCCTTTATCATGCCGGTATCAAACCAATTCACCGTTCAACGCTTGCCTATGCCAACAAACACCGCTCCCATGAGCTCTTTAAAAAAACTTTCTTTTGGATGCTGTCCAAATGCGAAGCGATAGCGCCAAAACACAAATTCCGCTTCAAGAACCCGCTTTACAGCTTAGACGCCACAGTAATAGACCTGTGTTTATCGCTTTATAACTGGGCAAAATTCCGCACTACCAAAGGAGCGGTAAAACTCCATATGAAACTTAATCATTCCGGATACTTGCCTGCCTTTGCGGTGATCACCACAGGTAAAGTCCATGAAACTCAAGTAGCGCCTTTTATACCGCTTGAAAGAGGCGATGTGGCTATATTTGACAGGGCGTATACTGATTTCAAGTGGTATAAAACGCTCGACGATAAAGGCGTCTATTTCGTGACTAGAATGAAAAAGAACGCGTATTATCAAATTGCCATACGTAATGATACCAGCCGCCACAAAAATATTTATTCCGACCAAATTGTTCAGCTTAAGGGATTTTATTCAAAACAGAAATTCCCGGATAGATTACGCCGTATCCGCTCTAAGGATCCTGAAACCGGCAAGATAATCGTAATCCTTACCAATAATTTTATCTGGTCAGCTAGAACCATAGCCCAGATTTACAAAGAGCGTTGGCAGATAGAACTATTCTTTAAATGCATCAAGCAACAGCTTAAAGTTAAAAGCTTTGTCGGCACATCTAAAAA
>JAUYBI010000017.1 GCA_030693145.1 Candidatus Omnitrophota bacterium
TCATTTGGCGCTCCTTTGATAGTCAAAGCACCAAAATAACACGAGATGGAATTGAAATCGATTAAAAGTTTTTGCGTCATTAGCATAATGAAATCAATTAGTTACGCAAATTAGTTTAAAAACGTTGGGACAGTAGTGATAGGATATGGGTAAAATTTAAGGATAAAGTATGCCAGAAAGTGCGGAAGAAAGGCAGAAAAGAGAATTAAAGGAATTGGAAGGTAAGAATATAGCAAATTACCAGGTTTTGCTATCTGCATGGATTCAAACTCGCATGGAACGGGACAAAGCTGTTGTTACCGTATCTGCTGTAGCTATAGGCTTATTGGTAACATTGCTTACAACAGTAGGTGTGTATGGTTTTTGGCAGCGATTGTTAACAATTGGGGCATTTTTGGGATTCTTGGGTGCAATATGGATAAGCTTAACAATATATGAGTTAAACGCAAATCATATTGAATATTCTTTGAGAGGCGGAAACGATAAAGATCCTAAGTTAGAGAAGTGTGACAAATTATCAAAAATATTTTTTAGTTTAGGAATAATTTGTATGATGCTTTTAGGATTAATAGCTACTTTCACAAATAAAGGAGGAGATATGGCTAAAGAGGGAAAGAAATCTAACGCAGAACAGAAACTAAAGGAAAGTATTAACGGCGTTCAAAAATTATCTCCTACCCAGCTGGAGATAGGCAAGAGTTTGAGTGGGATAGGAAATCTATCTCCACAGAATTTGGCTCCTTCAGATTCTACAGTAGTTCAAAGTATTAGTAATGACGAGGGCAATAAGAATAGTCAAGAAAAGAAATAAATTACAGTTGTTTAAGTGTATAAAATAAGGATTAATGAATGGGTAAAGATTTCCGATTTGATATAGCTTTAAGTTTTGCGGGAGAAGATCGAGACTATGTTGAAGAGGTAGCTAAGATTTTAGAATCCCAGGGGATAAGAGTTTATTATGATCGTTTTAATCAAATCGAAGCTTGGGGTAAAAGTCTACCCGAGCATTTTGATGAGATATATAGAAAACAAGCGCAATATTGCGTGATGTTTATTTCCGAGCATTACGCTAGAAAAGTATGGCCGAATTTTGAAAAAAGAAGTGCTTTGGCCCGTGAAGTGGTCGAAGCCGGATACATTTTGCCGGTAAGATTTGATGATACTGAGATTTTAGGGTTACCGCCATCCAAAGCTTATATTGACCTTCGTCAATATAAGCCAGATCAACTTGCTCAGCTAATTATGGAGAAGCTTGGTAAAGAAAATAATTTGAAAGAATCGCAAAGTAGCCAATCTTTTCGACGTCCTAAAGTAACTAAGTCGTTTGATCCTTATAAAGAATGCCAGGCTTGGATAGATTACTTAATACTTGAGTTAGAGAGAAGAAACAAGGATTCAGAAATATCATTTACTCATTTTCCTAGAGATGGTAAGCAATGTTTAAGATTCGTTGTCAATGGGAAGCCTGTTTACTCAGTAAATATACAATTAGGCAGTTTACATCGAGATCACGGTCTAAGTTTTAGTTACGCCCAAGGTGAAATGCAGATAACTTCTGGATATAATGCTTTTGCAGAATTCGAGTGGGATAAAGAAAGAGAATGTGTTGTTTTAAAACTTAACGATTTTAGTGCATTTTCGTTCAATAATTCGAATCAGAACTTTACTCAGCTGGAATTTCTTGAATATATGTGGGGAAAGATTTGCGATGCGGCCGAAGGGCAATATTAGCAGGGGGGAGTAATATGAAAAAGGCAAAGTTCAAATGTAAAAGATGTGGAAATACATTTGTTGTCGAAATATTTGAGCCTGGTGAAGCCGAAGCTACAAGAAAGGCGGGATCGCCAGTTTGTTGTCCTGAATGCAGAGGCACGGTAGAAAGGGTGTAAGAATGTTTAAAATTGCCCGAGGTTTTGGAATTTTAGAAAAAGGTATTCCTTATTTGATTGTAACTGCCAATATTTGGGAAAATGTTATTTATTTAGAGAGATTTATTTTTATTGTAGGACAAGATGAAACTTTGACAATTATTTTACCGCCCTTGAGAACAGAGATCAGTACTAGGCTTGGGACTTTTCCAGATGAACCTAAGTTTGAATTAGATAAATTATTAGAAGAGGAACTTTCCTTGACTAAACAACATTATTGCAGCTGGTTTTATGAACAAATAGGAGATCGGGCATTTTCACAATTAAGACATGCGGCTTGGCAAGAAAATAATGAAATAATACCTTTTGCATTGATGTATTATAAGCTAAATCAAGAAGACCGGAAGAAGGTTATTCAAATTGAGGAGAGTACTATCTGTGAGGATTTAAAGAATTTTATGAAAACAATTGCGAATTTAAGATTGATTATCAAAGAATAGAATATTTAAAGCCGCAAAACGATATAAATAGACGCAAGTTGGTATAGTTTGGTGGATATAAGAAAATATACGGAATTCTAAACACAGAAGATAATGGTAAGATAGCAATGGCAAATTTAACTACAAATGAGAAGCAGGTACTTGAAAAACTTTTTCAAATGGGCAGCGGATATGTTTTGAGCTTTACCGATAGAACCATGAAGGAGTTCTTTAGGGACGATGTTGGCGTTGATATTTATAGCGAAAAATACAAGTATGCCAGCGGTTCAAAGGCTAATTGTTTGCGTGGCTTTTGGTGGAAAGCAGACGATAAAATCGTTGGTAAAAGTATCTTGAAGCTCGTTGAATATATTAAATGCCAGATTTTTATAAACAAGCTTAGTAAAGAAAACTTTCCAGATGAGATAATGACGGCTGGTAAAGAAATTGGTGAAAAATTACTAGATGGGAAGGCAGGGGGAAAAGAGAATAAATCCCAAGCCTCATTTAAAAATGGTAATATAAATATTATTTTACAAAAAGATATTTTTGATCATGTGCAGAAATTATTAGACGATGGACATTATTTTAATGCGGTAGAGGAAGCCTACAAAGTTGTCAGAAAAAAGCTGAAAGATATTACCGGAAAGGAAAAAGCAACCGATGCTTTTAGCGCTGCAAATTTCGAAAGAATTTTTGGCCATCAGCCTGTTGGTGATGTTGAAAATGACTTTTTTGAGGGAGTAAAGTTTTTGCACATGGCAATTCAATTTTTGCGAAACGAGAAAGCGCATACTCCTGCCTGCGACTTGAATAAGAATTTGGCGGTTCATTATATTTCTTTGGCAAGTTTAGCTTACGATTTGATTAATAGAAAATAGTATGACTGCAAATGTTCGAAGAATATTAAAAGGATTTAAAAAGACTGAACTCGGTGAAACTCCTGATGAGTGGTCGTCGTATAAGCTAAGCGAAATTATGGAGATAATCGGAGGGGGGACTCCAAAAACTACAGTAGCGGAATATTGGGGCGGAGGAATCTTTTGGTTATCGGTTGTTGATTTCGGTGGTGGAAACCGATGGGTTTATAGAACTGAGAAGATGATAACTCAAAAAGGATTGAACGGGAGCAGTACAAAGATATTAAAGAAAGGGCAACTTGTTATTTCTGCAAGAGGCACTGTTGGCGAAATTGCCCAACTCGGATGCGATATGGCATTTAACCAATCTTGCTATGGGTTGGATGGAAAACTGGACGTTGTTTTAAATAATTTTTTATATTATTTATTAAAGTTTAACATCCAGAATTTTAAGCAGAATACTCATGGAGCAGTCTTTGATACAATTACGAGACAGACTTTCGATTGTATTGATGTTAATGTACCTCCTATCGAAGAACAACGAGCCATTGCTCAAATTCTCTCTGGTCTTGATGGTAAGATTGAACTTAATCAGCTAATGAACAGGACGCTTGAGGCGATTGGGCAGGCATTGTTTAAGCGTTGGTTTGTGGATTTTGATTTTCCAGATAAAAATGGCAAGCTGTATAAATTATCTGGCGGAAAGATGGTTGATTCTGAGCTAGGCGATATCCCAGAAGGATGGGCTGTTAAGGAAGTATCTGATTGCGGAGAAGTTGTTTGTGGGAAAACGCCTCCTACGGCAGATAAAGACAATTATGGCGATGATATATTCTTTATAACCATACCCGATATGCGAGGGCAGGTATTTGTAATAAAAACGGAACGAAAGCTTTCTGAGAAGGGTACTTTAACGCAAACGAAAAAGGAATTACCCTCTCTGTCAATTTGTGTCAGTTGTATTGCGACTCCTGGGTTAGTTTCATTAACTAGTACCCTCAGTCATACAAACCAACAAATTAATAGCATTGTTTGCAATAAGGGCATTAGTCCGTACTTTATGTATTCCACAATGCTTGATAAGGGCGAAGAAATAAAGAGCATGGGCCTTGGTGGTACTGCAACGCTAAACCTTAATACGGGAAATTTCGCACGGATCAAAATTGCCATACCGGAAAAGGCCACTATGGACGCTTTCCATAAGATAATAACGCCTTCTATGGAAAAGATTTTGTGTAATTCGATAGAAATTGACGGTCTTTGCAATATTCGTGATTCCCTTTTACCAAGATTGATGTCGGGGAAGATTAGGGTGTAATTATGGCTAAAGAAAAGAAAATGCATTTGAATATTTATCTCATAAAGGAGGAATTTACTGATCCTCAAGAAATCGTTATCGCTGATAAGGGTAAGGAAATTATTAAAAAAGGGGCTGATAAGGTCTTTTTCTTTTATGGGGATTCTACTGTCCATCCTCCTTCGTGGTTCACTCCGATTCGGCCATATATTCCTGAGGCGGAAGATTCGTTAAAGAGTTCGACCACATCTGGCGTACTTTTGGTTAATGTGTCAGGCCGGTTCTTTGCTGCATGTTACGGCTTCGGTCGGTTTTTCTTAGATGAAAAGGCTATAGTTGAAGGATTTGGATTGAGGGTCGCTTTAAATGTTATTGATGGTGAAAGAATAAAAAGTATACAGGCGAAAAATTTTGACATGGTAATCAGAAATATAAGCATTAACAATAGTAAAGCAGGGTCGATTTATGATTTCGGAGCTGATATCGAACGAGATATTTTGAATGCCGTTGTGGGTTCTCCTCGAGCTAAAGATTTCGAATATGCATCCACAATATTTGGCAAGGATTCTGTTGTGTTTAATGCTCTGCTTGGACCAGATAAACTTTTTGAAGTGTGTAAAACTCTATTGAATATTTATCATAGAGATGATTATAAGAAAGATTTTGCGTGGGTGGATCAAGTACGTCTGGTTAAGGACAAGGGGCGCATTAAACAATTGGATGATGATTTAATTCAAGCGATAAAGTTAAAAGATTGGAACAAGGCGTGGCTTTCTATCCCTGAAGTTATTGAATGGGAGCACGTCGCAGGGTTCAAATATTCCCTACAGGGTGATGTTCATGAAGATATTAATTTGCAGGAGGCGCTAAAGAATAAGATTGATGAAATCGAAGGTTTAGAATTAAAGGATTTGAGAGCACGCAGAATATTCTGTATTGATGCGCAAACGGACGAGCCACGGTATATTTGGTCGCTTTATAAATGCTTGTACTTTGAAACCAGTCTGGATGGGAGCATATTTCTACTTGCAGCAGGTAAATGGTATCAAATAGACGATAGCTATTACAAAAATATTTCTTCGGGAATGGATAATATTCTTGATTATCAGGGGAAATGTATTTTTCCTGCTTATAAAGAGATTCGCGAAGAAGATTATAACAAAAATGTAAAAGAAGCAAATGATGACGAAGCATTATTACTTGATCAGAAGATGGTTCGTTATGGAGGAAGGTATAGCCAAATTGAGATATGCGACATATTTTACAAAAAGACAGAATTTATCCATATTAAGAGATTCCGCGGCTCAAGCACGTTAAGCCATCTTTTTTTGCAAGGTTTTAATCCAGCACAATTATTGGTGCAAGATGAGGGGTTTCTTAAGGCAGCTAACGCGATTATTGCTAAGATCGATCCATCTTGGAGTATGCCTTTATTATTAACACCAATGAAATCAGATTGCTCCGTAGTATATGCTATTGCTACAAGTGAAAAGAAGCGGTCTTTAAAAGACATATTGCCTTTTTTTAGTAAAGTGTCCTTGAAGTATGTTTCGGCTGGTTTGCGTGCGTATGGTTATAAAGTTTTTCTTGCGAAGATCGATCTAGATGAGGCCGCCATTCAAAAGAAAGAAGAACAGCTTAATAAAAAGAAAAAAAGGAAATTGCGAACAGGTAAATAATTATGTCGAATATTATCGTCGGGGTCGAAACTGAGCAGAACATTTACATATTAGCGATTCTCTTTTGCCAAAACTGATTTCTGGAAAAATACGGGTTCAATAGATATGCCTCAATGGCTTTATGAGCAGTTATCGCAAACAGTCGATCATCCTCAGTTAGATTTTGCTTTTCAGGGTACAGTAAATTGGATGAGAGCGTTAGCTATTTTGGTAGATAATGTAGACTTTGAGGATGCTAATCAAAGAGCTTTCTATGTGCATGTTCTTCCGCGGGGTCCGATTAATTCTGAAGCGGATGTTTTTGCATGTGAAAGAATTTTGTTGGCTATGCATAATCTTGCGGCGTTGCGTGCTTTTGGTGGAATTGAGCATAAATACGATGTTGTTAGGTCAGCCATAATTGCTTGGTATTATTGTATATACTTTTCAGCACAGGTCATGATTTCTGTAGCTTCTGGAGCGGCACCTGAGACACATGCTAAGACTGACAAGGTATGGTATTCAGACATAGTTAAACAAAGGTTAGTAGTTCGACCTTTCGATTTGTATTTGAATAGTCTTATTTCGCGTGATGTCGACTCCGAGATAATGAGAATAAGAGGGGGCAATACTTATGATCTCATGAACTACCCGCAAAATATTGAGGAAGCGCTAGGATGTATATATTCTTATTTAAATGGAACAGCTAGTTATGAAAGAGAACAAATGGAACATAACATAATGCAAGGGAAAGAATTTAAAAAATTAGGAGTAAAGAATTTCAGAACGAAAGGTGCTAGGCAATTGAGAGATGCGTGGTTGGCGAAAGGCGAGGTAAATTTTTTGACACAAGCCTTTAGATATAGAGGTAAGGCTAATTATCGAGATTCAATTTATTTGTCCTATGGGCAAGACCAGAGTTTGCGTATCGAACAATTCGTTTCCGATCTGACAAGCGTGGGAGAAAAATTTTTAAGGATGACTTGTTTTTATGTAAAACGACGTATTGCAGTTAATTCGTGGAATGAATTTGTTAATGATTTGAATAACAACGGTAGAATAACTATTCCCCTTAATTTAGCACTGATTTAATATTCTTTATGCAAGGTAAGGGAAGAAAATAAGAACTAATAAACGATTAAAATTCGGATTCCTTTTTGCCAAAGCTGATGTCGGGGAAGATATGGATTAGCAGTATTTAATTTATTTTGGAGGCGCAAGCATGAAATTTATTCCAGTAGGCGATATCATGACAGAGGACCTGTATTTTTATGATCCTGTTATGCGAGACATATGTATTAAATTTTCTCGCGACAGAAAGATTTCTTATCTTCCCGGACTCGATGCGGATTCACAGATTTTTAAAATAGACGGCGATGAGGCAAACCCATATATTCTTGAAGAAGGACAAAAGATAAATGTATCAATGGATGCCTTTAGTACTGAGCTTATGGAAAAATTCGAAAAGTATTCCGTGTTGTTTGTTTTTAATGCTAATCGTTTAATTGGTGTAATCCATTTCTCCGATTATGATCGGGAACCCGCTATGTTATATTTGTATTCACTTATTATGGAAGTAGAAAAAAATTTAAGATTGATTTTGCGTAGAGAAGGTTTTAGTAATGACGATATTTATAAATTCTTTGTGGATGAAGCGTTAGAAAATGAGTATTATAAGAAGCAAAAAGAAGAATATGAGAAAAATGGAGATAAGTATGCAGCGCGAGAGCCATTTCAAGAATTCTACCTTCTTGATCTGATCGCGTTTGCAAGAAAAAATAAAATCGTTGTAATTGACAGTGGAAAAGTAAAACAAATACGTAATTCTATAGCGCATTCAAAAAGAGTCGTTGATCATGAGTGTTACTATGCAGCAGAGCATATTTATTCTCTTGAAAGCTTTAAGATATTTTTTGATGCGGTTATATATTGCCAGAAATTGCTTAAGAAGATAAACAACATTATTGCTTTAAAGGGGACATGTCACATATAATCACCGAATCCGAAGTTGAGCAAGTAGCTTTAGATATCTTTTTTGATCTTAAGTATAAGATTATCTACGGCCCTGATATTGCTCCAGATGGATCTCACCCAGAGAGACAAAGCTATTCTGATGTTATCTTGGTCAAAAGGCTTCGTGAGGTAATATATCGCTTTAATCCTACAATTCCTGTTGAAGTAAAAGACGAAGCGCTCAAGCAGATTATGCGAACCGATAGTCCTGATTTGGTAATCAATAATCACCGTTTTCATAAGATGTTGGTAGATGGCGTGGACGTGGAATATCGTAAAGAAGGCGGGATTGCCGGAGATAAAGTCTGGCTCTTTAATTTTGATAAGATAAATGATAATGAATTTCTGGCGGTCAATCAGTTTACGGTCATTGAGAACAATATTAACCGTCGTCCGGACATAGTTCTTTTCGTTAATGGCCTGCCAATTGTGGTTATTGAACTAAAAAATCCGGCAGATGAGAACGCTACGACGCTTACCGCATTTAAACAGTTTCAGACATATAAACTACAGATTCCATCCCTTTTTAAATTCAATGAGATATTGGTAGCAAGTGATGGTTTTGACGCAAGGGCTGGGACTATTACTTCTGACTGGGAACGTTTCTTGCCCTGGAAGACTATTGACGGCAGAACAAAGACTCCAAAAGCCACGCCCCAGATAGATGTTCTTCTGCGAGGTATGTTTAATAAAAACGTTCTCATCGATCTTATTCGTCATTTTATTGTTTTTGAGCAAGAAAGAGATACCAAAGAAAACATTATTCGGCTCTCCAAGAAGATTGCTGCGTATCACCAGTATCATGCGGTAAATAAAGCCATAGACGCTACTCTTAAGGCATCAAGCACCAAAGGCGACAAGCGTTGCGGGGTGGTCTGGCATACGCAGGGTTCTGGAAAGAGCCTTATCATGGCCTTTTACACCGGTAAGTTGGTTTTAGCTTTAGATAATCCTACGATTGTAGTTTTAACTGACAGGAATGATTTAGATGATCAGCTTTTTGGTACATTTTCAAGGTGCAACGAACTATTACGACAGGCACCGGTTCAAGCAGATTCACGAGCAAAGCTACAAGAATATCTCAAAGTATCTTCCGGTGGCATTGTTTTTACCACAATACAGAAATTTTTTCCGGAAGATAAAGGTGATCAATACCCCTTGTTGTCCGATCGTAGAAATATCGTGGTTATCGCTGACGAAGCCCATAGAAGCCAATATGATTTCATTGATGGCTTTGCTAAGCACATGCGCGATGCCCTGCCCAAGGCTTCGTTTATTGGTTTTACCGGTACTCCTATCGAAGGGAAGGATCGTAATACCATTGCTGTTTTCGGTGATTACATTGATATTTATGATATCGAGCAAGCTGTTAATGATGGTGCGACGGTTAGGATATTTTATGAAAGCAGGCTCGCTAAGCTTGAGCTAAAGAATGAAGAGCGACCAAGGATCGATCCTGAATTCGAGGAAGTTACCGAAGGCGAGGAGCTTAAGAAGAAGGAAAAGCTAAAGACCAGATGGGCCAGGCTTGAGGCTATTGTCGGAAGCGAAAAACGTATTAAGCAGATTGCCAAGGATATCGTTAATCACTTTGAGGAGCGCCTTAAGACTCTTGAAGGCAAGGGCATGATCGTTTGCATGAGTCGACGCATAACCATTGATCTTCATAATGAAATCATAAAGCTAAGACCTCAATGGTATAACAAAGACGATGACAAAGGATTCTTAAAAGTGATTATGACTGGATCTGCCAGCGATCCTGTGGAATGGCAGGAGCATATTCGGAATAAGCTGAGGCGTCGAGAAATTGGCGATCGGATGAAAAATCCGAGCGATCCTTTAAAATTGGTTCTTGTTAGAGATATGTGGCTTACTGGTTTTGATGCTCCGTCTCTCCATACGATGTACATTGATAAACCTATGCGTGGCCATGGTCTCATGCAGGCGATTGCCCGGGTAAATCGTGTTTTTAAGGATAAGCCAGGTGGCCTTGTTGTTGATTATTTAGGGATAGCAGATGACTTAAAACGAGCATTAGCTGAATATACAGAAAGCGGTGGTAAGGGTAAACCTACTTTTGACCAAGAGGAAGCAGTTGCTCTTATGCTTGAGAAATACGAAATCGTTTGTGGAATGTTTGATAAATTTGATTACAAGAGATTCTTCGCTGCTTCCGTAAAAGATAAGATGTCTATTATAACTTTGGCGCAAGAACACATTCTAGAGCAGAAGAACGGCAAAGAACGCCTTTTGGCTTACGTAACACAACTTTCACAGGCCTTTGCGCTATCAGTGCCTCATGAGGAAGCATTAAGGATTAGGGATGATGTAGGGTTCTTCCAGGCGGTTCGGGCTCGAATTGCTAAGTATGAAACCGGAACCGGCAAGACTGAAGACGATCTGGACTCAGCGATAAAGCAAATTATCTCAAAGGCTATCTCTTCGGATAAAGTTATCGATATTTTCGAGGCAGCAGGACTTAAGAAACCGGATATCTCCATTCTGTCAGATGAATTCTTGGCAGAGATTAAGGGCATGCCTCATAAGAACCTTGCCTTTGAACTCTTAAAGAAACTCCTTAATGATGAAATAAAAACTAGGTCAAGAAAGAATCTTATTCAGGGCCGTTCATTCGCGGAGATGTTGGAAAAGACTATCAAAAAATACCAGAATAAAGCGATAGAAGCGGCTAAGGTTATTGCGGAGTTGATCGAGCTTGCTAAAAAGATACGAGAAGCTGACGAACGTGGTGAAGATCTGGGACTAACTGAAGACGAGGTAGCCTTCTATGATGCTTTGGAAGTAAACGATAGCGCAGTTAAGGTGCTAGGAGATGAAACGTTGAAGGCTATTGCCCGGGAGCTTGTGGCTGCTGTTCGCAATAACGTAAAGATCGACTGGACACTAAAAGAAAGTATTCAGGCTAAACTTCGTGTTATGGTTAAAAGAGTTTTACGAAAATATGGCTATCCGCCGGATAAAGAAAAGAAAGCAACCGAAACCGTACTAGAGCAGGCTACTTTGTTGTGCAGGGATTGGGCAGAGAAGCCTGATATTGAAGAAAAATCAGATTTATTCTTTAGTGATGTAATTTCAGATGATGAGGTTATCGAGAAAGATAAATTTGTTGAGTATCTGCCTGTGTATTCATTAGAGGCCGTGGCTACCAGTTTTGGCAGGGAAGAGCATGTCCAGAAGCTTGGTTGGAAGAAAGTTGGAGACAAAAAACTCAATAAGGATATGTTTATTGCAAAGGTTGTGGGTAAGTCCATGGAACCAACTATTTTAGATGGTAGCTGGTGTTTGTTCCGTTTCGAGCGCGGCGGTTCGCGAAATGGGAAAATCGTGCTTGTTGAATCCCGGCAGGTTTCTGATCCGGAAACGCATCAGCGATATACTATAAAGCGGTATTCAAGCGAGAAAAAGCCTATTGAGGGGGAACGCTGGGTGCATTCAAAAATTACTTTGTCTCCAGACAATAAAGATTTCAAAGATACTGTGTTAGAAAATGTTTCGGAGGATGACTTTAAGGTAATAGCCGAATTTATTCAGGTATTAGAATAGAGAGAGATAAAAATCACTTAAGGGGCAATAGTGCAAGGATGTCCATTTAATGGGAACATTGCAGGGAACGGAATACTATATTTCTAAGGGTATGGGCAGGGCGATTATGGATTATAAGATGCTGACGGCCAAAGACAAGATCGGGGTTGCGGTCTCCGGAGGAAGAGATAGCCTGGTTTTATTGCGGCTGTTAGTTGACCGTAAGGCGTTTGTGCCGATTGAGCATGACCTTGTTGCTATCCACATTGACCTGGGGTATCCTCAATCCATCTCTGCTAAGTTAGAAAAATATTTTAAAAAACTCAATGTAGAGTATAAGATAATCAAAACTGATATCTTAAAGAAAACAAAGAAGAGTAAGGTTGACTGTTCCTGGTGCTCCGGGAACAGAAGAAAGGAATTATTTCTGGCGGCGCATAGGCTGGGTTGCACTAAGATCGCCCTGGGGCAGCATTTGGATGATATTACCGAAACCCTATTGTTAAATTTGTTTTTCCGGGGAAAAATATCAACCCTGGTGCCTAAACAGGAGTTATTTAAAAGTAAGCTTACGCTGATCCGGCCGTTGGCTTACGTAGAAGAGCGTTTGATTAAGCGTTTTGCTCAAGAGATAAAGTTAGCTCATCAGGCCTGCGTTTGCCCGCAGGCCGATACTGACCACCGTAAGCGGATGGGCCGCATTATTCAAGAGCTGGAGAAAACTTCTCCGGATATAAAAAAGAATATCTTCCGTTCCTTAAAAAGAGTAAAAAAAGATTATTTACTTTAACCGGATTCTTTAGAGTGGTATAATAATTTTATGATTATGCTCGTGGCAGTATTATTGCTGATCTTAGCCGGATTTATTGTGGCGGTCGTGCTAAAAATTTCCTCCCAGGTTAATGAGCGCCTGAATCAGATGAATCAGTCTATCCAAGAGGCGAATAAAATTATCGGCCAGAATTTAGGCAGTGCTACCGCTGTCTTTGGAAACGTAAAAGAGCAGCTGGGAAAATTGGAGGAGACCAATAAACAGATTATCGCTATCAGCCGGGATATCTCCAGCCTTCAGGAGCTCCTGCGGGCCCCGAAGTTTCGCGGGGCAATGGGAGAGGCTCTACTAGAAAACTTACTTTCCCAGGTTTTACCCAAAGAGCATTATCAGGCGCAATATCGTTTTAAAAATGGCGATGCCGTGGATGCCGTCATCCGGCTTGGCGAGCGGTTAGTTCCGGTTGACGCTAAGTTTAGTTTAGAGAATTTTCAGAAGATGATGGAGGCCGCGGATGAACCGGCAAAAGATTCTTTCCGCAAGAAATTTATCCAGGACATAAAAAACCGGATTAACGAAATTGCCGCGAAATACATATTGCCGGCGGAGAATACCTATGATTTTGCCTTAATGTATATCCCCGCGGAGAATGTTTATTACGAGGTGATTATCAAGGAAGATATTTTTGCTTATAGTATGTCCAAAAAAGTTATCCCTGTTTCCCCGAATACCTTTTACGCGTATCTCCAGGTAATTTGCTTAGGGTTGCGCGGCCTTAAAGTGGAGGAGAACGCCAAGGTGATTTTAAAAAGTTTAGGCGCCCTTGCTGTTGAGACGGATAAATTTAAAGAAGATTTTAATATTTTGGGAAGCCATCTTTTAAATGCCCAGACTAAGTACGCGGACGCGCAGAAGCGTTTTGACAAGGTCTCTGAGCGCCTGGTAAATATTCAGGATACCAAACAGATCGAGTAAACCGGTGGAGATCGATGCCGTCTTATAATCCATTGCAAAAATTCGGGCTCAATTCGGTAAACGCGGCTTTTAGCCGGCGAGCGGATGGGAATATGTCTTTGTCCTTCGGAGATATAGGGGGTTCTTTAGAAAATCGTAAAAAGTTTCTTTGGGGCCTGGGTATTGATTACCGGGATCTCATTACCGCTAAGCAGGTGCATGGAAAAAATATCGAGTATGTAACCCCGGAAAATAAGGGAAGCGGCGCCTTGGATTATGAGAGCTCGATAATGGCTACGGATGGTTTTATTACTGATCAGCCGGGCGTTCCGCTAGCGATATTAACTGCCGATTGCCTGTCAATTTTTATTTGTGATCCTAAGCGGCCGGCAATTGCCATTTTGCACGCGGGTTGGCGCAGCACCGAGCAGAATATTTCGCAAGCAGGGATTAGCCGGATGCGGGAAAAATTCGGCAGCCAGGCAAAAGATTTATTTATTGGTTTTGGCCCGTCTATCCGTTCATGTTGCTTCGAGGTAGAGAAAGATTTTAAAAGTAATTTTGATTTTGGCCTGGTTAAAAGGCAGGAGCGTGTTTTTATGGATATAGCGCTAATTAATCAGAAGCAGCTAATGGACTGCGGAGTAAACAAAGAAAATATTTTTGATCCCGCGCTGTGCACCTTTTCGGATGATGATTTTTTTTCATTTCGCAAGGAAGCCCAGTCTGCCGGCAGGTTGATTTCCGTGATCATGCTTAAATGATTACAAAATACGTACTGGAGTTTGTTTTACATGCTAAAGACAGCTCGCCGAAAATTATCAAGAGCGCCTTGACAGAATTTGGCAGTGAATTGATGGTTGCCGACTGCCTTAAGCAGGGGGAAAGCTGTAATTATGATGTGTGGATGATTACCGAAGACCCTACTTTGGTTTTTGATCTTTGCGCGCAGCTGGGCAGGATCAGGTCTGTAAAAGTGAATGAGAGTGTGGTATAATAAAAGTATGTATATCGTTATTTTGGTTACCGCGAAAGATAAAAAAGAAGCCCAAAAAATTTCCGCTGGATTGATCAAGGCCAAATTAGCTGCTTGCGTTAATATTGTAAGTAAAATTGATTCAATATTTTTCTGGGCAGGTAAATTGGAGCAAGCCAAAGAATCCTTATTAATTATC
This sequence comes from Candidatus Omnitrophota bacterium, assembly GCA_030693145.1. Classification (GTDB taxonomy): domain Bacteria; phylum Omnitrophota; class Gorgyraeia; order Gygaellales; family Profunditerraquicolaceae; genus UBA6249. The sequence continues at coordinate 14,620 of JAUYBI010000017.1, forward strand.
AAATCCAGGAAAGAAAAATTACCCCGGATTATCAAATTAGTTAAGTCCCTGCACAGCTATAAAGTGCCGGAGATTATCGCCATTCCGATAATTTCCGGGGATAAACCATATTTAAGGTGGATAGATGCAGCTCTCCGGTAGCCCTCTTGATTTTATTGTTGCTTTTTTCGCCGGGTTCCTAGCCAGCCTTACTCCCTGCGTTTATCCGCTTATTCCCATTAGCTCCGGATACATTATCGGCAACGCGCGAAATTCCAAAAGCCGGGCCTTAGGCTTAAGCCTATTTTATGTTACTGGCATGGCCATCACCTATTCTTTGCTGGGGGTCCTGGCAGTATTCACCGGTAGTATATTTGGGAAATTCAGTTCCAGCCCGTTGGTGAATCTTATTTCCGGAATACTTATATTTATCTTCGGGCTGCTGATGTTTGATATATTTCATTTTAATTTTAGCGCGTATTTAAAACTTCCGGTTTATAAGAAGGCTAATTTTGGCGGGGCGTTATTATTAGGGCTGGTTTCCGGTTTAATGATTTCACCCTGCCTGACGCCAATTCTGGGCGCAATCCTGGCCTATTTATCGACTACGAAAAATATATTCTACGGCGGATTTTTGTTACTCAGTTTTTCTTACGGCCTGGGTTTGATTTTTATCCTGATCGGTATTTTTGGAGCCGGGATGGCCGGATTGCCTAAGAGCGGGAAGTGGATGGTGGCCATCAAGAGAGCTTGCGCTTCTATCATTGTTTTATCAGGAGTATATTTTATTTTTACGGCGATAAGGAGGTTCTAGTGCGATTTTTTAAAAAAAGCAGGATCTTGGTGTTGGTTATTTTAATTTTCTTGGTTTTAGGTTTCTCCCGGGAAGCCTCTGCCGGAAGTATAATCTTGAATGATTTAAAGGGTAAAGCGGTAAATTTGTCCGGTTATAAAGGAAAGCCGGTGATTTTGTTTTTTTGGACTACCTGGTGCAAGTTTTGCCGCAATGAGATAAAAACGTTAAACCAGATGTATCCGCAGATGAAAAAAGAGGGAATAACCGTTTTTGCGGCTAATATTGGCGAATCAAATAACAGGGTTCAGGGATTTTTTAAGGATTACGTGCTTACCTTTGATGTGCTTTTGGATCAAGAAGGTAAACTGGCGAATCAATATGATGTTATTGGCGTGCCTACATATATCTTTCTGGATAAAACCGGACAGGTAATTTTACAGGCCCACAGCTTACCGGAAAATTACCAGAGCCTGTTATTTAAGTAGAGGTTAAATTAATGAGTGAATTTTACGATTTAGTGGAAAAGATCTGCCTTCAGGATAAACGGTATAAACCGGACGCCTATGAATTTGTGTTAACAGGCTTAGGTTTCACCCAAAAAAAACTAAAAAAAATTGCCCATGTTAACGGAGCTCAGCTGGCGCGTGGCCTGCGGGATTACGCCATTAATCAGTATGGGGCTTTGTCCGGCAGGGTTTTAACTTATTGGGGAATAAACCAGACGCAGGATTTCGGCAATATTGTTTTTAACCTGATCGAAAAAAAACTCTTATCCAAAACCAAAGAAGATTCCCTGCTTGATTTTGATGCGGTTTATGATTTCAAGGCGGCTTTTTCCAATGTTTTAGAAGAGAGCGTGATTGCGGGATTAAAAGGAAAAGCATGATGAAGATAAAAGGCCTGGCCACCGGTATCGGCAGCCTTCCTTTAACCGATGCCCAAACCGCGGTAGATTTGATCTTGCGTTATGTTCCCGCGATACCCTTTTGGCCGCAGCTGCCTAAAGGTAATCTGCGCGAGGGAATGCTGGCTCAGTTTAGTGAAAACCTGCCCGGGCTTAAAGTTAATGCCGGGGATTTACATTTTATCGCTGGCGATAAAGAAAAAGAGCTGGAATTATTTTATGATCGATTTATTGCCCAGGACCTGGAATATTTTAAAATAAGCCGGGATTTTGCCCGGGGTTTGCATGTATTTTACGAGCGCCTTATGGGTGCGGATTTATCCGGCGTAGAGTTTATTAAGTGCCAGGTTACCGGCCCGTTTACTTTTTGTTCTGGGATAACCGATAGCGCGGGCAAAATTATTTTGCATGATCCGGTGCTGCTGCAGGCGATGGTTAAAGGTTTAGGCATGAAGGCGCTCTGGCAGCTGGAGCATTTTAAGAAATTCGGCAAAAAGATGATCATGTTTTTTGATGAACCGTATTTGACCGGCGTAGGTTCGGCTTATAATCCGGTTAATCGGAATCAGGTAATTGATGTTTACTCTGAGCTTGCGGATTCCCTGAAAAATCAAGGCAGTTTAATCGGCATACACTGTTGCGGCAATACGGATTGGTCAATGCTTACCGATACTGCCGGTATAGATATTATTAACTTTGATGCTTTTAATTTTCAGGAGCGGTTTGTGCTTTACGCGGATAACCTTAACCGTTTCCTTAAAAAAGGAGGGATTATCTGCTGGGGGATAGTTCCTACCCAAGAATTTAATGCTGATCAGAGCCCGGAGTTGCTGGCAGGAAAGATTAAATCTGGTTTGGATATACTGGCTAAGAAAGGGATTGATCGCCAGCTCCTATTGGAAAGGCTCTTGATTAGCCCGGCCTGCGGTTTAGGCACCCTGGATACTCAAAAGGCAGAAGGAATTTTGAGCCTGCTTAATCAAACCAGCCTGTTTATCCGCAAAAACCTTTAAAATAAACTTTAAAATAGACATTATATTAAACTCTGTTGATTTTTATTAATTATCAATTATAGTAGGGGAGGTTTAAACCTCCCCTACTATTGAAAGTCAACTGTTTATCCGCAAAAACCTTTAAAATAGGACATTCTTATCTTGCTAACGCACATAAAATAAACTTACTTGACAAAATCAGCTTAAGTTATATAATCAAGAAATCGCTTTAGGCGATTTTTGCAGCATATTAGCAAGGAAAGTGTTTACCTGGGAGCATGATGAAGGAAATTAGGATTCACGCCCGTGCTGGACAAGGTGCAATTACTACCGCGACATTAATCGGGTTTAGCTATTTTAATGAGGGTAAATTCCCTTATGCTTTTCCCAATTTCGGGGCAGCCAGGATGGGTGCGCCGATGAATGCTTTTGTGCGGGTAGATAGCGATCCGGTGCGTTTACGCAGCCAGATTTATGAGCCGAATTATGTAATTATCGTTGATCCTACGTTGATGCGCGGGTTTAACTGTTTTTCCGGGTTAAAAGAAGACGGAATAGCGATTATTAACGGTAAAGAGGATATGGATCTGCCGAAGTTAAAGGCTAAGCAGAAGGCTTTCCTCGTCCCGGCCAACGAAATTGCTTTAAAAAATATCGGCCGCCCATTAGGAAACACTGCGCTTATTGGCGCTTTTGCCGCGGCTACCGGAGAATTTAAATTAGATAATCTTATCGCGGTAGTTAAGAACCGTTTTAGCGGTAAGGCTCAGGAAGGCAATATTCAGGCAGTTAAAGAAGGTTTTGAGTTCGTGAAGAATAAATTAAAGGGATAAAATGTTTGGACCGTTAACCGTAAAACCAGCTGAAAGCAAGGGTGATAAAACCGGCAGTTGGAGAACGCAAGTAAGGCCGCATTATTTACATAAGGACTGTATTGCCTGCCGGATGTGTTTGATAATTTGTCCGGAAGGCTGTGTGCACGGAAAAGAGAAGAACGCTTTTTGGGCGGATTACAATTTCTGCAAGGGTTGTGGAGTATGCGCGGATATTTGCCCTAAAAAAGATATTGCTATGGTTGTCGAAGAATCTAAGGGTGAAGATAAATGAAGGAATTTATAGAGGGATCTCACGCGATAGCGCAAATTATTAAGGCCTGCCAGCCAGGGGTAATTTCTGCCTATCCCATTACACCGCAGACACATATTGTCGAAGACCTGGCTCAGCTTGTAGCTAATGGCGAGCTTAAGGCGCAGTTTGTTAATGTCGAAAGTGAGCATTCCGCGGCTTCAGTAGTTTTAGGTGGTTCAGCTACCGGTGTGCGGGTTTATACCGCCACTAGTTCCCAGGGGTTATTCTATATGCAGGAGGTAGTTTTTAATATCGCCGGAATGCGCCTGCCGGTGGTAATGACCTGCGCTAACCGCGCGATAAGCGCTCCCATAAATATCTGGAATGACCAGCAGGATTCTATCTCTTTGCGGGATGCCGGGTGGGTTCAAATTTATGCCGAGGATAATCAGGAGGCAGTGGATTTTCACCTGATTGCTTACCGTTTAGCCGAAGATAAACGCGTGATGCTTCCGGTGATGGTCTGTATGGACGGTTTCATTCTCACTCACGGCATGGAAACAGTGGATATGCCGGAACAGGAGAAAGTGAATAAATTTTTACCTAATTATAAGCCTTTATATAAATTAGACCCGGCTGAGCCTACTTCCATGGGGCTTTTAGCTGATCCGGATTATTATATGGAAACTCGATTTGCCATTCAGGAAACCCTGAAAGCTTCTTTAGGTTATTTATCCGAAATCAGCCAGGAGTTTAACACGGTTTTTGGCCGGAATTATAAAGATTTACTGGTTGAAGAGTACCAGACTAAGGATGCCGATAAAGTGATTGTAGCCATGGGGTCAGTTTGCGGCACGATCAAGGAAGCGGTGGATCAACAGCGGGCTAAAGGAAAAAAGGTCGGGCTTCTGCGCGTCATTACTTTTCGTCCATTTCCCTACGCCAGGGTTTATGAAGCGTTAAAAGATGTGCCGAGGGTAGCGGTTTTAGATAAAGCCGTTTCTTTAGGAGCTTATGCGCCGATAGCCGTGGAGATGAAGGCGGCATTTTATGGCAAAAAGAAAGGCCCTAAAGTAATCAGCAGTTTTGTCGGCGGTTTAGGCGGAAGAGATATCACTTTAGAATCTATAGATGAAGTATTTAGAAGATTGACGGCTAAGGAAGTTAATTCTGATTTTATAGACTTAAAGCCAGAGTTGCTTAAGGAAGACACCCGGCGCTAATTGGAATTGCGCCGGTGTTATCTAGGTAGACAAGAATATGGAAAATAGCCCTTTATTTAAATCCGGACATACTGCTTGCGCCGGTTGCGGCCAGGCGATTGCCGCGCGTTTAGTGGTGGAAGCGTCCGGGGCAAATACGATTATTGCCAACAATACCGGCTGCCTGGAGGTTTTTTCTACCAAGTATCCGGAAACTGCCTGGGGAGTTCCCTGGATCCATTCTTTGTTTGAAAATGCTGCCGCAGTGGCATCAGGTATTGAAGCGGCACTGATCTATTTAGGTAAAAAAGATACGATTAATGTTATTGCCCAGGGCGGAGACGGTTCAACCGCGGATATCGGTTTACAGGCTTTAAGCGGCATGCTGGAGCGCGGACACGATATTTTATATGTTTGTTACGATAATGAGGCTTATATGAATACCGGAGTACAGCGCAGCGGGCTCACTCCGTTTGATACTAATACTACGACTAGTCCGTCGGGGGCGCGGTCTTCGGGGAACATCCGTCCGAAAAAACCTATGCCGGAGATCTGTCTGGCGCACGGAATTCCTTATGTCGCTTGCGCTTCCGCGGGTTTTCCGCAGGATTTAACGCGTAAAGTAAAAAAGGCCATCTCGATCAAAGGGCCAAAATATATTCAGGTGCATGTGCCCTGTCCTTTAGGCTGGCGCCATGAAACAAACCAGATGTTACCGGTAGCAAAATTAGCGGTCGAAACCGGGCTTTATCCTTTATTTGAATATGAAAATGGCGTATTGACCGGCCGTAAACAAATTACTCCGAAGCCGGTCGAAGAATATTTAAAGACTCAAGGCAGGTTTAAGCATCTCCTCAATAATCCTGAAGAGATCAAAAAAATTCAGGAGATTGCGGATAATAATATAAAGAAATACAATTTGAGGTTAGAAATCTAATGTTCCCCCTCGCGGGAGCTCGGGGTCAATTTTCCCCAAGCGCCGGAGGCTGGGGAAAATTGAGGAGGCAGGCATGGGAAAACAGGCAAGGGCAATTGTCGATTTAAGCTTAAAAGAGCTGGTTAAAGATTTAAATAAAGCATATTGCGATGAGTGGTTAGCATTTTATCTTTACTGGTACATGGCTCAGATTGTTTCCGGCCGCGCCTATGAAGATATCCAGGAGATGCTTCAGAAATTAGCTAAGGATGAATTAGAGCATGCCGGAGAATTAGCGGATTTAATTATTAAGCTGGGTGATGTTCCGGTGGCTAACCCCATGGATTTAGAAAAGGGAGCCAATGCTCCGTATCTCATGCCTCCGAAAAATACGGCGGATATTAACCGCATTATTCGGATTGTGGCAGAGGCAGAGGCAGGGGCAATTGAAGTTTATAATAAGATTGCCAAGAAGACACTCGGCAAAGATAATGTTACTTATCAGCTGGTTACGCATATCTTGAGTGAAGAAGTAACGCATGAAGAGATATTTGAGAATCTTTTGGAAAGATAGAGGGGGATAATATGTCAAAGGTTACGGTTGATGCTTCTACTTGCGTAGGGTGCGGTTTATGCGAGCAGTCATGCCCGGATGTTTTCCAGGTACAGGGTGATGGGATTGCTCATGTAAAGTCGCAGGTTTGTGCAAGTTGCAATTTACAGGAAGTAGCGGATTCCTGTCCGGTGAATTCGATTAAAGTAGGTTAAAAATAAAAAAATAATAAATAAAGAAATAAAGGGGCCGTTTCTATTTTTCAGTAATAGTTCAGCTCCCAAAAGCAAAATAACATCCCGCCGCTTATAGCAGAACAGATATTTTTAAAACAAATAAATACATCCATTATTTTTACGGAGGGGCAAGCGCGTTAAGAAGCGGGTATTGTTTTGTCCCCAAAAGT
>JAUYBI010000018.1 GCA_030693145.1 Candidatus Omnitrophota bacterium
TTTCTCCCCTGGAAAATATGGATCTATATTTAGATTATACGCGCAACGAATTCCAAGCCGCGAGTTTAAATTCTGACAATATGAATCACGTGGGCCTGGAGATGACTTATATGCCTATTCCAAAATTTGGCATGATGTTTAAATATGTCTATTCACGTTCCCAGGATGTTAACCGGCTAGTGGCGGGAATTACGGAGCCTGTAGGCCATCATAACTTTTATAGTGAATTCAGGTATCTTCCTTCCAAGGATGACGAAATTATACTACAATATGGAGAAGGCAACTCTAGCGCTATAGGCAGCTTGAATTTAGATCCCTATGGCGGGAGTATGCTGACTTTAGATACACAGCATATCATCCGCGCTTATTACCGCCGTAGATTTTAGCCGTTGCATTTTTAAAAGACATTATATTAAACTCTGCTGACTTTTATTAACAATAGTAGGGTGGGTTTAAACCCACCCTACTATTGAAAGCTAGCTCAATACGAAAGCTCAATACGAAAGCTCAATACGAAAGCGTACAATTATCTTGACACTACCTATTGAAAAAACCCTTCTTGCAAAACTTCATATTTTAAGTTAAAATAATTACACAAATTTCAGGGCCATTAGCTCAGCTGGTAGAGCAGGACACTCTTAATGTCAAGGTCGTTGGTTCGACTCCAACATGGCTCATTTTTTAACCTGCCTCAAAAACCCGATGAAGAACTACCAAGTTTTAGAACATACCGCGGATATCGGCATCAGGGTAAAATCCTTATCTTTAGCAGGGCTGTTTAAGAACGCCGGCCTTGCCCTAACCGAGCTTTCCGCGGAGAAACAAAAAAATCAATACCCGGAAAAACATAAAATCGTAATTATGCAGAAAGCCGATAACGTCGAGGAGCTTTTTGTGAATTGGCTTAATGAGCTATTGTCGGTATCTGCCGCTGAGGCGCTTATCTTTGCGGATATTAAGATAAATCAGATCAATGAGCAATTCGTCGACGCCATTGCCATCGGAACGGACAGCAGGAATTATAAGACCAACGTCGAGATCAAGGCGGCAACCTACCATCAGCTTAAAGTCCAAAAAACCGGCTTTTACTGGCAGGCCGAGGTAATTTTTGACGTTTAAGAGCAAAAATGCCTGATAATATCCCATTAGAAAAAATTGATGATTACCGCTGGCGTATTCCTAAGAGCTATAAACCGGGAATGCGGGTACCCGGATTAATTTATGCCAGCGAAAAGTTATTGGAGAGTATTTATAAGGATAAGGCTTTAGAGCAGGTGGCGAATGTGGCGTTTTTGCCCGGGATTGTAAGACATTCTCTGGCAATGCCTGATATCCATTGGGGTTATGGTTTCCCCATCGGCGGAGTTGCGGCTACGGATATTGATGAAGGCGGGGTGATTTCACCCGGGGGTGTAGGTTTTGACATAAATTGCGGGGTAAGATTAGTAAAAACTAATTTAGAATATGATGAGGTTAAAGATAAAATCGAAGATTTAATCAATCGTTTATTTTCCGATGTTCCTGCCGGGGTCGGCGCTGAAGGTAATATCAAAGTAGGGACTAAAGAAGAGAAGCAGATATTATTAAAAGGCGCCCGCTGGGCGGTTGAAAATGGTTTTGGCACAGAGGATGACCTTGAATGTACCGAAGAAAACGGCGCAATCCCGGGGGCAGATCCGGAGATGGTTTCCGAGCGCGCTTTTAAAAGAGGAAGAGCCCAGTCAGGCACTCTGGGCTCGGGAAATCATTTTTTAGAGGTGCAGGTAATTGATCAACTCTATGACCGGGAGGCCTGCGCTACGCTGGGCCTGAATCTAGGCCAGGTAATGGTGATGATCCATTCCGGCTCGCGCGGATTTGGCTACCAGATTTGCGAAGATTATGCGCGTAAGATGGTGGAAGGTTTAGCAAAATATAAGATAAACGTTCCCGACAGGCAGCTGGCTTGCGCTCCGGTTAACTCCAGCGAAGGCAAGGCTTATTTGGGAGCAATGCGCTGCGCGGCAAACTATGCCTGGGCAAACCGCCAATGCTTGATGCATTTGACCCGGCAGGCATTTGAGAAAGTATTTGGTTTGTCTTGGCAAAAACTGGGGATGTTTTTGATTTATGATGTTGCCCACAACATCGCCAAGATTGAGCGGCATAATGTTGACGGCGTAAAGAAAAACCTCTGCGTGCATCGTAAAGGCGCCACCCGCGCCTTTGGGCCGGGGGATCTGGCAATACCGGAGAGGTATAGAAAAATCGGCCAGCCGGTAATTATTCCGGGAGATATGGGTAGGAATTCATATTTGTTGGTGGGTACGCAGAGGGCAATGCAGGAGACTTTTGGCAGTTGCTGCCATGGAGCAGGCCGGCTGATGTCGCGCACTGCCTCGGCCAAATCTACCAGCGCAGATATATTGTTGAAAGAATTAAGATCTAAGGGTATAATAGTAAAAGCCTCCGGCCGTAAAACTGTCGTCGAAGAGGCGCCTTCGGCTTATAAAGATGTAAATGCGGTGGTGGATGTGGTGGCCAACGCCGGAATCGGAAAACGCGTCTGCCGGATGCGGCCACTGGGCGTAGTTAAAGGATAAAATGTTAGATATAAAATTTATAAGAGAAAATCAGGAGCTGGTAAAGAACTCGATTAAGAATCGCGCCCTGAAAATTGACATTGATGGAGTGATTAAAATTGGTGATCAGCGCCGGAAGGCATTAACGGAGTTTGAGGAATTAGCTTCTCAGCGCAATAAAGCCAATGATGAGATAGGCGTTCTTTTAAAAGAAAAGAAAGACGCCAAAAGTAAAATATCGTCGATGAAGGAGATTTCAAGGCGTATCGGGGAACTGGAAGCGCAATTAAAAGAGCAGGAAGCAGAATTAAACAAGCTGCTTTTGAATATTCCTAATCTGCCGCATGCTTCTTTGCCGATAGGAGATGTTTCTCAAAACAAGATTGTGCGCAGCTGGGGAGAGCCAAGAAAATTTAATTTTAAACCCCTTAGCCATATCGAGCTTTGCCAGAATTTGGATATTGTGGATTTTAACCGGGCAACTAAAATTAGCGGTTCAAATTTTATTCTGTTTAAGGGCTGGGGGGCAAAATTAGAACGCGCGCTGATCAACTTTATGCTGGACCTGCATACGAATAAACACGGCTATACTGAAATCTTTCCGCCTTTTTTGGTTAATCGCGCTTCCATGTTGGGTACCGGCCAGCTGCCGAAATTGGAAGAGGATATGTATAAGTTAAAAGATGATGATCTCTTCCTTATTCCTACCGCGGAAGTTCCGCTGACCAATATGTTCCGTGATGAGATATTAGAAGAGGATAAGCTCCCCATTTATTATACTGCTTATACGGCATGCTTTAGAAGAGAAGCGGGTTCCTATGGTAAAGATACCAGGGGCCTGGTCCGCGTGCATGAATTTGATAAAGTGGAGATGGTTAAATTTGTAAAGCCCGAAGATTCTTTTGAGGAATTGGAAAAACTGGTAGTTAACGCCGAGGAGGTCTTGCAGCTTTTAGAGCTGCCTTATCGGTTGGTGTTGCTGGCGACGCAGGATTTAAGTTTTTCCGCCAGCAAATGTTATGATTTGGAGGTATATGCCGCCGGAAACGATAAGTGGCTGGAGGTATCCAGTTGCAGCAATTTTGAAAGTTTTCAGGCCCGCCGGGCAAATATAAGATACAGAAGGCGGAATACAGAAGGCGGAAAACAGAAAATCGAATACGTGCATACTCTCAACGGCTCAGGGGTAGCCTTAGCCCGCACGGTGATCGCGATATTAGAAAATTACCAACAGGAGGATGGTTCGGTATTGATTCCTAAAATACTACAACCATATTTAAATGGCCAAGAAAGAATTTCCTGATAAACAAGCGCTAAAAGGTAAAGAAAAACCCGTGCAGAATGATATGGGCGGGCTTTCCGGTGATTTCTCCAGCAAAATTTCCGGGTTATCCAGTAAAGCCTTCGGAATAATTAAATTTATCCTGGCGGTTATTCTTTTGCCGCTGGTTTATTCATCGGTGGTAGCTTTTATTAATGAATTTATCCAGATAGATAAGGGGCTGCAGCAGATTTTCTATAATGGCATAATTAGTTTTTTGGTAATCTACCTATTTATTTGGGAGCCGGCGGTAATTTATAATAAAGGCCACAAGCTATTGGAAATATGTTTTAGTTTCTTTAAGCCCATGGTGAGCGTGGCGCCTTTTCTTTTGCCGATATATACGATTTTGTTTTTTCTTATCTACAGCTTATTGGCCTTGGGTATAAAGTCGGGTTGGTTGATTGAATATACGCTTTTTTCGATTGGTTTTAGCAGTATCCTGCATTTGGTTTTTTCCGCCAAGACTATCCGTTCGAAAAAAGGAGATATCCTAAAGGCAAATTACATTTTCGGGTTTTCGTTTATTTTTATTCTGAATATCGCCTTGCTGGCTTTAGGTTTTAGTTTGGTTTTTAAAGAGTTCTCATTTGTCAATTTCTGCAATATCTCCATTACTATATTTAGGCATATATTTCTGGTTGTTTTTAAGCAGCTTTTTCTTTTTAATTAAATAATTTGGAGAGGTCGCATAGCTGGTTGATTGCACCGGTCTTGAAAACCGGAAGGGGACTTGTTCCCCTCGCGAGTTCGAATCTCGCCCTCTCCGTTTATTTTTTTAATTTTATAGGGTAATAGTTCAGCTCCCAAAAGCAAAATAACATCCCGCCGCTTATAGCAGAACAGATATTTTTAAAACAAATAAATACATCCATTATTTTTACGGAGGGGCAAGCGCGTTAAGAAGCGGGTATTGTTTTGTCCCCAAAAGT
>JAUYBI010000016.1 GCA_030693145.1 Candidatus Omnitrophota bacterium
TGCGGGATTACTAATTTAGAGGATGCTTTGGCATCATTGTTTTTTGGAGCCGAGGCTCTGGGGTTTGTCTTTTATGATAAAAGCCCGCGTTATATCCGCCCGCAGCAAGCAAAAAATATATCGCGAATTTTACCGCGGAAAATTAAGCGGGTGGGGGTTTTTGTTAATGCAGATGTTGCCAGAGTAAAAAAAATCGCCAGGCTTTGTAATTTAGATATGCTGCAGTTTCACGGCCAGGAATCTTGCGAATACTGTCAGAAATTTAAAGGGTATAAAGTAATCAAGGCCTTTAGAATAAAGGCTAAAGAAGATTTAGAGGGTATATCCAGATATAAAACTTTTGCTTATTTATTTGACAGTTTTTCCAGAACCAAGCTTGGCGGAACAGGAAATAAATTTAACTGGAAAATACTTGCCCAAGCGGTTAGAATGGAGCCTGTTATCTTTGTATCCGGAGGGTTAACTGCGGGGAATGTCCGTAAAGCAGTTAAATTGCTAGAACCTGATTGGGTAGATGCTTCAAGTGCTTTAGAATCAAGGCCCGGAAAAAAAAACCATCAGAAGATTAAGAGGTTTATGCAAGCGGTAAGAGCTATATGAAAAAATCTATCCTTCTTCAAAAAAAATACTTAAGGCAAAATAAATTGCCGGATAAAACCGGGCACTTTGGTGTTTTTGGCGGAAGGTTTGTTCCGGAGACACTGATTTATGCTTTGGATGAATTAACTAAAGAATATTCCCGGGCGAAGCAGGATAAAAAATTTGCCAGCCAGCTTGCTTTTTATTTGCGTGAATACGCCGGACGGCCTACCCCGCTTTATCTGGCAGAAAACTTAAGCCGGTATTTAGGCATCAAGAAGGTTTATTTAAAAAGAGAAGATCTCTTGCATACCGGTGCGCATAAAATTAATAATACTTTGGGCCAGGTGCTTTTAGCGGTGAGGATGGGTAAAAGAAGATTGATTGCCGAGACGGGAGCAGGCCAGCATGGAGTAGCTACGGCTACGGTGGCTGCTTTATTTGGATTAAAGTGCGATGTCTATATGGGAGAAGAGGATATTCATCGCCAGGCTTTAAATGTTATGCGTATGAAGTTGCTCGGGGCGCGCGTAATCAATGTTAAAAGCGGAACCCAGACCTTAAAAGACGCGATGACTGAAGCTTTGCGCGATTGGGTAACCAATGTGCGGAATACCTATTATGTTATCGGCACAGTTGCCGGGCCGCATCCTTATCCTGAAATGGTGCGTAATTTTCAACGCGTGATTGGAGATGAGGCCAGGGCTCAAATTTTAAAGCAGGAAAATCGCCTGCCGGATTATTTGGTTGCTTGTGTTGGCGGGGGCAGTAATGCCCTGGGGTTATTCCATCCCTTTTTTAATGATTCCAAGGTAAAAATGATCGGTGTGGAAGCTGCGGGCTTAGGGATCTCTTCGGGAAAACATTCCGCCAGCCTGGAGTATGGCTCTACCGGAGTTTTGCATGGCTCTAAGTCAAAAATTTTAGAGGATAAATTCGGCCAGATCAAAAATGCTCATTCTGTTGCCGCCGGCCTGGACTATCCGGGGGTCGGCCCGGAGCATGCCTATTATCAAGAGATAAAGCGGGCGGATTATGTCGCCATTACGGATAAGGAAGCCTTGGAAGGATTTAAATTGTTGTCTAAGGTGGAAGGGATAATTCCGGCATTGGAATCCGCGCATGCGATTGCCTATTTGAAAAAAGCCGGAAGGCCGATTAAGAAGAACGCTATAGTTATTCTGTGCCTCTCCGGAAGAGGGGATAAGGATCTGCATGAATCGCATTGATAAGAAATTCATTCAATTAAAGAAACAGGGCAGGAAAGCATTCATTGCTTTTATAACTGCGGGTTATCCGGATTTACCGACAACCGCTAAACTAATGATCGAACTTGAAAAAAGAGGCACAGATATAATTGAATTGGGAGTGCCTTTTTCAGAACCCCTGGCTGACGGCCCGGTAATCCAGGAGGCTTCCGGATATGCACTTAAAAAGGGAACTAGCCTGCCTAAGATTTTAGATTTAGTGAAGAAATTACGTAAGCAGGTCAGCCTGCCGATATGTTTAATGACTTATTACAACCCTGTTTTTTGTTTCGGAGACAGGCGGTTCATTGATAAAGCCACAGCCGCCGGAGTTGACGGGGTAATTATCCCGGATTTACCGCTTGAGGAAGCAAAAGATTTTATTCGTTACGCTAACCAAAAAGGCCTGGCTAATATTTGTTTTGTTGCTCCAACCAGTTCCAACGCGCGGATCAAATTAATATCTAAAGCCGGCAAAGGTTTTATTTATTATGTCTCTTTGACCGGAGTAACCGGCAGCCGCGATAATTTAAGCGCGGACCTTAAAGCTAATCTGTTAAGGATAAAAAAACTAACTTCTAAACCGGTTTGCGTAGGATTTGGTATTTCCAGCGCGGCCCAGGTAAAAGAAGTTTCGAAGATTTCTGACGGAGTAATTATCGGCAGCGCCATTGTCGCCAAGATCAAAGAAAATATCGGCCAGCGTAATTTAGTACAAAGAGTAGGCAGCTTTGTAGAAAGATTAAATGTATAAAAGACAAAAGTTAAATAATGGTTTAAGAATCATTACTAAGCGTTCAAGCAGCGTGCAATCCGTATCTTTGGGAATCTGGATTAATATCGGCAGCCGTTATGAGCCGGTCGAGCAAAAAGGTATTTCGCATTTTCTGGAACATTTACTTTTTAAGGGCAGTAAAAAATACTCTTGCCGGGCGATCAAGGAATCAATCGAAGGAGTAGGCGGTTTATTAAATGGTTTTACTTCTGAGGAACACACTTGTTATCTGGTTAAGATTCCCCATCGTTATTTGGTAAGCGCTTTAGATATTTTATCGGACATGGTGAATAATCCGTGTTTGGCGGCGGCGGATATCGAAAAAGAGAAAACCGTAGTTTTGGAAGAATTAAAAATGTACCGGGATCTTCCGCAAAGTTATGTCTATGAATTACTGGATGAACTGCTTTGGCCAAGCCAGGCTTTGGGTTCACCGGTAATCGGGACGGTGGAAACCGTAAATAATATTAGCCGGAATGTTTTAAAATCTTTTCAATCCCATCACTATACTCCGGCGAATATCGTAATTAGCGCGGCAGGTTTGTTGGATCATGATCTGTTGGTAAAGAAGGTTTCGGCTATTTTTTCACCGCCAAAGAGCAACCCATTAAATACCTTTCCTCAAGCTCAACAGCGCCAGGATAAGCCGCAGCTAAAGATTTTCCCTAAAGATACCGAGCAGACCCATATGGCTTTAGGTTTCCATGCTTTAAAGCGGGACCACCCTTTAAGGCATGCCCAGGCAATTTTGCATATAATTTTAGGCGCGAATATGTCCAGCCGGCTTTTTAATGAAGTCCGGGAAAAAAGAGGGTTAGCTTATGAGATCGGCAGCGGGCTTAAGCGCTATCAGGATACCGGAGCATTCTTAGTTCACGCCGGGATTGATAACCGTAAAGTCCCGGATTGCCTGGAGTTAATTTTTCAGGAACTGGGTAAGATTAAAAAATCCCTGGTGACCAAGGATGAATTTAAGCGGGCAAAAGAGTTTTACTTAGGGCAGTTGAGTTTGGCGCTGGAGGATACTATGGAGTATATGCTCTGGATGGGAGAGAGTGTTGCCTGTTTAGATAAAGTGTATTCTTTAGAGCAGATTATTCAAGAGGTAAATAAGGTTCACCCGGAGGATGTGCGGGCAATGGCCAGGCAAATATTTAAGAATGAAATTATTAACCTTGCCCTTATCGGGCCGCTGGAGAAAAGCGAAAAACAGATTTACGGTAAACTGAATTTAGGATAAAGATGGCCATCTTATTAATTTTATTAATTTTAGCGGTATTTTCTTTCTTTTTTTCGGCATCGGAGACGGCGATTATCGGATTAAGTAAGATCCGTCTGCGCCATATGCTGCAGCAGGGGGTCAAGCGCGCCCAAAGTGTCCAGCGGTTAGTGCTGAAATTGGACAAGGTGATCGCCGCCATACTTATCAGCAATAATCTGGTGAATATTGCTATTTCATCGATTGTCACCGGGATATTCGTCCAGATTTATGGGTACCGTTGGGGTGTAGTGGCTTCTACTTTTGCGACAACTTTATTTTTACTTATTTTTTGCGAAGTGACTCCCAAAATACTTTCCGCCAAGCACGCAGAAAAGGTTTCTCTGTTTACTGCGCCATTGATGGAAGTGATGCTTATAATTTTAAAACCTTTCATCGTATTTTTTATCGGAATCAGTAATTTTATTTTAAAAATATTCGGGGCGGAGGGCATTAAGAGGTCCCCTCTGATCACGGTGGAAGAATTAAAAACCATGATTGAAATGGGCCAGGAAGAAGGAGTTTTAAGTGAAGATGAACGTAAGATGCTCCACCGTATCTTTGAATTCGGAGAGACTAAGCTTACCGATGTCATGGTCTCTAAGGATAAAATCATCGCGGTAAACATTAATACTAATTCCGATGACCTGCTGAATATCTTTGTGGAGGAAGGGCATGCCCGGCTTCCGGTATATAGCGGGAGCAAGGATAATATCGTGGGCATAGTTTATGCCCGCGATCTTTTGTATATCTTGCGCGAGAAAAGTTTATTTCTCTTGCAAGACCTGCTCCGCGGGGCTTGTTTTGTTTCAGGCTCCATGCGGGTGAGCGAACTGCTCAGGAAGTTTCAAGCCGAGAAGATGCAGATCGCCATTATTGTGGATAAGAATAAGTTGGCCTTAGGTTTAGTCACCTTGGAGGATCTATTGGAAGAGATTGTCGGTGAAATAGAAGAAAAACATTCGATGAAAGGAAGAGCATTAATAATTTGACATCAAAATTTTACTATGTTAAAATTAAAGAATAGTGAAAATGATAACCTAGCCTCCCGCCTCGTACTTATTCGGCGGGACCATTTAAAGGAGGAAACAAATGGCAGAAACAGGATATTGCGTAAAATGTAAGGGAAAGAAAACAATGAAGGATGAGCAGAGGGTTACCATGAAAAACGGCCGCCCGGCAATGAAAGGTAAATGCCCTGAATGCGGTACCGGGATGTACAAGATTTTAGGAAAAGACAAATAACTGCTTAAAGAATAGGAGTAAAAAAATAGACTCAAAAACTTTAGCGCAACGTATCGCCTGGGTTGCCAAATCTAAAAAAGCCGAAAAGGTTATTATTCTTGATGTTTCCAAGGTAGCCGGGTTTTGCGATTACTTTGTGATTGCCAGCGGTAATTCCTTAAGGCAGGCTACCGCGATTGGCCAGGCAATTCAGGAAGATCTGGAAAAACAAAAAATAAAATCTCTCTCTAAGGTTTCTCCGAACGATGAATCGGGCTGGATAGCCCTGGATTACGTTTCAGTAATCGCGCATGCGTTCTATAAACCTGTGAGAGAGTTTTATTCTTTAGAGGGGCTTTGGTCTGACGCCAAAAAAGTAAGAGTCCTGTCCCCTAAGAAATAACTTACCCCTATTTGCGCCAACCGTAATTAATAAATAAAAAAATGAAGAACGATATTCAACAAGAGCTTATTGCTTTAGTCAGCGCCAGCCTTGCGCGTTCAGGCCTGGCCGCTGATTATAAAGATGATATTTTTCTTGAGCTTCCTACTGATAAACGCTTCGGCGACTTTACCACTAACATTGCTTTAAAATTAAGTAAAGAGCTAAAGCAGCCGCCGCGGGTTATTGCTAGTCAGTTAGTTGAGTCTATCCGGAATGAAATAAAAAACAACATAGTTTTAGAAGATTTAATCACTCAGGTAAAGGTAGAGGGCGCCGGGTTTGTAAACTTCTATCTTCAGGAAAATTACTTTTATGAAAAGCTGCGTAGAATAATCACTCAAGGCAAAGAGGCATTAAAGATAGATTTAGGAAAAGGCAGAAAAGTCTTAATTGAGTTTGTCAGCGCCAATCCCACCGGTTCTTTATCGGTTGCCCATGCCCGTCAGGCAGCAGTCGGGGATTGCCTGGCCAATGTCTTGTCTTTTATCGGTTTTAAGGTTAGCCGGGAATATTATCTTAATGATGAAGGTAACCAAATTAATATTTTGGGCAAGTCTGTCCAGTTACGGCTTAAAGAGTTAAAGGGCGAAAGTATCGAGTTTCCACAGAACTATTATCAGGGTGATTACATTAAAGATATCGCCCAAGAAGCGGATAATAAGAGAATTAAAGAAGAAGATCTGGGTAATTTTGCCGCTGGCCATATCCTGAAGATAATTAAACAGGAGCTGGATGATTTTGGGGTTAAATTTGACTGCTGGTATTCGCAAAAGGAGCTGGCTAAAAGCGGCAAAGTCGAGCAAGGGTTTGAGCAATTAAAGCAAAAAGGATTTTTGTACGAGCAGGACGGAGCGCTTTGGTTTAAATCCACCGCCTTTGGCGATGATAAAGACCGGGTAATTATTAAAAGTGATGGCAGCCAGACGTATTTAGCGCCGGACATTGCGTATCACGAGGATAAATTTAAACGGGGTTATAGCTGGTTAATTAATCTTTGGGGGCCGGATCATCACGGCTATATCCACCGGATCAAGGCTTCAATTGAGGCTTTTGGACATAAGAAGGATGATCTCTCCATAGTTATCGTCCAATTAGCGACTATTTTTAGAAATGGCCAGGAGATTCAAATGTCCACGCGGCGCGGCCAATATATCACTTTGCGGGAAGTTTTGGATGAAGTGGGTGCGGATGCCGCAAGATTTTTCTTTTTAATGCGCCGGACATCGAGCCATTTGGATTTTGATTTGGAGATTGCCAAAAAACAAAGCGCGGAAAACCCCGTATTTTATGTGCAGTATGCCCATGCGCGAATCTGCAGCATATTGCGCAGCAGTTCGGTAACCATTAAAGATGATTTAGATCTCTCGGTACTCAAAGAGAAGGAAGAGTTGAGCCTGATTAAAAAATTGTTGGAGTTTGAGGGGACTTTAAATATTTGTTTGGTTACTTCTGATCCGTATATGCTTACAGTGTATCTTCAGGAGCTTGCGGAAAGTTTCCATAAATTTTACGATCTACACCGCGTTTTAGGCCAGGATGACGCCTTAACCGGCGCCCGGCTCGCTTTGATTAAAGGAGTAAGAATTGTTTTAGCAAGCGGCTTAGGGCTGTTAGGAATAACTCAGCCGGAGAAGATGTAAATGTCCAGCCATTCCATCCTAAGATTAGCCACTCCTAATATTTCCTTACAAAATCAGTTTTCTAAAGAATTGGGCATCTCTAAAGTATTGGCTCAGATTCTGATTAACCGCAAGATAACTACCGTTGCCGCTGCCGGAAAATTTCTCAAAAGCACAATTAGTGATTTGTTCAGTCCGCATTTGTTCTCGGATATGCCTGGCGCCATTAGCCTGGTGAAGAAGGCGCAAGAGAATAAAGAGAAGGTAATGGTCTTTGGCGACTATGATGTGGATGGGATAACCAGCACGGTTTTACTTAAAAACGCGCTTATGAGCATGGGCTTGGAAGTCCTGCATCATATTCCGCACCGGATTAATGAAGGTTATGGTTTAAATCCGGAAATTGTCCGGTTTGCCAGGGAAAATCAGGTTAAACTTATGGTGACTGCTGACTGCGGCATCGTCAACCATAAAGAGATAGAAGCTCTCCGGCAGGCTAATATCGATGTGATTGTTACGGATCATCATGAGCCGCAGGATTCCAATCTGCCTGCAGCCTCCAGCATCATTAATCCTAAGGTTAAGCATTCAGGTTATCCCTATAGGGAATTGGCCGGAGTGGGAGTAGCTTATAAATTCGCGCAAGCAATAACCGGTTCTTTATTAGTTGATGACCTGGATTTAGTTACTTTAGGCACGATCGCTGACAGTGTGCCTTTAACCGGTGAAAATAGGATTATTGCCAAAGAGGGGTTGGCTAGGCTGCCGCAAACTAAAAGGTTGGGTTTGCGGGCGATCATTGAAAATGCGGGAATTAAAAATAAAAAATTCAATTCTACCTATGTCAGTTTTATTATTGCTCCCAGGCTGAATGCTCCCGGCCGCATGGATTATGCTGAAGTGTCATTGAAGCTCCTGATGTGTCAGAATACTCAAGATGCACAAGGTCTCGCTGGGGAGCTGGAGAAGTTTAACCGCCAGCGCCAGAAGATTGAAAGTAAGATTTTGGAGGAAGCCGAGGAGTTGATTAACCAGCAGATTAATTTTAAAGAGAATAAAGTCATTGTGATTGCCAAAGAAGATTGGCATCAGGGTGTTTTAGGGATTGTGGCGTCCAAGCTGGCAGATAGATTTTACCGGCCGGCAATTGTGATTTCAATAAAAGAAGATTTGTGTAAGGGGTCGGCGCGTTCAATTAAGAATTTTCATCTTTTTGACGCGTTAATGGATTCTAAGGAGCTCTTGAATAGTTTTGGCGGCCACGCCCACGCTGCTGGGTTGTTAATTACTAAAGATAATATCGATGAGTTCAGGAAGAGTATTAATAAGCTGGCCAGCGACCGGTTGACTTTAGAAGACTTACTTCCGAGTAAAGATATTGATGCGGAGATGGTTTTAGGTGATTTAAATGAATCACTGGTTAAGGAGCTAGAGTTGTTGGAACCGTTTGGCATGGCTAATCCGGAGCCTTTGTTTTATACCCGCGCGCTCAAGCTTAAAGGCCAGGTGCAACTTTTAAACCGCGGGACTTTGAAATTCTGGGCAACGGATGGAAAGACTACTCTGGAGGTAATTGCTTTTGGGATGAGTAGTTTAAGAGAGAGTTTATTGCAGGCAGATTCTTTTGACCTGGTCTATACCCCTAAAATAGACAGTTGGCGGCAGGAAGAATCGATGATTCTAGAAGCCAAGGATATATTTTTTAAGTAGTGATTTTAAGTTTTCTGGGAGTGGCTTTTTTGAAATCGCCTTTTTTGATGCATTTGGTGCAGATAAAGACTCGATGCGATGTACCATCAACTAAAATTTTTACTTTTTGTAGATTTGGGAAAAATTTACGTTTGCTCCAGCGGGCGATCTTTGAGCCCGTACCGCCCTTGGCTTTATATTGGCCTTTTCTGGCTAATACTTTTCCTTGAAGTGCGCCTTTTTTGCAGATTACGCATTTTCTAAGCATTTTTAGAACTCCTTTTTCTACGGACACAACACCGGAGCAATACCGATTAGCGCCGGGTTCCTAAGTTTATTAAGTATACTTGAAATTCCGGTATTGTCAAGATAGAATATATGGGGACATTATAATGAACCCTTTGGACTTTTATCAATTACAGTAGAGGAGGTTTAAACCTCCTCTACTGTTGAAAGTCAGTAGAGTTCTTGATAACGTGTATATGGGGGTTTTGGGGTTCCTTGAAAGTAAGAGGTATTTTCTATGAACATGAATAATAAAATTGAAAGAGACCTGGGTGAGCAGCCGATTGCTAAGATTATGGCTGAACATGGGTTTAAGCCCAATGATCTGGTAAGTAATTCCACCGAGCAGATTACGCATAAAATGGTGGCTCGTGCGGCCAAGGGGAGGCGTTTGAATTTGAAAATCCAATACCGATTGCTCAATGCTTTGAATAAGGTCTCAGGCAAACAGTATGTATTAAAGGATCTTTTTAATTATTGAAGCAAGCGGGTGGATGGGAGGGTAAATAATGGAAAAATTTCTAAAAGATTATGAAGTTGGGGATCAGGTTATGGATGACTTAATCGCCCAACTCGCCAGGAAATCCGGTTCTCTGGAAACGGAACATTTATTACGCGAAATATTAACTACCAGTGTTAAATTAGGCAAGGAGACTGCTGATCGAGGAGATCTTAAGCTGGCAAATAATACGCTGAAGGAACTGCGTTATTCTTTTAAGGTATTTTCTCCATATCGGGCTATTAAAAAGGTAATCATCTTTGGGTCTGCCCGCTCAAAAAATAATTCCGCTGAATATAAAATGGCGGAAGAGTTATCCCGGAAGTTAACCGAAAAAGGTTATATGATTGTAACCGGCGGAGGCCCCGGGGTAATGGAGGCCGGTAATAAGGGTGCCGGAAGCGGCAAGGATTTTGCGCTTAATATCCGCCTGCCTTTTGAACAGAAACCCAACCCCTACATTGACGAAAAAGAAAAATTGATCAACTTTAAATATTTTTTTACCCGAAAATTGATTTTTGTCAAAGAGACGGATGCCACTGCTCTTTTCCCGGGGGGATTTGGCACGCTGGATGAGGGGTTTGAAATGATTACTTTAGTGCAAACCGGTAAATCCCGCCCCCGGCCGATAGTTTTAATGGAGCCGAAAGGATCAACCTATTGGACTAGCTGGATGCATTTTGTAAAGAACCAATTGGTTAAAAAGGGATTTATTCATAAAGAAGATCTTAACCTTTTTACGATTGTAAAAACTGCGGATCAAGCAGTCAGCTGCATCGAGGATTTTTACCGGGTATATCACTCGATAAGGTATGTTCTGGGCCTGGCGGTAATAAGATTAAACCGCCAGATCTCTGAAAAGACGCTGAAGTTTATAAATAAGAAATTTAAAGACATTTTGACCAGCGGTGAAATTAAAGTTTCGTCTCCCACGTCCAAAGAGATCCAGGAAAAAGAATTCCTTAATTTACCGCGGTTAGCGATGAACTTTAATCTGCGTGATTTTGGCCGGCTTTGTGAAATGATCCGGGTGATTAATAAAGATTAAATATAACAAAGTTAGAGATTATGGATAAAGTATTAGAGGGATTAAACCGGGAGCAGGTGCAGGCGGTTACGCATAAAGACGGGCCGCTGTTGATTATTGCCGGCGCCGGTACCGGCAAGACGCGCATGATTACTCAGCGTATCGGCTGGTTGATTAACCAGGGGCTGGCGAAGACCGATGAAATCTTGGCGCTTACTTTTACGGATAAGGCAGCTAAGGAGATGCAGGAGCGGGTGGATATTCTCATGCCTTACGGTTACACCGATACCTGGATCTCTACATTTCATGCTTTTGGTGATCGTATTTTACGCGAGAATGCTTTAGTCGCCGGATTAAATCCGGATTTTAAGGTGCTGGCTCAGCCGGAAGCCGCCGTATTTTTCCGCGAACACCTCTTTGAATTTACGCTTGATTATTACCGGCCGCTGGCTGAACCTACCCGTTTTATCGAGGCGCTGATTTCATTTTTTAGCCGGGCCAAAGATGAAGATATTTCCGCCCGGGAGTATTTAAAATATGCCCAGGATTTTTTAATTCAGGCAAAAAGCAATCCGGAAGATAAAGCCACGGAAGAATTGGCAGTGCAGCAGATGGAGGTGGCTGCTGCCTACGTTAAATATCAGGAGCTTTTGGCCAGAGAAGGCCTGGTGGATTTTGGTAACCAGTTTTATTTAAGTTTACAGCTGTTGCGCGAGCATCCTTTGATTTTGCAAAATTATCAGAAACAATTTAAATATATTTTAGTTGATGAGTTCCAGGATACCAACTTTGCGCAGTTTCAGATAGTAAAACTTCTTGCCGGCAGTTTAAAAAATATTACCGTCGTCGGAGATGATGATCAGTGTATTTATCGCTGGCGCGGAGCTGCCTATAGTAATCTGGTAAATTTCAACCAAGAGTATCCTGGCGCAGAAAAAATTACCCTGATTCAGAATTATCGTTCTACCCAGCCAATTTTAGATAGCGCCTATCAATTAATTCAAAATAATAACCCGGAGCGTTTCGAGGTAAAAGCCAAAATCGATAAACATCTGATTAGTTTAACTAAGAATGGCGCAAAACCGGTGCATTTACATTTTGATACCCACTCCGCTGAAGCTGATAATGTAAGTAAGATTATACAAGATAAAGTAAGTTTAGGTAAGTTTAAGTATAGGGATTTTGCCATTTTGGTGCGCTCCAATTCCGATGCGCAAAGTTTTATCCAGTCGTTAAATATGCAGAATATTCCCTGGCAGTTTAGCGGCAATCAGGGTTTATATGCCCGGGGCGAGGTGAAGTTGTGTATTAATTTTCTGCGGGTAATTGCCAATCCTTCGGATTCATTAAGTTTATATTACCTGGTAAGCTCGGAGATTTATAAAGTAAATTTAGCGGATTTGGCGTTATGTAATCATTTTGCCCGGCGCAGGAACCGCACGCTTTATGCGGTGTTTAGCGATTTAGAAAAAATCCCGGAGTTGGCGGGAGTTCAGGATCAGACTAAAGATAAAATTAAACAGATACTTTTAGAGATTGAAAAATTTCTGCGGGTTTCCCGTGATGAGGCTACCGGCAGGCTGCTTTATAGTTTTCTTACCGATACCGGTTATCTTAAATATTTAACCCACGACCCTACTTTAGAAAAAGAAACTAAAATTCAGAATATCGCTAAGTTTTTTAATCAGGTGCGTAATTATGAACTGATCGCCAAAGAGGACCGGGTAATTAGTTTTATCAAGCATCTTAATCTGTTGATTGATTCAGGAGATGACCCGCCGACAGTGGAGGCGGATTTAGACCAGGATGCGGTGAATATTCTGACTATTCATAAAGCTAAAGGGCTGGAGTTTAGAGTGGTATTTTTAGTCAGCCTGGTGCAAGGTAAATTTCCCCTGCCAAAACGTTCGCAGCAGATTGAATTGCCGGATGTTCTGATTAAAGAAGTTCTGCCTACCGGAGATTTTCATACGCAGGAGGAGCGCCGGCTTTTTTACGTGGGGATGACGCGTTCTAAAGAGGAATTATATCTGACCAGTGCTGATGATTATGGCGGCAAACGTTTACGCAAGGTGAGCCAGTTTGTGCCGGAGGCTTTAGGTAAACAGCCTGAGGCCGCGGAAAAGAAAAAGACCCCTAGCCTGGAGAGTATCCAGCGTTTTGCTCCGCTTAAGGAATTACCCAGATCCGTGCTTCCTAAAATTGCCGAAGATAAGTTGCTCTCCTTAAGTTATTATCAGATTGATGATTATCTGACCTGCCCTTTAAAATATAAATATGTGAATATCCTGCGCGTGCCGATTATGGAGCATCATACGGTTATTTACGGCCGGGCTATGCATGAAGCGGTAAGCCAGTATCTACTGCGTAAGCTTGATGGCAGTAAGTTTACCCTGGATCAACTTCTGGATTGTTTTGAAGCTAATTTTGATCCTCAGGGGTTTCTGGATGCTCGCCATCAAGAGGAACGTTTCCGCATCGGTAGGGAGGCTTTAGTCAGATTTTATAAGGATGAAGAAAAACGCGGTTCGGTTCCTAAGTTCATTGAAAAAGAATTTTCTTTTGTTATTGGCAACAATAAGATCATCGGCAGGTTTGACCGTATAGATATGGAAAAGGATAGAGCGGTGATTATGGATTTTAAGACTTCAGCGATTAAGGCCCAGAAGGATGCAGATAAGCGGGTCAAAGCAAGTAAGCAGTTATCGCTTTATGCTTTAGCTTACCAGCATGTTTTCGGGGTCTTGCCGGTAGCTGTAGAGCTATATTTTCTGGAATCCGGGATTATCGGCAGGCATGAGCTGGCCGAAGAGGACTTAGATGATGTCCAAGAGGATATTCTGGAGGTTTCCGCGGGGATTCGCCAGCAAGATTATCCGGCTAAACCCGAATACAAGGCCTGCACCTATTGCGCCTACAATCAAATCTGTCCCCAAGCAGCAAAATAAAGGATTGACAAATCATTGGTTATAGGTTACACTTTTACTGAAAGTAAGAATGTAAGGAAGTAAGAATTATAATAAGGGGGTGTTTGAAATGACTATTATTGAAACGGCAAAGGTTACTTCAAAAGGGCAGGTGACTATTCCAAATCGCATCAGAGAGATTCTACGAGTAACAACTGGTGCGTGTATCGCATTTGGGGTGAGTAGAGAAGGTGTGGTTTTGTTGCCTTGCAAGGTTACGGCAGAGTCGCCTTATACACCTTCTGAATGGTTAAAGATTGAAAAACTAGCTTCACTTAAAGGGAAGGTGTATAAGAGCGTAAAGAAAGCTAAAAAACATATTGAAGCGTTATGAAATTTGAATTCAAGCCATCCTTTGATAGGTCAGTAAAGAGTTTGCATGGCAAGGAAAAAGAAGGAGTAAAGGCGGTTGCTATGCAAGCGATAGATATATTATCTCAAGACAGAGTATTACATAAGGGTATAGGATTAAAGCGCCTCAAGAGTGATTATTGGGAGATAAGAAAAGGCCTTAAGGCGCGAATTCTTATTTAATAAATACTTTACTTCTTCCTGATAATCGCCTATAATTCATACAAATAATAGTGTTAATATAAATGCCGCAGAAGAATGACATATTAATTGGGCAGTTATTGATAAATAAAGGCATTATTACGGCTGAACAACTGGAAGAGGGCTTGCGTGAACAGAAAAAGACAGGCCATTTCATCAGCACTATTCTGGTAAGGTTAGGTTTCGCGACTCAGGAAAAAGTATTAACAACTCTTTCTGAGCATCTGAATATTCCTTATCTTAATCTGAAAGCCCGCGACATCGATCCACTAGTAATTAAAAAAGTTCCTGCCAAATTCGCTAGTTACTACAAAATAATACCCGTAGAAATTGATAATAACGTTTTAGTTGTAGCCATGATTGATCCTCTTGATGTGCGCACTCTTGATGATATAAGGCTTCTTCTGGGAGTGGAAGTAAGAGGGGCTTTGTCCAGCGAAACAGAGATTCAAGAGGCAATACATAAGTATTATGGAGTAGGAGTACTAAACATATCGGGAAATTTTAATGAAACGTATTCGACTTTATGTGATGGGTTGAAAATTTCCAACGTTCCGTATGATCCAGGAGATTTATAATTTGGAATTAAAGTATAATTGTAGCAATTTATTTTAGGTTTTAAATTTTCTAAACCCGTTTTCCATTCAGAGGCGGGTTTATTATTAATGCGCGCTAAGAACAGCCAATGTATTGTTATTGATGAAACGTAAAGAAGTAATATTAATCCTAATAATAATTATCATAGTTACCATAGGGTTATGTTATGAAATAAGCCAGCCATGGGTAGGTTTGTTTGATTTTAATGGTACGGTGTACAGTAGATTTGCAAAGAATTTCCTCACCTTTGGGTTTTTAAAAACAAAAATGTCTCCTACGTGGGATATGGGTAGCGTAGCCCCGCAGAATTTTGATTATTATCTCCATCATCCTCCTATGGTCGCTTATCTTGTAGCTATCAGTTTTAAATTATTTGGTATCCATGAATGGAGCGCCAGGATAGTTCCTATTATATTTTCTGTGTTGGCACTAATTTTATTTTATCTAATTGTTAGATCTTACAAAGATAAAATTATTGCTTTGTTATCTTTAGTTTTTTTGGGTTTTACCCCGATGTTCCTCTATTATGGAAGAATGGTAAACCACGAACCTGTTTTCTTATTCTTTTATTTTTTAATAATGCTTCTATATCTAAAATACCTGGATAAAAGAAAAATTTTATACCTAGTAGGAATAATAGCCAGCTTTATATTAGCCTATTTGACTGCATGGGCGACTTTCTATTTTTCGATACTTCTGTTAATTCATTATTTAATTTTCGGTTATAAAAATATTAAGGATAAAAGGCTAATTGTTATGTTTTCTTTGTTGCCTGTGATATTCGCACTTATTTATATCTTTTGGATTTATTCCATAAAAGGGTCGTTAAGCGATAATATTAATTCAATTATTAGTCGTTTTGGCCCAAATAAAATCCATCAATTTACTTGGACGGAATTTTTACTATTAGAAGGTAGCCGGATTAAGTTTTTATTTACACCTGTCATTTCTTTTCTTGCTTTATGGAGCATTGTTTCTCTTGCTGTAAAAAGAAGTTTAAATCTATTTTGGAAAGAAGGTTTTATCATCATTTTTCTTAGTTTGCCTTTAGTAAATGTTCTTTTGTTTCGAGAGGGAGCCTGGGAGCATGATTATCAACTCTACTATTTTCTTCCATTTTTTTCTATCGTTTCTGCAGCAGGGTTATTATCACTGGGAAAAATTTTGCATAACAAAAGAATATCTCAAATTCTTATTTTAAGTTTTATCATTTTATTTCTCATACAGTCTTATCTTAACTTTTCCTCTCTGCATTCTTTTAAATTTGATATAAGTCACAAGATAGCGGTTAAGATTAATTCAGTATCTAGGCTCAATGAAGAAATAGGAGTAAATTTTAGACTTTCAGTCCCAACGAGTTGGTATGTAGATAGAAAATACACGGTTATCAAAAGTATTGAAGAATTTGAAAAAATCAATGCTGTCAAGAAATTATCACTTATGATAGTTATTCCTCAGGAAGAAAATACAGGCTTGGTAAAGTTTCTATCAAGTAGATATACATATTTCACCTATAATAATTTTATCTTTTTTGATCTTAAGTAATTATGATTGCCAGAATTTTTAATCAAAAGTATAAATTAGTAGTTCTAAGCTCAGCATTTTTATTAGGAATTTTTATCTATTCTAACACCTTGTATAGCTCTTTTCATCTTGATGATATTGTTTCAGTCGTGGATAATCCAGCTATAAGAAATATTTTGAATTTGCAAGCTATCTGGAATTTCTGGCCGACCCGTTTTATAACCTATTTTTCAGTCGCTCTTAATTACCATATAAGCCAATTAAATGTATTTAGTTATCACTTCTTTAACTTAGTTGTCCACTTAAGTTCAGGAATTTTGGTTTGGTGGTTTATGTTGCTTACCTTCTCTACGCCGGCAATGAAGGGGCAGAAGATTGCCGAGCACGCCAAGCTTATTGCTTTTTTTGCGGGTTTGATCTTTATAACACATCCCATCCAAACTCAAGGAGTGACTTATATTATTCAACGAGCAGCTTCTTTGGCAACCTTGTTTTATTTGGCGTCATTAAGTCTATATGTTAAATCAAGGCTCTTACAACAACAAGGGGAAAGCCTAGTGGTTTCAAGACTATTTTATTACGGTTCCTTAATTGCTGCAGTTATGGCTATGTTTACCAAGGAGATGACGATTACCTTGCCCTTTATGGTCTTATTTTATGAAAGCTGTTTCCTAAAGACAAAGGAAAAGCTTAATTGGAAATATCTTGTTCCTTTTTTGGCGACTTTATTGATTATTCCTTTAACGATGTTTTTGACTAAATCCGTTGATTTTGTAGGAATGAGAAGAGTCTTAAAGGCACCCTCCAATATTTCATCCTGGCAGTATCTTCTTACTCAGCTTAGAGTCATGGTTACCTATCTGAGGCTTCTTTTCATACCTATAAATCAAAATTTAGACTATTATTATCCTATTGCAAAAAACTTAATTAAGCTGCCGATTTTAGCCAGCCTTATTTTTTTAGTTTCAATTTTAATTATTGCAATGAGGATATTTTCTAAATATAGATTAATCTCGTTTAGTATTTTTTGGTTTTTTCTGACCTTACTACCTGAGTCAAGCGTTATTCCAATCTATGATGTAATTTTTGAACACCGGCTTTATCTGCCAATGGTTGGATTTAGTTTCTTTTTAGCGAGTTTCATATATTACCTTTTTGAAAATAAATCCTCCAAGTCAATGGTTATACTGTTGCTTATCATAATTTCCTGTTATGCGATTCTTACCTACAGGAGGAACTTTATCTGGAAAGATGAGCTTACCCTCTGGAATGATGTAGTGCATAAATCACCTAAGAAAGCACGTCCTTACTTCAACCGCGGGAATGCCTATATAGATCAAGGTAGTATTCAGCAGGCTATCTCTGATTTCAATAAAGCTATTGAAATCAACCCTAGCTATGTAAAAGCCTACAATAACCGCGGGAATGTCTATGCTGACCAAAGTAATTTCACTCAAGCTATCTCTGATTATACCAAGTCTATTGAATTAAATTCTAATCTGGCAGAGCCCTATAATAATCGCGGGACCGCTTATTATGCGATAAAAGAATATGGCAAGGCCTGGGCAGATGTGTATAAGGCAGAAGGGCTAGGGTGTGTTGTTAATCCCGAATTCCTCGCAACACTTAAAAAAGTATCAGGGAGGAATAAACAGGTTTACTCGCTCCCCAAAGTAAAAGAGCAGTTTGAATAATATACCATTATAGCAACTTTCACAGGTGGCTGGACTTAACCGTTCAGTCATTTTTAAACATGGAATCTAAACATGGAATCTAAAAGTTGACAACCCTCGGGATTTGGGCTATAGTCAAAGCAAGAGTATGAAAGCGATTATTTCTGTATTTATTTGGGTAGGCAGCGGGTTATTGACAATTCTGCTTTTTTTGGTAGTTTTTGCTTTAAATATTCTGCTTTTTCCGTTTGATAAGAAAAAGAAGATTACGCATGCGCAGTGTTTCTGGTGGTCGGATGCGGTGATCGGCTTAAATCCTTTTTGGAAGGTGAAAATCAGCGGCCTGGAACATATTAACCATAAACAGGCCTATGTGATTATTGCCAATCATCAGAGCCTGGCGGATATTGTGGCGCTTTATCAGACCAAGATGCAGTTTAAATGGGTAGCTAAGGCCAGTTTGTTCAATGTTCCTTTTATCGGCTGGTGTTTGAGTTTGATCAAACACATTAAGCTTACCCGGGGTGATTTTTCCAGCATCAAAAAGATTTATCAAGAGGCTAGCCGCTGGCTGCAAAAAGATATGTCGGTGTTATTTTTTCCTGAAGGCACCCGCAGCAGCAGCGATGAAATGGGTGAGTTTCAAAACGGGGCATTTAAGTTGGCGATTAAGGAGAAGAGGCCTATCCTGCCGATCTGTTTAAAGGGCACGCACGCGGCCCTGCCTAAGGGGGGTTGGATTTTTAAAACTAAAGTTGTTGCGGCAAAAGTTATCGTGCTTGAGCCGGTTGCCACCGCGGGTTTTGGCCCCGGGGATTTTGCCTTACTCAGGGATACTGTCCGTTCTAGAATTCAAAAGGCGCTGCAATTGGAGTAATCGATGAAAAAAAGGTATAAAATTTTATTCTTATTCTTGGGGATTATTTTAGTTTTTTTTGTGGCGGCTAATATTCTGTTAGGGATGTATGCTCCCAGGATCATCCAGCAGCAGATAGAGCAGAATTTTAAACTTAAGGCCAGCTTGAGTAAAATAAGTTTAAGCCTGCCTTTTACGATTACTCTGGAAAAATTAGAGATCGGAGATTTGGCGAGTATTAAGAAAATATCGCTGTCGCCTAACCTGGTGGCTTTGTTATTCGGCAAAATCGTTATTCACGGTTTAAACATTGTCGATCCGGTGATTAATCTTGAGCTGTCCAAAGAGGGTAAGTTAAATCTGCCTTCCTTTGAGCAAAAAGGTAAGGGCCCGGCAATTTATTTGACCAGCCTTAATCTGCGTGATGGTAAAATAATTTTTACGGATAAGCAAGTAACCCCTAAAGGTTTTCAGATGGTTGTAAATAAGCTGAATATAAAAGTGGCTAAAGTTGCTTTGCCGATTACATCTCTGGCGACAAATTTTAGCGTAAGTGCCCAGTTGCTTAGCCATCAGGCTGAGGCCTTCGGCAAGATTACATTTAGCGGCTGGTTGGATTATCTGGCCAAAGACCTGGACGCAGAATTAGAGGTTAAGGATCTGGACGTGACTAAGTTTTCTGCCTATTACTGTAATTTTATTTCCAATCGCAAGCTTTCCTCAGCCAGCTTGGATTTAAGCTCGTCCTTTAAGGCTCAGCATAATGCCTTAGAGATTATTACCAGGTTTAACCTTTCTAATTTAGTTTATGAGGCGCAAGCGCAAGAGCAGCAGTTGGAGCTGGATTTGATGAAAAACGCCTTGGATCTATTTACTGATTCCAAAGGTAATTTACATTTAGAGTTTAAAATTGATACTTTGCTGGATAACCCGGCTTTGAGCCAGGAAAAGATCAAAAGTATAATCTTAAAGGCGGCGATGAAGAATTTGTCTCATCAGTCGCCGCAGCAGTTAATGGATAAGGTAGCTAATGTTATTGATCAATATAAAGGATTAGGCAAGGAGCTAAAAGCTATCTTTGGCCAATAGACCAGATGGAAGAGATTAAATCAAAATCACTTAAGAGTATTGAAGCAAAAATGGAGAATTTAGACAGCAATTCTTTACGTTATCATATTTTAGAGAGCGCTAAAAATTTTAAATGTTCTTGGATTGAATTGGGCCGTTCTTTGTATTCCGTCTGGAAAGATAAGATGTATAAGGAGTGGGGGTATATTAGTTTTGATATTTATGTCAGCCGGGAGATCGGCATTCGCAAGCAAACGGCGATGAAGCTGCTTAAGTCCTATTATTTCCTGGAAAAAGAGGAGCCGCAGTATTTAAAAAATGAATATACCGCTTCCACTCAGCCTGCTCACCTGCCGAGTTATGAGTCGGTTGATATTTTACGCCAGGCAAAAAATAATAAGAGGTTGGATGAAGATGATTATTACAATTTAAAGAAAGAGATATTTGAAAAAGGCCGGGACGCTGTTGAGCTTAAAAAAAATTTAGGAGTGATTATTCGTCAGAGGCAGGAGTTAGATCCTCAAGCTGCCCAGGAGAAGAAAAGAGATGCGGTTTTAAAGAGGCTGCTTGGCCAGTTACGCCTGCTTAAGCAGGAGGTTACGGTATTAAAACTGCTTCCTGTGCCGTTGATTAAAGATCTGGATAATCTCATTAAAAATATTGGTCAATCCCTCGACACCCCGGGCTAAAGCCCGGGTCTGCTCGGGATTGATACTGAGCGTAGTCGAATGTATCAAGAAATCAAGGAGTAATTTAGAAATGCCGGTTATCGTTGAGGACCACCTGACACTGGAAAAAAGGATGGCTCTTTTGGGAGTACGTGAAGAGGATATCGTGGAAAGCTTTATCCGCTCCAGCGGCCCCGGAGGGCAGAATGTTAATAAGACCTCTACCTGTGTTTATCTAAAACACCTGCCTACGGGCCTGGAGGTAAAATGCCAGCGCCAGCGTTCGCAGCTATTGAATCGTTCTTTAGCCAGGCATATACTTTTGAGTAAAATTGCGCATAAAATTCAACAGGATAATTTGCAGAGGCAGTCGTTTAAGGCTAAGGTTATGCGCCGGAATCGCCAAAAGCCGAAAAGTATTAAAATAAAGATCTTAGAGGATAAGCGGCGCCACGCGCAAAAGAAGCTAGTGCGCAGGAAAATTAATGAAGATGAAAAAGAATAGCAAAACTAAAAATAGAATGAAGAAATCAGCGATAGACAAACCTCTTTTTGAAAAGATTATTAATAATATCCCGGATATTTTAATGGTTATTAACCCTAAGGATTATTCTATTCTTACGGCAAATAAAGAATACTTGGAGAAAGAGGGGTTTTCTTTAAGCCAAATCCAAGGAAAAAAGTGTTATGAAATTACCCATAGGAGGGCCACGCGTTGTCTTGCGCCGCATGATCGCTGCCCGATGCACAAAGCCCTGAAGACTAAAAAAGTGGTTAAGGCCGAGCATATTCATTATGATAAGGATAAAAAGGAGTATAACGTCGAAGTTATTGCTCATCCTATATTAAGCAGTAAAGGCGAGGTGGAGGCAGTGGTGCATTTATCACGCGATATTACGGAACCTAAACGCCAGGAAGAAGAAAACAGAAGGCATTTTGAGAAATTGCGCGAGCTTACCTTGCGTGACCCGCATACCTGGGCGTATAATTACCGTTATCTTATGGAGCGCCTGCCTGTTGAAATTGAACTTTCCAGAAGGCATGCTTTGCCGTTGGCTATTTTGATTATAGACATAGATTATTTTAAATCCATCAATGATGTTTACGGCCATCAGGTAGGGGCTGCGTTGTTATTGGAGTTTGTCAATCTCACCAGAGATCTTTTAAGGAAGAGTGATATCTTAACCCGCTACGGCGGCGAAGAATTTGTCGTCATCATGCCGCAAACGCAGAGGCGTGATGCCTTGTATGTGGCAGAGAGGATAATTAATAAAGTAGGAACAAATATTTTTAAGATAGAAAATCATTCTATCAAGATTAAGGTCAGTATCGGCGTAGCTGAACTTTTGCTGGGCTGGCAGGATAGGTTGATTACCGCTAAAAGCCTGCTTGATGCTGTGGATAAAGCTCTGCAGCAGGCTAAAGAAGCCGGCGGAAACAGGGCAGTGGTTTATAGCCATGTGCATAAAGATATCCGGCATAAGAATGGCAGGACGGATTATAAGGAAGAGGCAAAAAACTTAAAAAGAAAATTAACCAAGTTAGGCAAGAGAGTGGATCAGGTAGTTCTGGAATCGATGTACGCTTTTTCTAAGTCTTTAGAGGCCAGGGACTCTTATACCGCCGAGCATGCCGAGAGCATGATCGTGATTGCTTTGTCTATTGGTAAAAAATTAGGATTAGATGGAAACGCCCTGAATAATCTAGAAAAGGCCGCGGTTTTACATGACATCGGCAAAATCGGAATAAGTGACGCTATACTGCAGAAAAAAGGCAAACTTACTCCCGAAGAATACAAAATAATTCAGGCGCATCCTAAGATCGGGGCAGAGATTATTCGCACTGTGCATTTTTTGAAGGAGGTTGTACCCATAGTCATGCATCATCACGAGAGGCTTGACGGCCTGGGTTATCCTTTAGGCTTGTGTGATGAAGAAATCCCCTTATGTGCCCGCATCATCGCCATCGCCGATGCCTATCAGGCGCTTATTTCTGACCGGCCCTACCGCAAGGCATATTCTAAGCAAGAAGCGTTTAAAATTCTGCGTCAGGAGGCGGGGTGGCATTTTGACCGGAAGATCATTAAAGTACTGATTGAGATCGAAACAGCTAAAAACAAACCCCGTAAGCCGTAAGGCAGTTAGATATATTTATCCTTAAATTGAAGTTGCATAAATATTTTCTTATGATAAAATAGTTAAATATAAAAAAGCCTGCCTACCGGCAGGCAGGAGGATTAATAATATGGCAACGGGCGTAAGTTTTATCGGTGGCTTGATTTCATTGGCTTTAACGGTTTGGTTTGTTTGTTTCAGCGTTCTGGTGATTCAGAAGCTGGACAAAGTAATCGAATTGTTAGGAAAGAAATAAATTAATTTAGCGTTGATTAACGCAAGCGTTGATTAACCTGTGTTACCGATTTTTTAAAAGTGCACTATTTATAAATTAAAAGTGCACTATCTTTAGTAGTTCTGTTTTAACCTTTTGGATGTCCAAAAGCCTGTCTTTATGCCAGAATCTTACTTCTGATAATCCGCCAGTGGTATAAGG
>JAUYBI010000023.1 GCA_030693145.1 Candidatus Omnitrophota bacterium
GCTAATAAATGCGATGCCCTAACTCCTAGGGACATCGCCAGATAAAAAGGCCTATAACCGCTTGTGCGATCATAGGCCTTAAACTCTCCAACACTACGAGGAGAACGATATTACTGGGGTCCCACTCGTATGAGCCGAGGGAAAACCTCTCTGATTTACACATACCAATTATAGCCTCAATACCTCGATATATCAAGAATATTTTGGCTTTAGAGAGGTCATTTCCTCGCGAAATATGTCCTATTTATCCGGTCTTTTTTGGCTTAAAATCGCGTAACTATTTGAGAGATAAACGGATGCAGAATGTCCGTCTCGCTCAGGCAGACAAATCTAAAAATCAAGGCTTCCAAACAAACCAAACAAATAAATACGCGGCAATTACAGCGGCAAGGGTAAAGGGAATCCCAATTTTCATAAAATCTTTAAACCTAACTTTATACCCCTCTTTTTTAAGCAAACCACAGGAAACAATATTGGCTGAGGCGCCAATTGGGGTAATATTACCTCCCAAACTTACACCAATAAGTAGGCCGAAAAGAAACAATGAAGGGTTTACATCTAACTTATAAGCCATTTGGCCTACAACAGGAAGCATAGCAGCTAAAAAAGGAACATTATCTACAAACGCAGAGATAATCACGGAAATAAATACGAGTAATGTGTAACCAAAGAAAATATTCCCTCCGATTATATTTGATAAAGATTGAGCAAGGTTATCTGTCCATCCGGTTAAAGTAAGGCTTCCAACTAGAATGAATATACCTACTAGAAATAACGCCGTATCCCAATCCAGTGATTTAATTAATTCAGATATTCTCCCCCTGTTTGATATTTTCTCCCACGCTACTGAAACAATCCCCATAATCATACAGATAATCCCCGCAGCAGAAGTAAACCCAGTATCAAAGAAAGAGGAGGCTGCGAGCAAAACTATTAGCGCCACGAGCAAAATAGTAGGAACCCATGAATGTACTTTTTCTACAGGTATGACTTTAACCTTATGCTTCTCCTTGCGAAACAAAAACATCAGAACAAAAAACGAAACAAAAGCGCCTAATTCAACCGCGAAAAATATACTCGGCTTTCCTCTATAAATAAAAAAATCACCGAAATTCATTTTCGTAAAACCTGCCAAAAGCATACTAGGGGGATCCCCAATCAATGTTGCCGCGCCTTGTAAATTACTCGATATGGCAATTGCAATCATCATCTTTATCGGGTTCAGATTAATTTTACGAGCAAGCGTTAAAGCAATAGGGGCAATAATAAGAACTGTTGCTACATTCTCCACAAACGCAGAAATAAAACCAGCAAGAGCGCACATAAGCAGAATCGCCCAAGCAGTATTCTTTGCCCGATCTACAATAATCTCAGCAATAACGGCAGGCACCCTACTCTTCATAAAAACATCCGCTACGGCTAATGTCCCCACAAAAATACCCATAACATTCCAATTCACGGAGCCAAAAGCCTCAGGAAATGACAGTACTCCGGTTACTAAGAGTAATCCCGCTGCACTGATCGCAACCAGAGACCTTCTTCCAGGAAATACCACGAACAAAACGTAGGCCAAAATAAATAGAATAAGTGAAATAATGCTTCTATACATTCCTATTTATTAACTTTATCTGATGGTTGAGTATTTTTCTTCTCTTTTTCTTCTAGTTTACTTTTTATAATCATATAAACAAAGAAAAACACCATTACTCCACCAAGAACATAGATCGGCCAATCCTGCACTAGATTACCTGTCATTTCAGAATCCTCCCTCTTTCTTTTCTTATCAACTATTCCATTCAATAATCAAAAAGATAAGACAAAATACCCCTATTCCTAAAAACACATAGATAGGCCAATGATGCCATACATTTCCAGTCATTTCAACTCTCCCTCTGTCTTTGCCTTATTTAATCTTGCTCTTTTTATTTTCGCTTCTTTGTTATTTATAGTATAAAATAATAACGAAAACAGAACCGCAAGCGCTAATACCCCCAACTGTTGCAATATATTAATCCACATGAATCCTCCTATTTCTTAAGCCGCTTTAATGCCTTAGAATCCTCACCACCAAAGCCTTTTTTAAATATCCTACTGTAACAAAAAACAAGCATGCTTAAGATACATGTCCATGAAATTATCATAAATATCCAACCGCTCAGTTTCAATCTGCACCTCCTTAGCTAATTCTATGAGTTACCGCAAAAATCACACATAATATCCCTGCTAAAATACAAACCCCCATGATAATAAATATAACCTTCATTCCTTTATCCATCACTCCTCCTTTTAAATAAAAAGTTATGATAAAATTAAGTTATTTGTTCCAGAGGCATAACAAAAGCCTTAACTCCTTCTTTACCAAGAGTTTTGCGCAAATTCGTTACACCAGAAACCACCTGCTCTACCTGTTTATCATCGCAAGCTACATACAAAATCTTGTTTTGGCCTGGCCAGACTTGGCTAGCTAAGTGCGTTCCGGAAGTCGTTCCCTTTCCATGCACGCGATTTATTTTTGTATAGTTAACGAGACCACATCCCTCTAAAATTTCCATTACCTCTACGTCTATAGCTTCGTTATATACCACCATGATCATTTTCATATTGACTCCTCCAGGCTACGGTTAAAATTTATCTTTATAAAATAAAAAAAACCATCCTACACTTTTATGTAAGATGGCGGCCCGACCATCTAGATCCTCCGGCAGCAAAAAGCTTCCGGACCCTTGTACAATAAATTAAAGATTAACGATATCTTCGGGATGATATAACGAAAGAAATAACAACATATAATCCCTTAAGTGACGCGTAATCAGAAAATTGTTTTTTATATGTTCCCTCCCATTTTCCCCTAATTTCATAGCGTATGCTGGGCTGCTTAAGAGCTGTTTAATAGCGAAGCTGGCTCCTTCAACAGAATGACACAATAACCCTGAATATTTGTGTTTTATTTGCAGAGGAATACCTCCGACATTTGAAGCTACAACAGGCTTTGCTTTCCATAAAGCCTCTGCAACCGTTAAACCGAATCCTTCCTTAAGAGACTTCTGAACAATTATATCCGATGCCCTTTGTAACGCATTTACCTCTATATCATTCTGAGGCAATAGTAAAATATGAATATCAGGATCGTTCTTAGCTTTTTCTTTAACCTCCTCTAAGACCTTGAACCCTTCCGGATCATCATCTGCGGTGCCGCCAGCTAAAATTAGCTGACAATCAATATATTTTTTTACCCGCAAATATGCATCAATTACGCCTATCGGGTCTTTTAAGCGATCAAAGCGGGATATCTGAATGAGGATTGGTTTATCTTTCTTTATATTGTATTTTCTTAAGACTGCATTTATCGTTTCCTCAGGTAATTCCTTGTTTTTATCGCTTAATGGGTCAATAGAAGGAGGGATCAAAAATTGCCTAATGGGTAACTTTCGAGAAAAAGCTGGGGCAGAGAATACTGCTGAATCGTATTGGACAATGAAATCCATAAGAAATCCCCAAACTTTTAAATTAGGATCAGATACGTCAATATGGCAACGCCAAAGCCATTTATTAGTAGCTTTCTTTTTTATCAGGGCTATTGGCTGAGGATCATGAACAAAAACTATATCACCGTAAATATCAACATTTTCAATATTCTCCTGGCTTGTCTGCATAAATATATCAAAATCCCTTTGAGTTATTTCTTCGGCTCTGCCATGCAGCGCGTTATGAAACTTCTTTGTCACTCCAAAAAATTGTTCTTCTCCTTTTATGACGTCCCATTTCGTATCTACTCCTAATTCCCTCAACAACGGAACCATGCGGTTTAATATCTCCGCAACTCCACCACCCACAGGAGTAGAATTTATATGCTGAATGACCTTGCCTTTTAACCGCTCACTGAGCAATCTTAAATCATCAATAACAGCCTGCCCCACTAAGGGAATATACTCTTCTATCTTTGCCATTTAGTTAACTATCTTTCTTTCAATAATTTGTATAATCTTGTTTCTTAAATCCTCTAAAGTACTCGTGTAAGGATCAAAACTTGAAATATTATTTGCTAATTTCTTATCTCCCAGTGAATTTTCTACCCAAAATGCGAAATCGTTAGTTGGCTTCTCGAGCCTTAATCGCGATTCAAAAATATGAAAATAAATAGAATCAATGGTAATCTTCCTTAAAACCTCTGCAAATTCATTTAAATCATACGCAATATAGTTTGTCGGCAGAATAAAGCTGATTGACTTAATAAAATGGAATTCTTCCCCGGATCTGGCAAATTTCAACTTAGCCAACGGGTTATCCTTTAAATAGCTCTCAATGCTTGAAACGATCTTTTCCCGCAGATCTCGGATAGTCAAGTATTGTATGGTATCAATACTAACCAGTTTTTCTCCAAGCTCATCTTCTCCCAGAATATCCGTTACCCAATAAGCAAAGTCATTAGGAGGCTCGGGAGAAAGATATTGATGTTGCTGCAGAAATCTATGGGTGTGATGATAGATACATGATCCAGACACCTTTTTAATAAGGCCGACAAGCTGGCTTAACGTAGTGGCTCTTAACCCGGTTAGTTCAGTTAAATGTAACCTTGTGTAAAATTTAAATGGCTCTTTAGCTTTTATCATCTCTACCATAATTATTTTATATCCTAGATATCCAGAATATATTTTAATAACTCATGGACCTCTTTAACGCTTTTAACATAATATTTTGCCTGCGAAGAATCTGCATGTCCTACAAATACGGTCAACCCTCTATTTTTTAGTACTTTAAAGGCATCTTCATCAGTAGTATCATCACCAATATAAATAGGAATAATCTTTCCACTTCTTGACAAAGCTTCCTGTCTAGCTAAAAGCCACAAAACAACCTTTCCTTTATCCCAATACACCGGGGGTATTACTTCCAGAATCTTCTTCCCAGGTCTAATCTTAATTTTATTGCTTACTAAATATAAAATAACGCTTTCATGAAAAATAGTTTTAATAAGCGGTACCTGTTGCCGATCAGCTAGCCTGAAATGTAAGGCTAAAGAAAGCTTTTTATCTTCTACAAAAACTCCTTTTGTTCCAGAAAGCTTCTCTTTGAGCTGAGCTTTAATACGCTCCAATATTTTTTTATAACCCGAAGGTACGACCATCTCATGCTTAATCTTCGGCCCCTCAATTTGAAAACCATGATTACCTGAATAAATAATATTTTTAAGCCCGACTTTTTTCTTGATATCAGCCAGGGCTCTACCGCTAATAATGGCTATTCTGCAATTCTTTTTCTGCGATAACGAATTAAGTAATCTTTTTGTCCCTGGCGAAATTGTCGCTTTATCCGGGGTATCGACAATGGGAGTTAATGTGCCATCGCAATCGAGAAACAAAAAAAGATACTTATCTTTAAAATTTTTCTTTATTTGTTCTAAATCGTTAAAAATATAGCGCATTCTGTATTATCCTGCCTTCTCCTGTTCGTAGTTTATCGCCCTAATCGGATAAGGAATATTAATTCCTTCTTGATTATACCGTTTATGCAGCCGCTTAATAAATTCATGTTTTATCAAATATTGATCAACAAATTCCTTAGCCCTTAATATAACTGTGAATTTTATACTGGAATCGCCAAAAGCATTATAACGAATAAACGGCTCAAAATAAGTAACTCCGCCGTTTACCTCTGCCATAACAGATTTTGCTACCTGACAAGTAATCCGCTCTACCTTCTCCAGATCGCTTTTATAATGCACCCCCAAATCCACTAAAACTGCCATTTCTTTATCAGGTAAATAATAGTTCGTAACAATGGCTTTATTTAATTTATCATTTGGGATAAGGACAATATTATTAGGCAACATTTTGATCTTAGTTGAACGCCAGTTAATATCAACCACATAACCTTCTTCTTGCGTTTCCAGTTTAATATAGT
Source organism: Candidatus Omnitrophota bacterium (assembly GCA_030693145.1). GTDB lineage: Bacteria > Omnitrophota > Gorgyraeia > Gygaellales > Profunditerraquicolaceae > UBA6249. Next base: position 5,902 of record JAUYBI010000023.1, read on the forward strand.
CTCCAACTCTTATCTGCTTAGCAACAGTAATATGAAAACCGGCAAAAAGATTTGACAAGGTATCCTGGAGCGCCAAAGCAACTGCTAAACCAGCCACGCCTAAAGTTGCTAATATTGGAGTGATAGATACCCCTAAGCTATTAAGAATTATTAACGCACCAACCGAAAAAACAAAAATTTTGGCAATACTCTGAGTAAGGCTAGTAACCGGCAGAGCGGAATCAATTCTGGAAGCATAAAATTTTATCAACCCGGATAATAAATTTGCTAATGCCAATACTACAGAAATTATACCTAAAATTAGAATACTCTTGCTCATAACCTGAACAATATTTTCTGGGAGTTTCGAAAATTGTAACGCAAAATATAAAGCCAACATCAAACATAAAACCATAAGCGGGATTTTTACTGCTTGCACGACAATATCATCCAATTGTGAAGATGTTTTTTTAGCCCAGAGCAAGAGACGATTAAAAACTATCTTCTTAACAATAATTCCTATAAATAAAACTATTAAAAAAATAATCAATGGCATAAACATTTCAGCTAAACTAGTAATTCTTAAAAACAAATCTTTATTCATTTATACCTCATAAGTTATATTTTCTTTAAAGCAACCAATTCATTAATAATATTCGCTGCCCAACGGTAAATATTATTTTCAGCTATCACTTTACGCATATTTTCCATACGCCTTTGTTTCTCTTCCTTGGGCATCTCGATGGACAGCTTTATACTATCAGCAAACTCCTCAATTGAATATGGATTAACCAAAATAGCATCTGTAAGCTCGCGCGCCGCCCCGGTAAATTGACTTAAGATCAGGGCTCCGGATAAATCGTCCTTTTCCGCAACATACTCTTTAGCCACCAGATTCATTCCATCATGCAGCGAACTGACTATACAAATATCCCCAAGCCTATAATAAGGCTGGATATCATCCTGGGAAAAATGTTTTTTAAGATAGATTATCGGTTTCCAATTTCCATCTATATGTTTCCAGTTGATTTTTTCAACCAATTCATCAATTTCCCCGATTAAATCATGATAACGCTTAATGTGTGTACGACTTGGAGCAGCCAACTGGATAAAAACAATTTTCTTCTTATACTCAGGATACTTATCTAAAAATCTATCTATCGCTAAAATTCTCTCAACTATACCTTTAGTATAATCAATTCTATCTACGCTCACAGCAACAATTTCATTCTTAAACTCAAACTCTTTTCTTAGTTTTTCTACCTCCCTTATTGGATCAATCTTAAATGAACTATCACCTATACGTGCGTTAATGCTTATAGGAAAAGACCTTATAAAAGTTTCTTTCCCTGAACGCACAACGCTAAATTTCTCAATATCTACGCGTGACTCAAGCAGGCGATTAACGGTATCAAGAAAATTATTACAATGGTTCTGAAGATGAAAACCAATCAAATCACACCCTAACATTCCCTCCAGAATTTCATTTTGATAAGGACAAATCATAAAAGCTTCAGGGGTAGGCCAGGGTATGTGCCAGAATAAGGCTACTTTTGCATCCGGCCGTTTATCTTTTATCATTTTTGGCAAAAGAGTAAAGTGATAATCCTGAATAAATATAAGCGGGCTACTGGCTGGCAACTCATTCAAAATACTATCCGCAAACTTTTGATTTACTTCTTTATACATTCGCCAATCAGATTCTTTAAAAACTGGACGCGTATGCGTATTATGGCATAAAGGCCATAGCCCTTCATTTGAAAAACCATAATAATAACCTTGTTCCTCTTCCTTACTGAGCCAGACTCTTTTAAGAATATACCGGTTATCTTCAGGAGGCACGCCGAGTTTATCTTTAGAATTAACGAATTTTCTATCAGAATTACCACTGCCATGAGCAATCCAAGTCCCGCCGCATGCAGAAAGTATGGGATGTATCGCCGTAACCACCCCGCTTGCCGGCCTTATGCATGTCTCCTTACCCATATTCTCATCAAAAACATGCATATATGGCTCTCTATTAGAAACTACAAACAATGGATTATCCCCTAATTTTGCATGAATAAGATCCTTAAGTTTAGCTTCAGTCCAAAGATCTTCTTTTTGCAAGCGAATATGTGCTTCATCTGATATAGTCCGACGAGCCACTCTTATACTTAAAGCAACCTGCTCTACTTCACTGGCAAGCTTACCCAGATCCCCCTTTTCTTTAATTGGATGCGCTTTGTCAGTTTCTCCTCTCTGGAAAAACTTAAACCAATCTGTCAAACGCTGTATTGGTAAAGCAAAAATCTGTCTGTGCAAGAGAATAGCTAGAACAAAAATAACCACAACTAAAATTATTAACGTTGAACTGATACGCCTCCAAAGCTCAGTTAACCTTGCGAAGACATAGGAAGTGTCATGTATAACCTCAACCATTCCCAAAAGCTGCCCCTCATCATCAACTACAGGAAGAATATAACTATAGACTTGGTAGTCTTTGAATTTCTCTAATTCTCCCCGCGGAATCTTATTGGCTATAATATCTTTAATATAAGGCTTGTCTTTTTCTTTCCAATCAGCGAACCTTTTAGTAAGGGCAATTATGTTCCCGTCTTTATCGTAGATAGCGCAACCCTGCAATCTTTCCCGGGTCTCAAATTTCTCGGCAAGGTAATTTGCATTTTTTAAATCATTGGCTAAAAGCACATGTTTCACTGATAATTCCATGCTCTCAGCAATGCTTTTGGCTTTTCGCTTTAGGTCATCAGTAAGTTTCTCTTCTTCAAAACGCACCTGGAAGAAGCCAAAAAGCGTAAAGGCCACGGAAACAATAATTAAAATTGGTAAAATAAATAAAAGAACTCTTCTCATAAATAACGGCCTCTAATTTTCCTGCGGTTTTACCTTGCTTAATTTAGAAGGTAAAATTACTATTTCTACTCTCCTGTTCTTCTGCTTATTCTGCACTGTGTCATTCGGCGCTACCGGATGAAATTCACCATAACCGTTTGCAGAAAGCCGCTGTGGCTTAACTTGGCCTTCGCCAATAAGATAATGCAATACTGCTAATGCCCTAGCCGAAGAAAGCTCCCAATTAGATTTCCAGCCGGAATATTTTATAGGGTCATTATCAGTATGCCCTTCAACTGCTAAGTTTGAATTGGGGACATCTCTGTTTAAAACTTCAGCGACTTTACTAAGGGTAATTTTACCATCTTCTTTTACTTTATCTTTGCCTGAATCAAAGAATATCTCGGAAACAAAAGTTATCACCAGGCCGCGTTCGGTCATTTGCAACTTAGCCTTATATTCTCCGATTTCCTTCTTAAGCGACTCTTCAAGTTCCCGCTTAGCCTGCTCTAATTCGGAAATTTCTTTGCCTTTTCGTTCATATACCTGCTTAACTTCTTTAGCTTTATCTTTTTGCAGCTGAACAATTCTATTCCTTAGATTAGCATTTTCATTTTCCAGATCATCTGTTCTCTTGGCTTTTTGGATATAGGCACACCCGGATAACATTGACACCGCTAGAATCGTAATGACTATTAGTTTATTTTTCATTTTTTATTGAGATAGATACTTATTTAATTCCACCGAAGTTCTTTTTCCAACAATTCCGTCAGCCTTAAGGCCATTCGCTTTCTGAAATTTAATAATGGCTTCTTTTGTTTTAAGCCCAATCTTGCCATCAATAGCCCCTTGATAGAAACTTGCGCTCTTTAATGCCTTTTGAATTTGTTTCACACCCAACCTTGCCGGAACAGAATACGTTGTTGTTTTAGCCGGCCGAGCATCTTCATAATCCCAAGTAGACGTTTTTTGCTGGTATACTTGCGAAGAAACTTGGATCTCTGGCTGCTGCGCTGTTTGTTTCTTTGGGCCTGTTGCACAACCACTTATAACTAAAACAAATAAGACAATCCCTATCATTCTCATTAACATGTCCTTATCCCTCCAATAAAAAAACCATCCTGCATTCACATGCAAGATGGCGGCCCGACCATCTAAAAATCCTCCGGAAATATCTACGTATTCCCAGACCACTTATTAACTTTTCACTCTTTGTATTATACTACTTTCAATTTATATCTCAAGAGGTATCTCCGTCAAACTTTTTAAACGGTGCGGGAATTTCCGATATACGGTCAATAAACGCGATTCCCTAAGCCTTTAACACAGCGAGAGATAAAAAACTATGACCGATAATCAAATCATGGCCGTTTCCGGTTCAAGAAACGACTGCGGCCCCACTTTTCGATTTCTATAATAACGTGAATCGATAAACCTATCAAGAAAATCCGCGCCCAGGCATTCAGAGAAATCGGCGCGCTATGAAAAAAACGATTCATAACAGGAGAATAGGTAAAGAGCATCTGTAAACCTATCATAATTAAAACCCCAGAAATCAACCAGCGATTCGAAAATACCCCCAGAGCAAACATAGACCGCGATAATGAACGGCAGTTAAAAAGATAAAAAAGCTCTCCTATGACCAAAACGCCGACAGCCGCGGTACGCGCTTCTTCAATGCTTAGTCCATTATTTCTTTCATAGAAAAATAGCCCAAAAACCCCAAGAGCTAAAAGCACGCCTACCACGATTGTCCGCGCGATAAGATCCCCGGTCATAATCGGTATTTTAGGATCACGCGGCGGCCGCTGCATTAAATCAGGCTCCTTAGACTCAAAAGCCAACATCATGCCTAAACATAAAGCAGTAGTCATATTTATCCAAAGCAATTGAACCGGCGCAATGGGAAGCACAATACCTCCAAAAATAGCAATCATGATCGCAAGGGCTTCGCCTAAATTTGTCGGCAATGTCCAGACAATAAATTTTCTTAAGTTATCAAAAACGCAGCGTCCTTCTTCCACCGCAGCCTCAATCGAAGCGAAATTATCATCAGTTAAAACCATATCCGCCGCCTCTTTGGCGACTTCCGTACCGCTGCGCCCCATTGCAATGCCAATATTAGCTTGTTTAAGCGCCGGAGCATCATTTACGCCATCTCCGGTCATAGCCACAATATAGCCTCTTGTCTGAAGCGCTTTAACAAGCCTTAACTTTTGCTCCGGCGTCACTCGGGCAAAAACACTAACGCGATCAACAGATTCCTGCAATTCCTCATCATTCATATTTTCAAGCTCGCTTCCGCTCAACGCTACTAGGCCCTTAACTGGCTCTTCCTCTCCCAGGCGGCTTTTTAGGTTTAATTGCTCAGCAATGGCTTTGGCCGTCAGCACATGATCTCCGGTTATCATCTTCACGAGGATTCCGGCGGAATGACAACGCCCCACAGCCTCAATCGCTTCCTTGCGCGGAGGATCTATCATTCCCTGCAATCCTAAAAATGTTAAAGATTCAGTAATATCGCCATGATCAATCCTGTCTTTCCGTAAAGAAATACTACCACGAGCAAAGGCAAGCACTCTTAGCCCTCTTGCCGCCATAATTTCAATCTGATGCTCAATAAGGGCGCGTTTTAAAGGACGGATATCCCCATTTTTATCGAGATGATTAACGCATTTGGCTAAAATCTTTTCTACCGAACCTTTTAAATAAACAACGCCGCCCCCGTTAGGTAAAATATGAGCAGTCGCCATATATTGATATTCCGATTCAAACGGGATAGAATCTTTGCGCGGCAACACAAGCAGGCCTTCAGGAAATAAACTCTTTCCTTTATTCGCGGAAACAATAAGGGCCGCCTCTGTCGGGTCACCCTCCACCTGGAACATCCCTTCCTGCTTAACAATTCTACTATCATTGCACAATAGGCCTGCTGTCAAACATTCCTTAAGAGCTACGGAAGATATTTCCCCGGACTTGCGCGAAAGCTCTTGAATAGAGCCCTCAAAACTATACCCCACTCCTGAAACCTGGTATGTCTGGCCAGCGCTAAAAATTTCTTGCACAGTCATTTGATTCTCGGTAAGTGTTCCGGTTTTGTCAGAACAAATAACACCGGTGCTGCCAAGCGTCTCCACTGCCGGTAACTTACGGATAATAGCGCGGCGCTTAGCCATTCTTGCCACGCCTATAGCTAAAGTTATCGTTACGGCCGCAGGCAGCCCTTCAGGAATCGCCCCTACCGCAAGCGCAATTGCGGCCATAAACATTTCCACAAATGATTTTCCTCGAAACACGCCCACAACAAAAGTAACCCCAGCCAAGCCCATAATAACGAATAAGAGGTAACGGCTAAAGTTGGCTATTTTAATTGTAAGGGGCGTTTCTAAATCTTCAGCCGTGGTAATCAACTCTGAGATTCGTCCGACCTCGGTTGCGTCTCCTGTGGCGGCAACAACAGCCTTACCCCGGCCATAGGTAACAAAAGTAGAGGCGTAAAGCATGTTTAACCTATCCGCCAAAACAGTTTTGGCATCTAAAGGATTAATTTGCTTCTCAACCGGAACAGACTCTCCCGTAAGAGGTGATTCATTAGTTTGCAGGTCCCGGCTATAAATAAGACGCATATCAGCTGTAATCTTATCGCCAGAAGCAATCATAACCACGTCACCGGGAACTAATTCGGTAGATAAAATATGTTGTTCTTTACCGTCTCTTAATACGGAAACAGAAGAGATCATAGAACGAGAAAGAGCTTCAAGGGCTTTTAAAGTCTTGGCTTCCTGCAGAAAGCCAACGATGGCATTAATAAGAACAACTCCAAAAATTACCGAAGCATCAACCCATTCTTTTAAGAATAACGTGGTCACTATCGCCGCCAAAAGAATATATATAAGAGGTTGATGAAATTGTAGCAAGAAACGCAGCCAAAGCGGCACTCCTTTTTTGGGAGTGATTTGATTTAAACCAAAGCGTTCCCTGCGTTTCTGAACCTCATCCGAGGATAACCCGGCAGAGATATCTACTTCAAGCCGTTTGACAACTTCATCAGCAGGCAACGAATGCCAAAATTCTTTAGTAAAATCTAGTATTTCACCAGGCATGCTCTATTCCTTTGAATATTCTTCCGTAAATTTTATGGCATTATTCATCATCATACTCTTGGATAGAAATTGCGTAACTATCTTAAAAATAAAGCGTTATTTCTTGTCCATCTCCCTAAGATGGACATTAGTGAATTATGGCTTAAAAACACCTCCTGAAATAATTATTTTGAAGGCATCCGCGATAGAGATATCCGGAAAACTTAAATCTTCTTTAGCTACAAAAATAACAACTCCGGTAAATGGCCCGGGAGAAGTAGGCATAAAGATTGATACCATAGCCTTATTTGATATTTGGCTTAATTTTAGGAATTCTTCGTTGGTTAAAAATCCTAAAGACCGTATACCTTTTGAAGGATACTCTACTAAGACCACTTTTTTAAACCCAAATTCTTTTTGGGCCAAAATAAATGAAATAACATGCTTAAAAGTAGGATAAATATTCCTGATCAAGGGTAAACTGGAAAACCACCTATCAATTAAGGGAAAAATCCTTTTACCTATATAACGGTTAGCCAGAAATCCTATCGAGACTATGAGTAAAAGAAAAATAAAAATACCTAAACCGGGAATATAAAACCCCAGAATATTCCTAAAATAAACATTTAAAAAACTGCCTAAAATATTGTCGGTAAAACGGAACAGAACCACCAAAACATAGACCGTCAAAAAAACCGGCACTACCACTGCCAACCCGGTTATAAAATACTTTCTTAATTTAACCATCATGAGCTCCTTGTCTACCTAGACAACACCAACGCAATACCTCTTAGCGTTGGGTGTCTTGTCTACCTAGACAACACCAACGCAATACCAATTAGCGCGGGGTGTCTATTCTATCTATTCTGAAGTTGTCTTTGCTTTTAAATAACCTTCCGTGAATTTTATTATATTATTCATCATGGCAACCGTTTCAACCGGGTATTTGCCCACGGCAGATTCAGCCGAAAGCATGACAAAATCAGTGCCGTCGATTATGGCATTTGCCACATCCGTTACCTCTGCGCGCGTAGGACGCAGGTTCTCAGTCATGCTCTCCAGCATCTGTGTCGCGGTAATCACAAATTTTCCCGCGCGATTACATTTTTTTATAATCATCTTCTGAATAATAGGGATTTCATAAATCGGCAGTGACACCCCCATATCTCCGCGTGCGATCATAATGCCGTCCGAAGCGTTAATTATCTCATCAATATTCTTTATACCTTCTCTATTCTCTATCTTAGCGATGACCCGGCACCGCGATCCTTCCCCAAGCACTTTTCTTACATCCAAAATATCCTTCTTCGTACGCACGAATGATTGAGCGATATACTCAACGCCGTGTTTTTCGCAAAAAAGTACATCCTGAATATCCTTCTGGCTTATTCCGCCGAATTCAAGCCTTGCCTCCGGAATATTTATGCCCTTATGCTCTTTAAGCAGGCCGCCGGATATTACTTTTACCTTCAGGCTGTTTTTAGTCCGGCTGAATACTTCTAAATCGATATTTCCATCGTCTATAAATATATGGTGCCCCTTCTTAATATTGCCTAGCGAACCCTGATAATCAAAGGGTATTTTTTCATGTGAGCCTTTTATTTTTTGCTGAGTAAGCCATACTATCCGGCTTTTTTTAAGCAAAACCGGAGCAACGAGTTCACCTACCCTTATGCGGTGCCCCTGAAGGTCCCCGAGAAGTTTAACACGCCTATGATATTTCGCGTTTAGTAATCGAATGAGGCTTATCCTATGGAGCAATTCCTGCGGTTTACCGTGCGAAAAGTTCAGTCGCCCGACATCCATACCAACAAGCATCATTTTTCTAAGCACCTTCTCGCTCGAAGACATCGGGCCAATCGTGCAGATTATCTTAGCCTTAACCATAAAACACCTTTGTAATTAAATGTAAATATTAAATCGAGCCTCTATATTTTAAAAATCCGTTTCCAGCGAAACTAAAAAACAATTATATTTGTTGCACCGGCAGCTCTTTTTGCTTCTCTTTAGATTCCTCTAAAATTTTTAAGATTTCTGCCAATCGCCTATCGTAATCTGCTATGCGCTTAATCTGCAAATCCATCTTCTTTTCCAATTGCGTCAGTTTTTTATCGTTCCCTAAAACTTTATTTTTATATTCATCTAAACGCTCGATATTCTTTTGCAGTAAAACACTATATTCCTCCACACCAGTTCTATAGCCAACCAGTTGCTGTTCATATTCTTGCTGTTTCTGTCTATAAGCCTGTGCCTCTCCGGCAAAAAGATCCTCCAGTTTTTTATAGTGCTGTATTTGCCTATTCTCGGAATCCGCGATTTCCTGCCTTATAAAGCCAGCTAACTCTTTTTCATAATCAAGTTGCAAAATAAATGCCTGAGCTTTCTTCTGAGCCTCAATATCTTGTTTGATAGAATCTTCTGTTTGCCTGCGGTACTCTATCTCTTCTCGAACAGCTTTGGCAATCCGCTCTTCAGATTCTCTTTGTAAAATATTTTGATAAATAACCATACCCCAACCAAATGATGCCAATCCCAAGAAGATGACCACAAAAATATCAGCCTTTCCGCGGATTGCCCTCCTTTCGGCAGACAAAGTTCGCGGTAATAAAAATTGGTAATTAGAGTTCCCATATTTTAAAAGCGTGTTTTTCGCGAATCTACTCATCATCCTCAATCTCAAATTGGTACCCGCAGCGTTCTATGGAGATAAAAATTTATTTAGCTCAACCGACGCCCCTGGGCCCACAACGCCGTCAGAATTAAGTTTTTTTGCTCTTTGAAAAGCTCGTATCGCGGCATTAGTCCGAGGGCCTATTTTACCGTCAATCTCTCCTTTGTAAAATCCCGCGTTTTTAAGTGCTGTTTGAATCTGCTTTATTCTTTCATTTGGATTAAGGCGAGAAGTTAAAACCTCATGCTGAGCTTTGGCTCTATTAGTCGAGTCTTCTTTATCTATCTTCGCGGGCGCACCCTTATTTGTGAGGGAAGACTCCCATTTGTCAAATTCTGTTTCCGGTTGGAATAAAGGCTTCTCTATTTCTTTCTCTTTATTTAAAGCAAGCTGGGTTACCGAATCAATTTTACCGGTAGACTTTAATCCTTCTTTCTTCTGAAAATTCCTGATTGCTACCCTTGTCTGAGCTCCCATGACTCCGTCTATCGGCCCCGGCTCAAAACCAGCTTCTTTTAAAATTTTCTGTATTTCTTCAACGCGTAGATTATAAACCGACACTTTTCCAATAATCTGCCCTTCAAGCTCCCCCTGCTTATCATGATGAAACAAATTATTCATGTAATTACGCGCAGGCGTAAAAAACATAACAAAAACGAATAACCCGATTAATATATAAACAAGAAATTTTAACATACCTTAATAAACTTTTTCTTAATTCAACCAATAACCTATTAAATAGAAAGTTAGCATCCAAGGTGGACGTTCGGTATTTTTTCTTCAATATCCTTATGTTTAAGCCAGCATTAACTTAAAATTTAATCTTTTCATTCTTTAACATAGGGGGTTACTGGTTTAGCGTCTATACGCAAGCCACCGTCATGTTCAATTTTGATCGTATAAATCATACCAGGAACGAATTTCGTACCCGGCGCCTCGATTTGGGCGTTTTTAATACCTACTTTGCCTGCTTCTTTAGGATTAAGGGCATATCCCCAAAACTTCTGCCAAATTTTCTTCTCGAAATTATTCTTAACATCCGCTACTTCATAGCCGGATGGAATTTCATTTATTTTAGTAATCTCAAAAGTTTCTGCGCCTTTATCGGTTAACATAAAAACTTTCATAAAAAAGTACGCGCTTTTTCCTTTTAAAGGATGTCCCTTTTTAACATAAAAATCATCAAATCTTATTACCATTGACTGAAACTGTATGACATTACCTGAAAAAGTGAAATATTTCGGCTCAAGCGGATTCAGTCTTGCATCGTATTCTAAAAATTTAATGGTCGTATAGGCTTTTTTTGTTTTTGCGTCGCGCTTAACATCGGTCACGATCACTTCGGCAACCCGCGAGTCGGCGGTTAAGCGCTCAATAATTTTCTTAAGCTGACGATTCTCTATCTGACTTTTAAGCATATAAAGACTGGCTGCAATAATGACTATCCCTGTAATGACTATATATAATTTTGATATCGTAAGCTTCATAGTTTTTTAGCGTCAACTAAATTCTTTGGCCTGATATACTTGCTGTTACTTATCAAGAACTTGATTCAAAAACTCATCTCCCCGCTGCCCATCTATTCCGAAATATTTTATTGCCTGGCCGTCTTTAATAATAAAAGTGCGGCCATTTAGCGCTATCACGCTTAAACTTATTTGAATAAATTTTATAACAATTACATCTTTAATCATCTTGATCCCCAGATAGCCTGCTTTTTTCTCTTTCTTTGCCAAATGACTGCAGCCTATCAACAACCGGTTTTATTTCATCCCAGGTTTTTTTCGGGATATAGCGCTCAAGTGTTTCCAAATTTATTTTGTTCTCTAATTCAGCAATGTTTTCTTCGATCCCATCCAAAATCCGCTCTTCTTCACGATAAAGGCTGCTCATGCGCATTAGCTCCCTCTGCAGGTCATCACTTCTTTTTTCATAGAATGCGGCACTCCCCCTTACGCTTAAAAGCTCTTTTTGTAATAAAGACCCTCTGTATCCTAAAACAACTACTACAACAATTAAAAATATAATAAGCGCTGATTTCATAATAATTTTATGGCAAAACTGTCAGCATAATTCTTATTATGTTGCGATATAAATAAATTGCAATAATTTAGGCCCCCTTTATATGTATGCGTTTAACTATACATCAACAACTCTAAAAAAGAAGGGATCTGCATCTCGCGAAAGACAATTGTCAAATACCGCAATAAATTACACATCCCTCCTTCTTTCTTTAGTAAATCTATTTTTTCTTCTTTTCTGTAGTTGCGGCTTTGGCAGCGACTTTTTCCTGCACTATAATTTTCCTAGCTATTTTCTTCCACCCCTTCGTTTCATAGGCAACGCTAACTACATCGCCCGTTTTAATATCAGCCATTTTAATCAATTTTCCAGCTTTAGAAATCTTAGATGTTTTATCGATCTCAGCTGTAATCAAAGCGCCATTTGTAGGAACTACAGTAATTGTGGATCTTGTCCAATCGTAACCAGAAATCATTCCCGAAACCTTCTGGATAGATTCTGCTTGTTTAGGTGTAGATTTCTTTGGATCAGGCGGCCTACGCGCCATACAGAAACCCTGACCGCTCAATCCTAATACCAGTAAAGTAACTATTGCTAAACATGAAATCTCTTTTCTCATATCATCCTCCGGTTAAGTTTATGGTTATGTTATAATCTAACCGCTAATTAAAATCTCTCTATTTTCTCACCTCCTTTTATTTAATATATGAATTAACCCTTTTCTGCCAACCCGGCAGCCATCTTTTTTCATTACGGCCTAAATGAGAATTTTTCACTCGAGTTACAAGCACATTATTTGCGGATCGCGCAAATTCCTTAACAGCATCCGGAGCTTCATTTTCACCCCGCATTCCTTCTAAAACTTGAAGCAATCCCCAACCTTTACCTCGGTAGTATTCAGATGGCGTTATCCCAAGCCCCTTAAAGTTAGCGTAATCTGCCAAGACATAAACTCCAGAAGGAGTAGAAATAAGACGGTCGAATTGGAAAATTATCTTTTTGCGACTATCGTCCGATACCTGCTTTAAAATTAACGGCAAAGCCTCTTCTAACCGCTTAACAATAAAAGCAGCTTGAATAGATTTTGTTTTTATTAAAAAACCCCTTAATTCCATTAACCGCCTATCGCTTTGCGCATTTAAGAAACTATCGCGTGATCCCCAAGGACAAGCAGGAATCGGTTTTTTATCAAGCCAGTGCGGAATTTTCTGCCCGGAGTTTTTCGCATATTCAAGAAATTTTACAAAACTCCCCACAAAAAGTTTTTTGCCATTCGCCGGATACCAAATAAAATGCCCAATACCTAAAGACATAAAATCCTCGCCTTCATTCCAAACAATCAAATTTTCCTCTTTTGACGCGCATTCATTCTCAAAAACTCTATCGCCAATCTGATGAATCTCTTGCTGAGTTAATTGCTTTAAAATTACTCCTTGTGCATTGACTTTTGCCATATTCCCAGCTGAAACTAAAAATATACCCAGGAATATTAATACTTTTATAAATAAGCTGCGTTTAGCCATTAATTCTTCAGATACCTTTCAAGGGCTTCCCAAGTTTTTCCTCCCACGACACCATCAGGATTTAACTTTTTTACCTTTTGAAACTCCTTAATAGCAAACTTAGTCCGAGGCCCCATCTTACCGTCAATCTCGCCTTTATAAAATCCAGCCTTTTTTAAGAACGACTGGATTTTACTAATATGTTCTTTTGAATTAAGGCGGTAGTATAGAATCTCATCTTGGACACTAGATTCATATTTTTGTTTTTTTGGCTTAACTTTTACGACAATCTTTTCCGTTATATTTGGAAACTTTTCCTCAGAAGCTTTATTTAGTTCTTCCGTTCTATCTTCGGGTTCGCTCACTTCTTCTGAATTCTTTAAACGCACCGGAATTACAGGAACTTTTGAAACACCTTCTACAAATTGTTGTTTGCCGGAAACAGCCTCTTTTCTCTGGCTAATGTTTTCTTTAAAATACCTAAAAAAATGATAAAAGAAAGGAACCAGGAATAAAATTATAATGATAACCGCTGCTATTTTCTTCATGCCAAACATACAGTAATATTATTTAAGAATAACTCCGGGATTTTTCTGCCTCTGAGATATCTCCTGCTGTATACCCAATATTTTATTCAAAAACTCAATATCGCGCTTTTCATTTACACCGTAATACTTTATTAAATTGTCATCTTTAACAATAAACGTGCACCCGTTGCATGCTATTGCTATTATGATTGCAAAGATAAGTTTTATTCCCGTCATACTTTTATTAGATATCCTTGATTCATCTTGGGCTATGGGAATCTTTACAGGCATCCCCGCCGCCTAATACTTCTTTTATCTTAGCCAGGAGTATATCGACTCCTTGCGATTTGTTGTGATATGCACAGGCCCCTAAGATACTTTGAACTTGGTCTTCAATGGAGTAAACGCTTGAGACTATGACTTTCATATACCGGTCGTATTCCCTGATTACTTCGTACATTGCCCTACCGCCTACTTTCGGCATGTTAATATCTAGTAGGACTAAATCGAATGGTTCGCGAATCAAAAGATTGGTTGCTTCTTTGGCACCTAAAGCATATTTTGCCTCAAAGCCCTCTTCTAAAAGTAACCTGGTATACGATTGGCCAATTTTTTGCTCATCATCAATAATAAGGATTTTCTGCACGTTTTACATCCTCCTAATCCTGCCAAGCTTACAGCGACTCATTCCGTAACGTGTTTTATTTGCATAATAAAAGAATAATAGCAAATTGCACATGAACCAAAGATGAATATTAAATTAATTTTTTGTAATCTTTATGCCGGCTTTTTCGGGAAAGATAAGGAATAAATCAGGCGTAGAGGACAGGCAGAATTACTGTAAAGGTGGTACCTTCACCGAGCTTGCTTTTTGCCTCGATGTCACCTTTGTGGAACTTTGCTATTGATTTTGCAATGCTTAAACCCAAACCGATACTATCGATGCTTTCCGCTTGTGATTTTTCTTTATGAAAAAATCGCTGAAATATCTTAGGTAAATCCTCTTCGCTGATGCCTAAGCCAGTATCGGAAACAGCAACCTTCAGCATGTTGCCTTCCGGCCTAACGGTTAAATTTATCCTTCCTCCCGAAGGCGTGAATTTAACGGCATTCTGAATAAGATTAAAAAACAAGCGGCTCAGATGCAACTTGTTTCCCTCTAAAATAACGCTAACTTCGGGAATCTCGGCTGTAAGGTTTATTTGTTTTTGCTTAACCAGCGTTTGAGCGCGATTCTGTATATCCGTAAAAAAAGGAATAAAATCAAATGTTTCTTTATTGATATTATCAGGGTTGTAATCAAGTTTTGCCAGGAAAACCAAATCTTCGACAATGCGGATCATTCGATTTGCTTCTTCGATATTGACGCTCAAGGCCTTTCGATAATCCTCGGCTTGCCTCTCTTTGCGTAATGCAATCTCAGACTCTCCTTTGATAATGGCCAGCGGCGTCTTTAATTCATGGCCGATACTTGAGCTAAATTCCTTTATGTATTCAAAAGAACACTCCAGCCGCTCAAGCATCAAGTTGATTGATTTAGCAAGATATTCTATTTCTGTTTCCAAATTCGCGGTACTGACTCGCCCGCTCAGGCTTTTAAGGTTAATATTGCGCGTGGTTACCGCAATATCTTCAACAGAGGATAGTATTCTTCTCGTTAACAAAAAAAACATGGAACCAACTAAGCCAACTATGACCAGCGCGGGAACTATAATCAAAATCATCATTCCCATGACTTTATTTTGTAAAGAAGTCTCTGATTCTTTAATGATTGATTCATTAATGCAAAGATAGTCCTCGCACTTTTGGTATAGGGCCTCGAAGGCTTTCCACATATCTTTCAGGAGAATTTTTTTTGCACCCTGCATATTCCCCGATTCATAAAACTGTTTAGCTCTATAACGTTCGCTTTCATACGTTTTATAAAGAAGCTTAATGTCTTTAATGATACCTTTTTCGGGAGGAGTTAAAGCGGCATCCGTTGCCTTTTTAAGCCAATACTCGAAATTCGCTTTTTTCTCTTCAAGTTTTTTAAGCCAACTTGGATCGCCGTCTAAAAAATAATTTCCTAAAAACCCTTTTTGACTAAGTAAGGCCAGTTCTAATTCTTCCGCCGCCTTGAGAGACGAAACGTTATCTCTCATCGTATTGAGAAAAACATTTTGCATGTTACGCGTAGTTATAAAAGCAAGGATTGCCGTGAAAGCACACAAAAATACCATTACTAAAAACCCCGTCATAACTTTTTTACGAAAAGATTTTTGCATCACTATTCCTTAAGTATGTAGCCGGTACCGCGAAGAGAATGTATAAGCTTTTTCTTAAAATCTTGGTCGATCTTGTTACGCAACCGGTTAATAAATACATCTATGACATTGGTAAGGCTGTCAAAATCCTCATTCCAAACGTGTTCTGATATCTGGGTCCTCGTTACTACTTGATTAGCATGAAGCATGAGATACTCCAGTAAACAATATTCCTTACTGGTCAAGATTATCTCTTTTTTTGCTCGTATGATTTTATGGGTAAGCTGATTCAATTCAAGATCCGCAACTTTAAGAATAGGGCTTTTATCCAGGCGTTTCCTGCGTAAAAGCGCGGCAATCCGCGCCAGGAGTTCATCGAAATCAAACGGTTTAGCCAAATAGTCGTCCGCCCCGGCCTCAAGGCCCAATACTTTATCTTTAACGTCATCGCGAGCAGTAAGCATGAGGACAAAGGCATCTATTTTCTTAGCCCGTAAATCCTTACAGATAATAAAACCGGTGGTATCCGGAAGCATTACATCGAGAATTATCAAATCGTAGGGATTTGTTTCCGCTAAGAAAAGAGCCTTTTCTCCGTTTGGGGCAACATCGACCACATAACGCTCCTCTTGGAGCCCGCGCTTGATAAAGCTCGCCATATTTTTTTCGTCTTCAACTAATAATATACGCATTGTAATTTTGTGGTTATTCTTATTTTAAGTACGATATAAAAATAAATGCAATCCTGCATTGGCATGCAAGATGGCGGCCCGACCATCTAAAGTTACCTCCAGAAATACATAGTATCTCCAGACCACTTATTGCACCTTAATTTGTTTGTATTATATCATGGAGAACTTTTACTGCAAGAGGTATCCCCGGTAAGGACGGCAGTAATATTGCACAAGGGGAAGCCCTCTCCGTTTACAGCTATTGTGTAATTTCGCCAATTATGGCATAAACTAGCCGCCATAAACTAAGAGAGGAATAGGCCTATTTTGGCGATAAATTGCCTTAATTCAGAGAGGATTTAAAATAGCTTGTGGCACGAAGAATTCCGATATATGGCTAATAAATGCGATGCCCTAACTCCTAGGGACATCGCCAGATAAAAAGGCCTATAACCGCTTGTGCGATCATAGGCCTTAAACTCTCCAACACTACGAGGAGAACG
>JAUYBI010000025.1 GCA_030693145.1 Candidatus Omnitrophota bacterium
TTAGAAGTTTTCCCGGGAGGCTTCCTTCAGAATAGAGTTATCCAGCGATAAATCTGCGGCCAATCTCTTCAGTCGGCTATTCTCCTGCTCTAACTCTTTTAATCTTTTAGCCTGATCAACCTTAATTCCACCGTATTCCTTTTACTATTCAATCAGCATTAAACTGCTTCTTCCCCTTCCTTGCCAGTTAAAATACTTACTGCTTTTAACACTTCATAAATAAAAATCTTACCATCGCCTTTTCTGCCGGTATGAGCTGCTTTACGCAGAGTTTCAACTATTTTGTCGCAAGATGAATCAGGACAAACAATCTCGACTTTTGTTTTCGGCGTAAAATCGATGACGCTATCTATTAGATGATGCGGATAACTTTCATCCTTCTCCTTGCCAAACCCTTTTGCTTCTATTACCGACATGCCGTGAATATGAATCGACCGTAACGATGCCTCTACCTTGCTCAGCATAAATGGCTGAATATACGCTTCAATTTTTTTCATTTTCTCTACCCCCTTATCTGTTAAAATTCAACTTCTTCCTTTTCAAACCAACCATACAATGCGGGTAATACAATGAGTGTCAAACACCACGACGAAACCAGCCCACCCAAGACAACTACTGCTAAAGGTTTCTGCACCTCTGCTCCGGCTCCGCTTGCCCATAATAGAGGCAGAAGGCCAAACATAGTTGTCAGTGTAGTTAACAAAAGCGGTCTGAGACGCAATTCACATCCTTTCTTTATGGCCTCATTTAAAGATAACCCTTCCCTCCTTAACTGGGAGAAAAAAGTCACCAGCACGATTCCGTTTTCGACGGCTGTCCCGAAAAGCGCGATAAACCCCACTACTGCCGATACGCTTAAGGTAATTCTAAATAGCAATACTAACAAAATCCCTCCAACTAAAGCGAAGGGCAGATTAAACATAACAAGCAACGCCGGGCGAAATGCCCCGAATGCAGAAAAAAGTATAACAAAGATAATCAATATAACCACCGGAACAACAAGGGACAGGGTGCGCATCGCCCGTTCCTGATTTTCAAACTGTCCTCCCCAGCTTATAAAATAATTAGGTGGCAGCGACTTTTCGATCTGAGCAACCTTAAGCCTGACTTCCTGCACAAAGCTTCCTATATCCCACCCTCTTACGTTACACTCAACAACAACCCTACGCGATCCACCTTCGCGGCTTATCTGCGCCGGTGCTTCGATAATCTTAATCTTTGCCAGTTGAGATAAAGGGATCTTCTGCCCGGAAGGCGCAGGTATGAGAATATTGCCTATCGCTTTCTCATTATTTCGTTTCTCTTCCGGAAAACGCACAAAAACATTAAATCTCCTATCATCCTCATAAACGGTCGTGGCAACTCTTCCTCCTACCGCTATTTCTACCACTTCATTTACATCGCTCACATTAATACCGTAGCGGGCAATGGCTTTTCGGTCTATATCAATATCAAGCTGTAGAAAACCTGCTATCTGCTCAAGCTTCACATCCGTAGCCCCTCTTATCTCCGATATTTCATGCTCAATCTCCTCGGCCTTCTCAGCCAATATCGCCAAATCATACCCGAACACCTTAACGGCAACATCGGATTTAACGCCCGAAATAAGTTCATTGACACGAAGTGCGATCGGTTGTGAAAAATTAAGTTTTATCCCAGGGATCTGGCTTACATTTTTATTCATCGCTTCTATAAGACCTTGTTTTGATTTTGCTTTCCAGAATTTCCGCGGCTTAAGCATAATAAAAACATCATTCTGTTCAGGCCCCATAGGGTCTTCAGCAATCTCTGCCCTGCCTGTTTTGGTGACCACAGTTTTAACCTCAGGAAATTCAAGTAAAAGCTTTTCCACTAGCTCGCCAACCTTGCGCGATTCTTCCAATGACGAAGTAGGAAACTTTAAGATGTTCAACACTATGGAGCCTTCATCTAAATACGGAAGAAACTCCGTTCCTACAAATTTAAATCCAACCATAGAAACAACAAAAATCACTACGGCAATGACTGCTGTTTTCTTCTTGTGCGCAAGCACCTTATCTAAAAGGGGAAGATAAAGCTTTTTTATAAGGCGTATGCCGAGATTGTCGTCCTGCGTCTTGGCGCCTTTTAGAAAAAAGGAACACAATACGGGAGTGATAGTCAGCGACACAAGAAGCGAGCCAAGCATAGCGAACATGATTGTAAGTGCAAGCGGCTTAAACATCTTGCCTTCGATAGATTGCAAACTAAATAAAGGCAAGAACACAATCACAATGATTAAAATCGCAAATAGAACCGGAACAGCAACTTCCTTGACCGCTTCTAAACAAATGACGGGCTTTTCTAAATTTGATTTTCTCTCGGATAAATGCCTGAATATATTTTCGCCTACGACTATATTGGCATCTACGATCATTCCTAACGCAATAGCCAACCCTCCCAAGGACATCAAATTTGCTGAGACCCCCGTCAGCTGCATAAATATAAAACAAATGAGCGCTGACAAGGGTAATGATAAACACACAATCAAACTTAACCGCGCACATCCCAAAAATAAAAAAAGCACCAAGATAACCAATAACCCACCCTGCAAGAGCGCATCCGAAACCGTCTTAATGCACGCTTGGATTAATTCGGTGCGGTCATAGAAAGGATTTATTTTGATTCCGAACGGGAGTCTCTTTTGTATATCGGCAACTTTACTTTTTACGCTGTCGACGACCATCTTGGAATTTGAATCTTTAAGCATAATCGCCATCCCGCATACGGCTTCGCCATTACCATCTCGGGTAACTGCCCCTTGGCGAACTTGATGACCAATACGGATTTCAGAGATATCTTTTAGGTAAATCGGCGTGGTTTCGCGAACAGCAACGACTATATTCGCTAGATCTTCTGTAGATTTTATAAGCCCTATGCTTCTAGCGATGATCTGCTCTCTTCCTTTGACGATAAAATTGGCCGGTGCGGTAGCGTTATTCTTTACTAACGCGTCAAAAACCTCATTGAGGCTGATTTTATATTTGAGCAATTTATCGGGATCAATAAGCGCCTGATACTGTTTAACAAACCCACCAAAAGAGTTTACCTCAGTGACACCGGTAACAGAACGCAACTGCGGCACCACGACCCAATCCTGTATCGTACGCAAATCGGTAAGGTCTATATCCTTGTCGTCCGTCTCTAAGGTATATTGATAAATTTCACCGAGCCCGGTACTTATGGGTCCCAACTCGGGATCCGCACCCGCGGGAAGCGATTCTTTAGCTTTGGAGAGCTTCTCAAATACAATCTGCCTGGCGAAATAAATATCAACATTGTCTTCAAATACAACTACGACCTGTGAAAGACCAGCCTTGGATAGGGATCGGATTAGTTTGACTTTTGGCAAACCGTTCATTTCCACTTCAATAGGATAGGTGATCAGCCTCTCTACTTCGGCCGGAGCCAAGCCTTCGGTTTCGGTCAAGATCATCACTTGAACATTTGTGACATCCGGGAAAGCGTCTATAGGCAATTTAACCCATGAGAATACTCCCCATATAATCACAGCAGCGGCGGTAATCATCACCAGCATCCGCTGCTTAAAAACAAAAGAAATAAATTTATCCATAACTAATTAACTCCTTGTCTACGAAGACAACACCCGCGCAATTCCGCTAAGCGCGGGGTGTCATTCGGCGCACCCTTCGCCCATCTTGGACTTAAGAAGCTCTGATTTTAAGAGAAACCCATCCTGGATAACCACTGCTTCACCTTCTTTGATCCCTTCGTAAACGGCAACCATGCTGTCCGCTTCATCCTTAATTTTGACCTCTCTGACTTCGAACTTTTCGTCGGCTGTTTTAATGAAAACTATTTTTTTGCCGCCTACAATGTGCACCGCTTCCTGCGGCAGTAGGATATACTTTGCGTCCGATTCGATAACGATATCCGCATTAACGAACATTCCTAGCTTAAGATCGTTATTGGTATTCTGAACTTCAATACGCACTTTTATGGTATGCGTATTTTCATCCACCCGCGGAGAAATAAACACTATTTCTCCTGCAAAGACTTGATCCGGATAGGCGACAGTGCGCACCGCTGCTTTTTGCCCCAGCTTAATTTCGGCAATGTCTTTTTCGTATACCTCCAGCGTTGCCCATAATTTAGTAAGGTCTGCGATAGTGTACACAGACGATACGCTATCGACTCTGTCGCCTACTTTACCGAAAGCGCCGATTACGGTGCCGGCTATAGGCGCTTTTACCTCATGCGGGGATGCTTCTCCGTTTACCTTGGACACAACACAAAGCAAGTCGTCTTTTTGCACGACGGAGCCTATCTGGGCTTTCACTTCCACAATCGTTCCGATAACCGGCGAAACCACATGCAGCGACGTTTGCGCATCCTGCGCAATCTTGCCTACGACGGAAATATTCTTCCTAAACACATCTAACTGCGCTGTCTTTGTTTTTAAGTCAATCAGTTCCTGAGATTTTTTGTTTAAAGAGAATCCCAACTCTTCTTCGTGCTGCCCCTCTTCCTCAAGACTGCGTTCCTTGTGATCACCAGCTTTACCTTTATTAAACACGCTCTTGGATATCACTATCCCCAGCGCAAAAGAGATCAAAATCACTAATACCAATTTCAGATTTTTCATTGTAAATACCCCTCCTTGCGAACCGATGCGTAGATAGTCTTTTCAAGTTCGTTTATAGCTTTATTCAGGCTAAACAGCCCTGCGTAGTATTTAATCCTCGTTTGAGTTGCTGTTCTTATTTGGTCAAGAAAATTAATGAAATCTATTTCTCCTTCGCTGTAGCGCAGGTTCGCCAGATGAAGCAGTTCGTTTGCCTCTTCAAGCGACTTTTTCAGCAATTCGAACTGCCGGTGGGCAAGTTCCGCGTTTAAGTAAGCTTCAAAAACATTAAAAGCAACTTCTCTTTTTACTGCCTGGGTTTTCACAATTTGGGCATCTTTCTCGGCTTTAGCTTTCTTGACTTCCCCTTGATTCAGGTTCCACAAAGGAACGCTAAAACCCACTACCACGCTTGAGTCATTCTCGTATTCTTCGGTTGTCCTTTTAAACCCGACAAAAGGAGAGGGTAAGCGCTTAAGCTGTTCTTTGGTCAAATTCGCGGTTTTCGAATTTAGAGCTAAATCCTCGGACTTAATTGCCGGGCTTTTAGAAAAAGCGGTCTGCGTTAACTCCTGAAAATCAAACCGCAATTCCTCATCCTTAAGCTCCTCTTCTATTTCAAAAGAAGTATCCATCGCGCGCCCCAAAAGTAGGTTGAGCTTTGCCTTATTTGTTTTTAATTCCTTTTCCGCGGCTAAATAGGCGTTTTCGGCGTCAAAGAGCTCTATCTTTGCCCGCTGAACGTCATTTTTAAGCGCTTGACCGGATTGGAAACGCTGCTGCACCCGGCTGAAGAACTGCCGTAAAATATCAAGATTTTCATTTGCTAGTTCCAGTTCTTTTTTATTTAAAATTATCCGAGAATAAACTTCTCTTGCCTCAACGTACACTTGCGACCAGACGGATCTAACCAATTCCTGCTGTAGCAATACTTCATTTTGCGCTATTTTGCTTTTTGCTCCGCGCACGCCCGGCGGATCAAATCCCTGCCTAATTTCAAAGCTGTCAAGATTTGTTTTACGCTTACCCTCTGCGTTCTTTTTCAATCCCCCTATCTCAAATTCAACTTCTGGATTAACAAAAGTTCGCGCGGTGATCAAATCTCCCTTTGCTGCATCAACGGCTTTCCCGGCTTCCATCATGCGGGGATTATTCTCAAAAGCCAATGTTAAGGCTTTTTCCAATGTTAGCGGCTCATCAGCGTATACTTTAGGAATAATACTTACAAGAAATGCTATTCCTGCTATGACGATTAGTATTCTTTTATTCATGTATTTTTACCTCTCTTCTTTTTGAATTGGGAAACAATAAACGGGAAACAAAAAAGACAGAAAAAGCACAATAATACAAAGCAGACCTCTGCCTGTGCTTACTTCTGTCTTTTATATAAGACTATTAGGTGGATACTCGATGCCGCTTAAGAATGGCTCCTGGCGGAGTATGGCATTAAGCTGGATAAAGGATGCGGAAAATGAAGACGTGATGGAAATTGGCGCTGACGATAAAACCGCTGTATAACAACTTACGCAGCAGCTATCGCAATGCTGAGTATCGTCATCTGTTGGGCACGCGGCATCACATAAACTAACCGCTGAAAACAAAAACACGGTTACGAGAATCAACGCAATTACCTTGAACATTTTCATAGAAAATATTCTATCACACATATAAATTTTTTCAATGCTAATCTCGCGTATTCGGAGAGGTAATTTCTTCACTAAAATCTCAATTTCTGGACAAAAAGCTGGAATTTTGTCCGTTTTTGTCCGGTATTTTTTGGCTAGAAATTACGTAACTCTTTGATGAATTGAGAGATAGATTTGTCCACCTGTTTTAGATGGACATTCTCTTCATAGTTCCAAAAAGGCGTGTATAATTCTTACACCTGCCGGGATTATGGCTTAAAAACACCTCCTGAAATAATAATTTTGAAGGCATCTGCGATAGAGATATCCGGAAACTGCAAATCTTCTTTAGCCACAAAAACAACAACTCCGGTAAATGGCCCGGGAGAGGTAGGTATAAAAATTGATACCATAACCTTATTTGATGTTTGGCTTAATTTTTGGAATTCTTCGTTTGTTAAAAATCCTAAAGACCATATGCCTTTTGAAGGATACTCTGCTAAGACCACTTTTTTAAACCCAAATTCTTTTTGTGCTAGAACAAATGAAATAACCTGCTTAAAAGTAGGATAAATATTCCTGATTAAGGGTAAACTGGAAAACCACCTATCAATTAAGGGGAAGATCCTTTTACCTATATAACGGTTAGCTAAAAATCCTACCGAGAGTATGACTAAAAGAAAAATGAGAACACCTAAACCGGGAATATTAAACCCCAGGGTATTCCTAAGATAAACGTTCAAAAACCTGCCTAAAATATTGTCGGTAAAACGGAATAAGACTACCAAAACATAGACCGTCAAAAAAACCGGCACTACCACTGCCAACCCGGTTATAAAATACTTTCTTAATCTATTCATCATGAGCTCCTATTTAATCTATTTTGAAGTTTTCTTTGTTTTTAAATAATTTCCCGTGAATTTTATTATATTATTCATCATGGCAACCGTTTCAACAGGGTGTTTACCCACGGCAGACTCTGCCGAAAGCATGACAAAATCAGTGCCGTCGATTATGGCATTTGCCACATCCGTCACCTCCGCGCGGGTCGGGCGAAGGTTTTCGACCATGCTCTCAAGCATCTGTGTCGCGGTAATCACAAATTTTCCCGCGCGATTACATTTTTTTATGATCATTTTCTGAATGACTGGGATTTCGTAGATGGGTAACGATACTCCCATATCTCCGCGTGCTATCATAATGCCGTCCGAAGCGTTAATTATCTCATCAATATTCTTTATACCTTCTCTATTCTCTATCTTAGCGATGACCCGACAATGAGAACCTGTCTTAAGCAGTTTTCTTACATCTAAAATATCTTTCTTCGTACGTACAAATGATTGAGCTATATAATCAACACCGTGTTTTTCGCAAAAAAGTATATCCTGAATATCCTTCTGGCTCATGCTACCGAATTCAAGGCTTGCCTCCGGAATATTTACGCCCTTATGCTCCAAAAGCCGCCCGCCGGCTATTACTTTTGCCTTCAGGCTGTTTTTAGTCCGGCCGATCACTTCTAAATCAATATTTCCATCGTCTATGAATATATGGTGCCCGTTCTTAATATTGCCTAGCGGACCCTGATAATCAAAAGGTATCTTCTCGCGCGTGCCCTTTACCTTTTGTTGAGTAAGCCACACTATCTGGCGTTTTTTAAGCTCAACTGGCTCGGCAAGATCACCTATCCTTATACGATGACCCTGAAGGTCACCGAGAAGCTTTATACACCTGCGATATTTCGCGTTTAGTAATCGAATGAGGATTATCCTACGGAGCAATTCCTGCGGTTTACCGTGCGAAAAATTCAGGCGCCCGACATCCATACCGGCGCGTATCATTTTTCTAAGCACCATCTCACTCGACGACGCCGGTCCGAGCGTACAGATTATCTTGGTCTTAACCATACAATCCCTTCATAGGTAAATCTACCATCCCGCGGACAAGATAATGATTAGTAAGAACGAAATTAAGATATTTATTTTTTTCATAATCAAGAATTAGTTTTTCTTTAGTTCAGTCAGAAGCTTATAAAAGGGGAAATTATTACCCGGGCATTCAGTATTTTTACCCTTAATGTCTTTGTGCTCCCTTATATTGCGTATTGGTACATTGTATTGTTCACGCAAAACTTTAATTAGTTTAACTAAAGCGTCGAATTGCACGCTACTTACCGTCTCTTTATTAAAATTACCTACCAGACAAATCTGAATGTCCGCGGGGCGGTTAACTTCTTCTTGCTTTCTCCAGCGCCAGCCAACCTCGATTTCTCCGTCTCCAGAGAGGGTGCCATTACCAATTACAAAATGATAAAAAAGCCCTCCCATCCTGCGGCCGCGATGGTTCCGGTCAAAGCATTCGGCGTTTCCCTCAAGCGTTGCGCTATGATGCAAAGTAATATAACGCCAATGAGAAGCGTGATACTTCGGCCCCACAAGTTTTCTCACGGTTTCCAGGGAAACCAGCTTATAAGATTCTATCGGTAATGGCAAGCGGACTCCGGGTAAAAAAAGTTTTTGCCCGATCTCAATTTGCGTAGGATCAGAAATTCTATTTGTCCGCATAAGCTCATTAATACTGATGTTGTAAGTCTTGGCTATTCTATAGAGAGTCTGGCCTCTTCCTACAACATGGTATATGCCGTAAGGCTGCACCGCGGGTTGACGAGGAACAGTTACGCATCCTGAAATAAAAAGCGTTAAATATAAGAAAACCGGTATGAGCTTAAAATTTAATCTTTTCATTCTTTAAGATAGAAGTTACTGGTTTAGCGTCTATGCGCAAGCCGCCGTCATGCTCGATTTTTATCGTATAAATCATTCCGGGAATAAATTTCGTGCCGGGAGCTTCGATCTGAGCGTTCTTAATACCTACCTTACCTGCTTTTTCTGGATTAAGAACATGTTCCCAAAACCGTTTCCAGAGTTTTTTCACGTGGCGTTAGCCATAAAAAAACCAACCTGCATTCGCACGCAAGATGGCGGCCCGTCCATCTAAAATTCCTCCAGGAATATTTGCGTATTCCCAAACCACTTATTCGTTCACTATTATATTTACGCCAGTATAGCATACACAACATCAGCTGCAATAAATTTATAGTTCCCTATGGATTCAAGTTGGCCTGCATCGTACCCATTTTCTAATTTTCCAAATATTTACTTAGCTCTTCCCAAGTCTTTAACCCAACCACTCCATCGGACTTTAACCTTTTTAACCTCTGGAAATCAATTATTGCTTTTTTGGTTTTAGGGCCAATTTTACTATCTATTTCGCCTTGATAAAAACCGGCTTTTTTAAGCGTAATCTGAATCTGCTTTATTCTATCTTTTGTTTTTAAGCGGTACTCTGTAATCTCAACGTGTGGCTCAATATTTTTTACGACCTCCGCAGGCACGCCTATCTGTTGCTCATGCTGCAACACCTCTTTTTCTCTATTTAATGCTGTCCACGTTGCCGGATCAATTTTTCCGGTTGGTTTCAATTGGTTTGCCTTCTGAAATTCTTTTATTGCTTTTCTGGTTTGGGCCCCCATTATTCCATCAACCGACCCTAGGTTAAAATCAGCATCTTTTAATATCTGTTGAATTTCCTCAACCCTGGAACTGTGCCTGGTGACTAAACCTACGAACTGTTCTTCTGATTCAGCTTTGTTAACCTGAATTAAATTATTTATATAATTATGTGCCGGCCCGATAACGATCCGGCCTATGATAATCACTGCCAATATTATTCCGAAGATTTTTAACATCACTTTTTACACAATGGCGACATGGTTAAAAGTTTACAGGCAATCTCAGGATACTGAGCAATAAACTTGAGCTCTTCTTCTACTAACGGTTTCTGATTATGGACATTGGCGTATCTGGCTAATTCTAAGATTCGAGCCGCTTCGCCTTCGTCTTTAAACTCGATCTCTAGTTTTTCATAAACATTCCTGAAGCCTTTTATACCAGAATATTCCCCCACGGTAATTTGTCTGCCTGTCTCAATCACTTCGGGTTCGCCGCGGCCGAGTTCTTCATAATCATAAAGCTCATAATTACGCCTGTCTTTTAAAGCTCCGTCTGCATGGATGCCGGATTCATGGGCAAAAGCGTTTGAACCGACACCCGGTTGATTTATTGGAATGGGGATACCAAAGGCGTACGACGCATATTTACAAAGCCGCCATGCCTTTTTTAAGTCTATGCGTTCATCCAAAACATATTTGCCCTGCAGGCCACTTGCATATCTAATAGCAAGAATCACTGCTGCTAGATCCGCGTTCCCCGCGCGTTCGCCCATACCGTTGACGCAAGTATTGATGTAAGCATCCACTCCGGCATCATTAGCTGCCCTGGCTCCTTCCACAGAATTTGCCACAACCATCCCTAAGTCATTGTGACAATGCAGTTCAATGGGTAATCGTATGGCTTCTGCTAACTTCTGAATCCTTTCGTATATCGTAAACGGGCTGTCGCAACCTAATGTATCACAGTAACGAAATCTATCGGCACCGGCTTCTTTTGCCGCTTGAGCAAATGAAATCAGGTAATCTATCTCTGTACGCGAGGCATCTTCCGCATTTACGCCTATAGACTCCGCCCCTAAACCTCTTGCTGTCTTTACCGCATCTGTCATCTCTTTTATCACCGAAGTATGGTCTAATTTGCCCTTAAATTTATGCCTGATCATCTGCTCGGATGTAGACATAGAAAGATTCAAATGTCTCATCTTAGGACAGCTCTTGAATGTTTCCTGTACATCTTCCTCTATTGCCCTCATCCACCCGCCTAAACGAAGAGGAGACAAAACATTCATTTCAGCTAATTCTAAGTTAGCGTTCAGATAATTTATCTCGTGATGGGTCGTCGGAAAACCAAATTCGCTCTGAAAAACCCCCAGCTGATTCAAATAGAAGTTAAGTATTGTTTTCTGAAGCTTAGAGAGGCATATTCGAGACGTCTGCACCCCATCTCTATTAGTCACGTCAATAAGATAAATTTTAGGCATAGCAACACCTCCTGTTATGTAAGCTTATTAATAAATTGTTCGATTCTATTTAACCCTTCGATAATGTTTTCCATAGAGGTGGCGTATGAAAGCCTGATGTAATTATCATCCCCGAATACCCCGCCGGGAACAACTGCCACATGAACACCGTTTAAAAGCGCATCCGTCAAGTCCATGGAATTCATGATTTTCTTTCCGTTAGCGCTCTTTTGTAAAATACCGGATATATCTACCCAGCAATAAAATGCACCCTGCGGATTAATCGTACTAATACCGGTAATTGCATTAACTCTATCCACCATAAAATCGCGTCTTTTCTTAAATTCTTTAACCATCTTTTCCAGATCGTCCTGGCTGCCGGTTAGAGCTTCGACACTCGCAGCCTGAGCAATTGAGGTAGGGTTAGAGGTAGAATGATCTTGTAGGTTAGACATTGCTTGGATTATCTCTTTCGGCCCCGCGGCATAACCGATACGCCAGCCGGTCATTGAGTATGCTTTTGAGACTCCGTTGACGACTATAATCCTTTTTTTAATATCTTCTCCTAAGGAAGCAATGCTCACATGTTGCTGGTCATAAATAACTTTTTCATAAATCTCATCGGAAATACAATAAATCCCCGCCTTAGTTATAATCCTGCTTAGCTCTTTCAATTCGCTTTCGCTGTAAACCATTCCTGTGGGATTAGAAGGGGAATTTAAGATAAGAAGTTTTGTATTGGGCCTGATAGCTTTTTGGAGCTGCTCCGGAGTAATTTTAAAACCGCTCTCCTTGGTGGTATTAAGCATTACAGCCTTTGCTCCCGCGACTTTAATCATCTCCGGATAGCTCACCCAATAAGGCGAAGGTAAAATTACCTCGTCATCATCGTTGCACAGCGTTACGACAATATTGAATATAGAGTGCTTTGCGCCGCAGGAAACAATAATCTCATCTGGCAAATATTCCAGGTTATTATCTTTTTTAAGCTTTGCGCAAATAGCATCCTTAAGTTCTTTTGTTCCCGCGGTAGGAGTATACTTGGTAAACCCCTTGTCTATTGCTTTTTTGGCGGCTTCTTTAATATTAACCGGCGTATCAAAATCCGGTTCGCCCGCGCCAAAACCAATAACCTTAATTCCTTCTGCCTGCATCTTCTTTGCTTTAGCAGTTATGCTTAACGTGGGAGACGGGCTAATTTGACTTATTCTCTCTGATATTGACATAGTTTTATCCCTCCTTTTAAATTCCTTCGCCTTCACTATTTATCAAAGTCTTGGTATGGATTCCGCATTCGCCGCCGCATTTACTTGTGCCTACCCAGCGCCCAGAACGCTCATTGTCATCTGTCGTAATTTGCGTGCAGGTATAACAATCAAGGGAACGGTAACCTTCTTTATAAATAGGATTCACCTGCACTGAATAAAGTGCCAGATACTGCCAGACCTCGCGTTCTTTCCAAATTAAAATGGGATTTAATTTAAGTAACCCTTTATCCCGCTCTTCAACTTCTTTAAACTCGGTGCGGGTGCGCCCTTCGGTACAGCGTAAGCCAGTTACCCAACAAGTTGCGCCCATTTCTTTGATTGCCCTGCTTGTCGGCTCTACCTTTAATAACTGGCAGCAGCGGTCAGGATCAGTTCGATATAACCCATCAGGAATCTCCACGTCATTCTGAAAAACCCTAAGTCCTGGATAGCGTTTAACTATCTTATGCATAAAATTAATGGTTTCCTTATGCTGGAATCTGGTGGTAACGATGAACCCTTTGATTTGAAGACTTACGCGCTTAGCTAAATCCCACACCACAAGCGAATCCTTTCCAAGGCTATTTGCTACTACTAAACCATCGCCATATTTCTCATACGCCTCTTTTATAAGGGCAAATGACCTGTCAACCTTTTCCTTAAAATTAAGACTACCTACTAATTCCATAGGATTATCTTTATCATCTAACAAACCCATTGCTTACATCCTGGGAGTCGAGCAATCAAAGCTGCAGCACAACCCGCGCCAAAACCATTATCAATATTAACTACCGCTACTGCGGGCTTCTTCATAAGTTATTCCCTCTTCACTTTAACCGTTACCCCCTCATTATCCGCATCTAAAATCATAATCTCTGCCTTTATTCCTTTGGCCGCAAATGCCTTTTTCATTGCTTCGCCAATGGGATCAGGAAACCTATTAGTTATGGCAACTACCGAAGGGCCTGCGCCGCTTAAAGCCACGCCGTGCGCACCGGCTCCTTTAGCTGCCCTAAAGACATCTTCTAATCCGGGAATTAAGCGCTTCCGGTAAGATTGATGCAGGCGGTCATCCATTCCTAAGCCCATTATCTCCAATTCATCGCTCATCATACCGTTGATAAAAAAGGCTACGCGGCTTAAATTAAAGACAGCATCAGCAAAAGGTACTCTTTTGGGCAAAACCGCTACCGCATCTTTAGTCTTTACCTTTAGATTTTGCGGCACAGCTATAATCGCTCGTAACCCATATCGCACAAAAATGTTTGTGTAGATAAGCTTGCTATCTTCATATCCGCAAATCGTCATACCTCCTAAAAATGCGGCGGCAACATTATCGGGATGGCCTTCTAAATCAGCGCATAATTGTATTAGATCATCCTGGGATAATTTTTTTGCGCACAATTCATTAGCCGCTACTGCGCCAGCAACAATTGCGGCCGCGCTGCTGCCTAATCCTCTGGCAATAGGGATACGATTGTGTATCTTAATCTTTAGCCCTTTAGGTTTATAGCCACACATATCAAATACTTTATAGATTGCGTTAAGTGAAAGGTTACTTCGATTTTTAGGGAGCGTAATCTTCCCCTCTCCTAAAATTTTTATACTTATACCGGAGTTTACTTCGCTTATCTCAAGAGTATTATACAATTCTAAAGCCAGCCCTAAACAATTAAACCCTGCGCCTAAGTTTGCTGCGGTGGCAGGCACTCTAACCTTTACTTTCAACATTTTTTTCGAGTCTTTTTATCCATTCCTGAGAAATTAAATGTATTGCGTATTTAGATTTATCTCTCGATAAATCTGCCCGCTTTAAAAATTGGAACCCATACTTCTATTTATCAGCTGTATTCTTTTGCCAAACTACCAGTTTTTTAATTACCACCGCAGGCAGGCTCCAACCAGTCATATTCGTTCTCCCCCGGCAATCCAATGACTTTATTTCAATATATTTTTTTGTATTCATAGCAATCTCACATACTTTGGTTCTTTTCTGTAAAGGAAAGGTGATTTCTTTATTTTTCTTCAAGCTTATCCACCATGCGATTAATTCATGAGCAATGGATTCCGGCAATCTCCAGCTACAATAGAGCTCATCTTTTAGAGTATCAATCCTTCGACTACGCTCAGGATTGATGGCGAGCGTCCCTCGACTTCGCTCGGGACTAGTCCTGAGTTTGTCGAAGGACGCAGTCGAACCATCAAAATAACGAATCTCTATGATTCCGTTGTTGGCGAAAAACTCGACCTTTGGACTTTCATCACTCACTTTTTCCCTCCTTCAGTTTTCTGTTTTTTTCTTCTACCTCTTTAGCCATTTGTTCTTTATATTTCTTTATCTTCTCTCTAATCTCCGGGTATTTTACGCCTAAAATTTGCGCTGCCAGTATAGCGGAATTTTTTGCGCCAGCTTTGCCGGTAGCAACGCAAGCCACGGGCACACCCGATGGCATCTGAACCGTAGAAAGAAGCGAATCTAATCCTCCTGAAAGTTGCGTCTGCATAGGCACACCAATTACCGGAAGCGCGGTCCAGGCAGCCATAACCCCAGCTAAATGCGCTGCGCCGCCTGCGGCAGCAATAATGACTTCCAGTCCCCTGCCTTCCGCGGAAGAAGCATACTCATGTGCTTTGAGCGGCGTACGATGAGCCGAGATGATATTTACATCATGGCCAATACCAAACTTCTCTAACGTTTTTACCGCTTCCTGCATAGTTTCTAAATCCGAATCGCTTCCCATAACAATCCCAACCATAATTTTCCCGGACATCTTTTATTCCTCCTTTTTGTATCCTTTTGCAAGCCGCAGGTTCGCTCTAACAACTTTATTTGCAAATACCATTTCCTCTCTGGATAGAGATTGCAACGATTCAACTATTCCAGGCGAACTTATAATCGCTCCGTTTGGGATGAGTTTTTTATTGGGAATCTTTACCCCTTCTATCACTGCCAAGCTTTTAATAAAAACATTATCTTTTATTAAAGCTTTAAATATTACCGACCCGAATCCGATAAAACACTCCTTCCCTATTTTGCACGGGCCATGAATAATACAACCGTGCGATAAAGAAGTATTTTCTCCTATGATTACAGAGCTGTTTCCCAGGGCATGGATAATAACCCTGTCTTGAATGTTGCTGCCATCGCCGATACTAACGGAACTTCCTATTTCATCGGCTCTAATAACCGCACCGGGCGCGACGAATACGTTCTTGCCGATATTGACTTTTCCGATAATCACTGCCGAAAGGTCGATATAGGCTGTTTTATCAATTTTCGGATAGTCACCGTAGGGATTACGCCGTATCATGCCGGCCCCTTCATTAATTTTTCTTCGATAAACTTTGTCGAATACTCGCCTTTTTGAAAATCGGGATTGTCTAATACTTTCAGGTGAAACGGTATTGTGGTTTTTATCCCTTCCACAATAAACTCACCGAGTGCCCGCCGCATCCTGGCAATCGCCTGTCTTCTATCATCCGCATGCACGATAAGTTTGGCGATTAAAGAATCATAATACGGGGGGACGCAGTAACCGGTATAAAGGTGGGAGTCAACGCGAACCCCGAAACCACCCGAAGGATAATACATAGTAATCTTGCCGGGCGAAGGCATAAAATTATTATCCGGGTCCTCGGCATTAATGCGGCATTCTATGGCATGGCCGTTACAGGATATGTCTTTCTGGGTAAGTTTCAATTTCTCTCCCGCGGCTATGCGAATCTGCTCCTTGACTAAATCAACCCCGGTTATCAATTCGGTAATAGGATGCTCAACCTGAATGCGCGTATTCATCTCCATAAAATAAAAGCTGCCGTCTTTATCCAGAATAAACTCGACTGTCCCCACGCTATAATACCCTACTGCCTTGGCTGCCTTTACCGCTGCCTCACCCATCTTTTCTCTGGTTTTGTTATTTATTGCCGGAGAAGGCGTCTCTTCGAGTAATTTCTGATGCCTTCTCTGAATGGAGCATTCGCGTTCCCTTAAGTGAATGGTGTTGCCGAATTTATCGGCTAAAACCTGCACCTCGATATGCCTTGCTCCGTCAATATACTTTTCGATATAAACCTCATTATTGCCGAATGCTGCCTGTGCTTCGGCCTGCGCCGTTTGCAAACTTGAAACCAAGCTCGGCCTATTGTGAGCAATACGCATTCCTTTACCTCCGCCGCCTGCAGAGGCCTTAATCATCACCGGATAACCGATCTTCTCCGCTATTTTAATCGCATCCTGTTCATCTTTAACCGTGCCCTCGCTTCCCGGAACTATCGGCACTTTTGCCTGCTTCATCGTATCTTTGGCTACGGATTTATCGCCCATTTTGGTTATGACTGAAGGTGGTGGGCCAATAAAAGTTATCTTGCAGGACTCGCAAATCTCGGCAAAATGCGCCCGTTCAGACAAAAAACCATAACCGGGATGGATTGCATCCACATCCGCTATTTCAGCAGCGCTGATAATCGCGGGAATACTTAAGTAGCTATCCGAGCTCTTGGGCTTACCGATACAGATTGATTCATCGGCAAATCTCACGTGCAAAGAATCTTTATCTGCTTCAGAATAAACCGCAACTGTTCTAATGCCTAATTCTTTGCAAGCCCTGATTACCCTTAAAGCAATCTCGCCTCGGTTGGCAATCAGCACTTTATTAAACATGTTTCATCTTAATCCCCTGCGCTCTACGCAACCTATCCATTATCGCAACTCCCAAGCCCTCTTCCTTCACCGCTTCGGCGATAATAATATCTACTCTATCTTTATCAAAATTCCGCAATACGGAAAACAGATTAGCGGCACAGGCGACAAGATCATTTCCAGGGCCTAATAACTTTACGTTGAAATCCCCGTATTTATCTTTATTTTCAAATTTTGCCAGTATTCCAAAACAATACCCCTGTAAAGCAAACTCGCGCGCCAAGTCTTTTACTTTCTCTGCCTGCATCTTACCGTTACCCTCCACAATCAATACTTTCGCATTTGGAGCATAATGCCGCGGATACATCCCCGCAGATAAAATACCGTATTTTCTATAGGGCCCGATTTGAGGAATAATTCTTCGCAACTGCTCTATTCCGATTCCGCCGGGCCGCAAAACACAAAAAGGATCCTGCGTCAAATCGACAATTGTTGACTCAACACCTATGGCTGTACTTCCGCCATCTATAATCAAGTCAATTTTACCGTCTAAATCTTCAAGCACATGTTGAGCGGTTGTAGGTGACGGCCTCCCAAAAAGATTGGCGCTCGGCGCCGCTATAGGAGTTTGCGCTTCTTTAATTAACTCCAGCGCAATTTTATGATTAGGCATCCGCACTGCAATCGTATCTAAGCCGCCGGTAACGATATCAGGAATTATTTCCTGCTTTTTTAAAACAATAGTCAGCGGGCCGGGCCAGAATACATCAACTAAGTCTAAGGTTATTTTATAAACTTCACGTGCGACTTTAAATAAATCCTGCTTATCGGCAATATGCACGATCAAAGGGTCTTCCAGAGGCCGGTTCTTTGCCTGAAATATTTTTGCGCAGGCAGCGGGGTTCAAGGCATCCGCGCCTAAGCCGTAGACGGTTTCAGTTGGAAAAGCTACCAAGCCGCCGGCCTTTATTATATTCGCGGCTTTTATAATATAATCTTGCTCTATAGAAAAAAGATTAGTCTTTAAGCTATCGGTTTTCATTTTGATGTTTTTTTAAAAAGAATTATTTTAAGCCTCTGTTTAAGGTAAATATCTCAACCCTCTCCCCAGTCTCCGGATTAAAGCTTGAATGAATATCAACTACTTCGGCCCCGGTTAATTCTTTTATTGTTTGTTCTAGCAGAGGCTTGATCTTTTCAATAAGTTTTTCTTTCAATTCTTTTATTAACTCCATCCCATCTTCTTTTTTAGCTAACAATCTTTCTGCCGGAGGTAAAATTCCTTTAAATCTGACAATTATTGCATCCTCCACCACTTCCGCGGTTGCTGTTTCAACCTGCTCGCCAATTTGCTCTTTTAATATCATCGTTAACTTTTGGCAAATCATCGCTTCAATATCCTGTTTTGGCTTAACAATCATATTGCGTTACCTCCTTTAAATCAAACAGGTTTCCAAAACTGTAAATTTGGTAATCCTTAATATCCTATCTTGATAAACAATCCTAATCCTATCCGTCAAAGCGCTTCTCCCGTAAGCATCTCGAAAGCTTGTAAGTATTTCTCAGAGGTCTTTAATACTATTTCTTCGGGTAATTCCGGCCCAGGTGCTGTTTTATTCCAAACCAGCGTCTCAAGATAATCCCTGACAAATTGCTTATCGAAACTTGGCTGCGCTTGTCCCGGCCGATACCGGCCTTTCGGCCAAAAGCGCGAAGAATCCGGCGTTAAGACCTCGTCGATAAGGATGATTTTGTCCTGATATAAACCAAATTCAAACTTCGTATCGGCAATAATTATGCCTTTTGATTCGGCATATGCGCTTGCTTTCAAGTAAAGGGCAAGGCTCAATCTTTTTAGCTGAGAGGTTATATCTTTGCCGAGCTCCTTCTCTACAAAATCCTGCGACACGTTAATATCGTGCCCGATATCTTCTTTGGTTGAAGGAGTAAAAATAGGCTCCGGCAGCTTATCCGACTCCTTAAGTCCGGGAGGCAATTGTATGCCGCAAATTGACTGGCTCTGTTGATATTCCTTCCATCCCGAGCCGGAAAGATATCCCCTAATAATACATTCAACCGGTATAGGTTTTGCTTTCTTAACCAGCATAGATCGGCCTTTAAGGATACTCTTGTATTTCAATAACTCAACAGGATAATTATTAACTTCCGCGGTGATTAAATGATTCAGAACAATGTCTTTAGTGTATCCAAACCAGAATAGGCTCAAGTTTGTCAAGACTTCACCTTTTCGGGGTATACCGGTTGGCAAAACCACATCAAAACAGGATATTCTATCCGTGGAAACCACCAAGAGTTTATCTTTAAGATCATAAACATCCCTGACTTTTCCTCTTTTAAACAATTCGATCTCAGGAAAGCTAGTTATCCGCAACGTTTCATCCATCATCTTAAGCACCTCCTCTGTCGCCATAATGGATAGAATCTTCAAACTCGCTAACGTTATTATCGAGTTGTTCGGCAAGTTTTTTGTGTTCCTGCCAAATCTCGGAAGGCGTACGGCTGCCAAACTGATTCAGGAATTTTTCTGTATCCTGTAGCTCCTGTTTCCACTCCTGCGCATTAATCTCAAAAAGTTTCGCCATTTTTTCTTTGGTAATATTCAGGCCGCCGGTTTCTAAATCCTGCGCATCCGGAATCAGCCCTAATGGCGTTTGTTTTGCCTTCACGCGATTATGCACTCTATCCACTATCCACTTTAATACGCGGATATTTTCTCCAAACCCCGGCCAAACAAACTTACCTTCATCGTCAACTCTGAACCAGTTAACCGAGAATATCTTCGGCGGCTGTGTAAGCTTTTTACCGATATTTAACCAATGCCGGAAATAATCACCCATGTTGTAGCCACAAAACGGAAGCATCGCCATAGGATCCCGGCGAAGCTGACCCACCTGATGTGCGGCGGCTGCGGTAGTTTCTGAGCCGGTTCGTGCGCCGAGATATACACCGTTTTGCCAGTTAAAAGATTCAGTTACAAGAGGAACAAGTTGAGTCCGTCTACCTCCTAAGATTATTGCCGAAATAGGCACGCCTTTAGGATTATCGAACTCCTTAGAAAGCGTAGGACAATTATTAATGGAAACAGTAAACCTGGAATTAGGATGCGCAACTTTTGATCCGGAGGAGCTATCCCAGGATTTGCCCTGCCAATCTATGAGATTTTTCGGGACCGCACCATCCAATCCTTCCCACCACGGCTCGTTCGTATCTGTATCCAAACCGGTATTGGTAAAAAGGGTAGGGTAGAAATTTACAGCTTTAAGGGTTTTAAGCATATTTGGATTGGTTTTCATCGAAGTTCCGGGCGCAACGCCAAATAATCCTGCTTCCGGATTAATCGCCCAAAGCCTTCCGTCTGGGCCAACGTTGAGCCAGGCTATATCATCTCCTAATGTCCACACTTTGTATCCGGGAAGCGCGGACTCAAGCATGGCCAGGTTAGTCTTTCCGCAAGCAGAAGGCAAGGCAACGGTAACATAGGTTACGTTGCCTTTAGGATCCTCTATCCCCAGAATGACCATGTGTTCAGCAAGCCACCCTTCTTGAAATCCTAACCACGAAGCAATCCGAAGAGAAAAGCATTTTTTTCCTAGAAGCGCGTTGCCGCCGTATCCTGAGCCAATACTCCAAACCAAGTGTTCGTCAGGAAAATGCATAATAAAACGCTTGTCCGGATCAAAATCCCCCACCGAATGTAGCCCTTTAACGAAATCTTCACGCGTGCCTATTTTTTCAATTATTTTCTTACTCATCCGGGTCATAATACGCATGCTCACGGCAACATAGGAAACATCTGTAAGCTGAATACAGGCCTTGGCATAAGGTGAATCCGGATGCCCCATCATATAAGGAAGCACATACATCGTCCTACCCTTCATGCAGCCGTCAGAGAGCTTGCGCATCTTTTCTTTTGCTTCATCAGGATGCATCCAGTTATTGTTAGGGCCTGCTATCTCTTTATCCGGATGGCATACATAAGTTAAATGTTCTGTACGCGCTACATCCGTCGGATGACTACGATGATAATAGGCGTTTGGCCAACTCTTTTGATTAAGCTCTTGAAAAATCGGCACATCCCCGATTTTTTCTTTTTTCATCCCGATTTCGATAAGCCTGCGCGCCTCATCTTCAGAACCATCGCACCAGTAAATCTTATTAGGCTTGGTAAGTTTTGCCTGTTCCTCAACCCATTTTTCAAGCGGTGTAGCCATTTTTTTCTTCCTCCTTTAATGATGAATAGAAAATAAAAAAGCCAACATTGTTTCCTGTTTTCCGCTTATCGCAGAAACTTAGAAACTTGATGTTGGCTTACTTTGCAACAATCCCGAAACTTCGGGATCTTTGCCTTAGTCTTCCTATTTAATCTTGTCGAGCTTTATTCTATACGAAAAAATATTTACGTCAACAAAATTATGCAACTAACCTATCTTCCAGGTTCTGATCGAGCGTAAAAATAATCACTCGCTCGCCGGTTTTTGTGCTGATATCCGTATGCAGGCTTCTTATTTGGCAACCGGTAATATCCGAAACCATATTCTCAAGCAATACCCGAGCACCTTCCATTAGCTGCATCCGGGTTCTCTTTATTAAATCGGCTCCCTCGGCGCTTTTTGTCAACTGCTCTTCGGCAGGAGTAAGCACACCTTTAAGCCGCACTAACACCATATCCTTAATAATATAGGCTTTAGTCTCAGTAGGACCTCTGCCCATATATTCTTTCTCGAATCTGATTATGGCTTCACTTATTTGCGCTTCTATCTGGCCTTTGGTTTTATTTTCCATTTTTTCATAACCTGTTGTGTTTAAGTAAATAAATTATACCACAATCAGCCAGAGATGGAAGATAAATCGGAATCTGAGTATCTCGGCTAATGACGGGCAGTAATATCCGACAAGAGGACGACCTCTCTGTAAACAGCTATTGGCAAATTTAAGAGGTGAACCTCGTAAGTTCTAATGCAGACTCCTAGTTTAGTCAAAATATCAGTTGCGGCAAGAATAATTTTATCTTCGGTAATAAAATAATCACATTTATTTGTTATATGTGCCTAAATATGCATAACATCTTTTATGTCATTATCAGATAATTCCGAACACGATTTACCAAGGAATAAAGCCATGACGACACTTTGAGTTAATCCTCCGTCATCTTCACTGCCATAAACTGCATGATCGTATCGAGAATGACCGAACACCCCATATCCTTGAATCTCTCTGTATTGTTGTGATTTCTCCAAGCCTTTTTTATACCCATTCAACATCTCGGTATCCATTGCATCAGTCTTAACAATCTCGATCAAACCTTTCTTATGCATTTCTTCTAGGGTATTCATATCAGGCAATTGCTGCCTAGCGTTGATCAAATTGGTGTCAATAGTTATACGTAAAACCATAAGAAGAAATAGTCCTTTCTATTTAATGCAACAAATCCACCCCTAGTTTATCACAAAAATGACCGATAATACCATTAAATAGCCGTCATTAAATAAGAGAGGAATAGGCCTATTTTGGCGATAAATTGCCTTAATTCAGAGAGGATTTTAAATAGCTTGTGGCACGAAGAATTCCGATATATGGCTAATAAATGCGATGCCCTAACTCCTAGGGACATCGCCAGATAAAAAGGCCTATAACCGCTTGTGCGATCATAGGCCTTAAACTCTCCAACACTACGAGGAGAACG
>JAUYBI010000031.1 GCA_030693145.1 Candidatus Omnitrophota bacterium
CTTATACCACTGGCGGATTATCAGAAGTAAGATTCTGGCATAAAGACAGGCTTTTGGACATCCAAAAGGTTAAAACAGAACTACTAAAGATAGTGCACTTTTAATTTATAAATAGTGCACTTTTAAAAAATCGGTAACAGAAAGATTTTCTGTTATAGAATACCGGGGAATATCAGATTTTCTGATGGAAAAACGAGTGGGGAACTAGACATTCAAGAAGCAGGAGTGAAGAGGTCGTTTATCAACTCCCCTATATGCTTTAAAGGAACCATACCCGGGGTCAAAACTTTTCTCTTACTAAGATGAGATAATTCATTCCTAAAACACCTTCCGGCATCATATAACTCATGCTTACCCGCAGGCAATAATCCTTCCTGGATTAACTTTTGTATCATACTATATAAATTCCTACCGCACTCCACATACTCAGCTTGATATTTTAACGTCAATGCCGCTTCCATTGCCAGAAATCCATAATGAGCTGCAACAGTAAAAAGTCGATATTTAAAATAACTCAGGACAAACAGTTTCTTTGAGATATCGAAAACCTCTTTTACCTGATCCGGAACCTCTTCCCGTAAAATGATTCCCTCTACCTCATTGTTAAGGCTTTCAAGTGATATCGGTCCTACTATTTTTTCAAATGACTTAAATGCTGAATCCTTCTTTAGGATCTTATAAAACCCCTCGGGATCATCTCCTAAATTTATCCGATTTTCCATTAGCACTATCTCCTGGTAGACGAATAATCCACCACGGTGTTACCTTTAAATACTACGTTCAATTCCTGGTATCTAGTATCAACACTCATCTTAGTGCAAAACGGAATCGGAGAAATATGCGATTTTGTCTGCATAAACACAAACTTATAGACCTCCTGGCCAGCGGCCGTGGTAGATATGCTATGGGGATTGCCGAACCATTGCAAGGTCTCCGCCTTGACAGTTTTATTAAGCTCAATTTTAGAGATAAGTTGAGGATCTATTTCTTTGCCACCTATACCCGTACTCATGGTAAAACTATTCTCTATGATTTTATGATATAGAGGAAGTGCGGAGAATCAGATTTTCTGATAAAGATTACTGCAGGGGGAACACTAAGCTTTTATTTCAACTCAGAGCGAGTATAATCAAAACCTTTTTTGGTGAAAAAATATCTGTCATTGCTTTCGTTAATATAGCCTAATTCTATCAATTCGTCTACAGCTCCCATCGTATTATCAGATCTTACCATATTAATTATAGCCTCAGGAATAAACGCGTCTCCTTCTCGCATGTTAGTCTGTTTATAAAGCTTCATAATCCTCTCAGCAGTATCTGTCATAATCCTACCGGTAGTCATTGGAATCGATACAAGCGTCATAGATTTGCCTATCAATCTGAATCCAGTCCGTCTTGTTAATCCCTCTCTTATTCTGAGAAGTTGGGCTTATGGGAAAAGCCGAGGCTATTTTAATCCAGCGGTTTTGCTCCGCGGAAATCCTTCTAACCTCATCCGCTACTTCGCTTAAATCTTGATCTTGGCTAAACACAAGGCAAACGTCAAACGCCTGATCATGGGCAAGCCGGATAATATCAATGGCTATACGAACATCGATCCCCTTTTCTTGACCCACAAGAAAAGTGTAAGTACTGCCATCCGGTAATTTGACTGTCTGGTTGCGATACCTCAATGCCCGGGAGAAAATTTTAACCCCCCTTTGGCCAATGTTAACTAGTTTATTATTCCAAAACTTATTCCAAGGTCCGTTATCTCGGAGATCCGGCACTCCGGTATAAAAGCGTATTTCATTAACTTGCCATCCTTGGCTAGCACATACATTATCAGATAATGATTTTACTTCGTAATTAGGATAAAAATAACCGAAAGCTTCCTTCGCGCTGCGGAAAAGATTTTGACCATCAATAAATACAACGGTTCTTTTTATGGTAGGTTCATCATAATGCATCTGTGGGGCCCTTTAAAAAAATAACCCCGCCCGAACCCTTTCGGGAATCAAGCGGGGAGCAATTGAATCTATTGTATAGTAGCCGTTTGCTTTGTCAAGCACTATTTTATCTTTTCCTACACTAAATATACCATATTTTTAAGGCCATATCAATCCCCTGCCGCTATCCATTTTGTGTCCAAATAGTGTCTAAACCGCCTCCAGAAACGCCCAGATTCACACAACAAGCCACAACAGAACGAATTTCCGCCATCGGCGGGCGGAGAGGATATTTATAATGATTTCAACCACTTACGAAAACAGCCCAATTCCCAACCCCATTCAAGCGCTCTACCAAGCTGAGCCACGCCCCGGTCGTTCGCTATTGCTTATGCAATAGTTGCAAGTAAACGAATAATACTATTGCTATACCTATTACTTATTTTAAATATTACGACGCTCACTCCCCATGGGGAAACCTAAGGTTTCCCCTCTGGCGTCCGCCTACGGCGGACTGTCACCCCTTCCTTAACTCAAAATAAATATATCTCTCAATCAATTTAAACAATATGG
Source organism: Candidatus Omnitrophota bacterium (assembly GCA_030693145.1). GTDB lineage: Bacteria > Omnitrophota > Gorgyraeia > Gygaellales > Profunditerraquicolaceae > UBA6249. Next base: position 2,501 of record JAUYBI010000031.1, read on the forward strand.
CACTGTGCATTTCCATCGGTCTTTCTCTGGCATTTCCCAGTAGCGACGTCAAAAAGATGACAAATAGGCCTTGCCTTACCGTGGTAAATGATGACTCTGACAACCTGAGATTTAAAATACAATTCTTTATTTAAAATTGCTTCTTCGTGCTCGCCGTAATCTCTATGTTCCCTTAAATACGTCGTGCGCCCATCAGTAAAAAACGGACAATGAACTTCGGTAACTACACCGTGCTTTTCAATACCAATATCTATACTCTGCTGCTGATTCTGTCCTTGTTCTTTATTAAGCATAATCTACCCTTTTTATATCAGAATGCACGCTTTATCTTCTGAATTATTTAATGGGCTCGTGCATTTATCTCTATTAAACAAATGGCACATAATTTTTGCTACCTTACCTTCGTATACAAGAAATTTTACCATTTTTGCGCTAGATACTTCTTTTACTGCCCTCGTTGCATTTTCGTTCGAACCACGCCCCAAATAATCATCTAGTGATGCAACCGCCTTACTTGTGAAATATTCACAAAATGCACTATCTACTATACCATGTTTTTCTGCAAAATTAAGAGATTGAGACTGTTCTTGCCCTTGTTTATCGTTTAGCATATATCATTACTCCTGTTCTTGGGATTGTTTTTGGTAGCCTTCGCCTTTAATTTTCTGCTCTTGAGACTGACTTTGTTTAGATTTTTTTATAAATATCACAGGTATAAAAGCGCAAATTATAAGCACTGCTATTCCGACTATCCATTTAATATCCATAATAGAACACGTCCTTTCTTATTTTTTGAAAAAACTATAAAACTGAGCAAAGAACAAAGAAAAGATACCAACAATATTCAATATTATAAACCAAAATTTATCTATAATCTCTGGCATCGATTCGCCGCCAATCGTCTGTATCGAGTATCCTAATTGACCTATGATAGCCCACATGAGCAAGAATGCGGACACTACTTGAATAATTGATAATTTAATTGACGAGATAGAAATTAAATCTGCGGCTATATAAGCTACGCCCAATGCGCAAGCCAAAGTTAGTACAACCGTAATAAACGCAAAACAAATTCTATCTCTTAGTTCATGCGTACTCTTAAAGAATTGATCATCAAATCGCGCTAATTGCTCATTCTTCCACTTCTCGTTCTTTTCACAGTTTTCTTTAAAGCTAATATTGCTTTTACATTCTTTTTCCACAGCCCTTTTCGCGGATAAAGCTGCAAAAGTCTTAGGGCGTAATAAAAAATTAAACAAGAACCAAAAACCGTCTCTATATTTGAAGGCATAAACGAGCACAACAATTAGAATGATAGACGCAATCAATACATATTGAAATATATTTGGCATTTATCACCCCCTTTAGTGCATCAATTATTCATCAATTTATGGCTAAATCCCTGTAAAATCTGTTCAATGGTGGGTGAAGGCTTAGGACGCACCAGCGACGATACAAGCGTAATTCAGCGTCTTTATTAATTCTACCCCATTCAAGCGCTCTACCAAGCTGAGCCACGCCCCGCTACTACTATTCTTCTTTGCTTTTTCTCATCATCAGATCTTCTACCGTTTGCGCTGGAGATTTATGTTTATAAAGTAAATGATATACCTCTCTGATGATCGGCATATCGATCTTATGTTTCAAACTTAAGGCATAGGCGGATTTTGCTGTGGGTACCCCCTCAGCAACCATCTGCATGTGTTGGCAAATTTCTTTCAGGTGCTTACCTTTTCCGATTAGTTCTCCCACCCTGCGATTACGGCTCTGTTTACTGATACAGGTAGTAACCAGGTCTCCCAATCCGCTTATCCCGCTGAAGGTTTCTGGTTTTGCGCCCATCGCCTTACCTAATCTGGAAATCTCGGCAAGTCCCCGGGTAAGAATAGCGGCTTTAGTGTTAGTGCCAAAACCTAAACCATCAGATACGCCACAGGCAATGGCGATTACGTTTTTTAAACTGCCCCCTAATTCTACGCCAATTACATCCGGGTTAGTATACACGCGGAACCTTTGCGTGCTAAATATTTTTTGAATAGTTTTGCGTATTCGTTTATCAGTTGAGGCCACCACGGCAGTAGTGGGAACCCCCTTAGCTACTTCGCCAGCAATGGTTGGCCCGGATAAGACGGCTAGCCTTACCTGCCCCAGTTCGGCGCGAATTACTTCGGATATTCTTTTAGAAGAGCTGATTTCAATCCCCTTGGCCACACTTAAAAAAATAGTTTTTTTAGCAAAATAACCTGCAATTCTTCTTAACACCGATCTGGCATATTGAGAAGGAACCGCCACCACGACAATTTCTTTATCTTCCACCGCGCTTTTTATATCGCTAGTAATTTTAATAGAGCGCGGAATTTTTATTCCCGGTAAAAACTTAGGATTTCGCCGCGTTTTAACCATCGTTTCAGTGTAACCGGCAAAGGCGCCCCAAAGCGTAACAGAGTAACCTTTATTGAAAAGCAATACCGCCAGTGTCGTTCCCCAACCCCCGTCTCCCAGTATCGCAATGCGCTGCTTAGGCATGGTTTAATTTAAAATCTTTCTTTTTATTTGTTCTTAACATTGCCAGCTCCCAGGCATAATCATAAAGATGCAAGCCTTTGCTTACGGCAATAATTTCTCCATCTTCGGCCCCGATCTCTTCAGCCATATATTGTTTTACCAGTTGTAAGCCACCCAGATTTGAGGGAAAACCGCCCCAAAGATCCCAGGAACGAAAATAAAGCACAAAATGCAATTTACCATAACGCAGCCGTGTATCAATCAATCTTAAGCAAGGCGGATCAATTAACTTTATATCTGAAGGCATACCGATTTCCATGGTCGCTTGATTAGTCCCTGGACCATTTTCTTTGTACATTTTAATTACTTCTTCTATTTGATTTACATTTAAAGGCATATCCGAAATCAGTTCCTGTCCATTTAAAATTTGTTTAATCTTAACCTTAGGATCCACTAACCTTTCCCCGTAAGTATAATCTTCAGTTTCCGTCTTGGCCCCGGTAAGCAGATAGCTCAAATACCCCTGGATATAATCCATATCTGTCGGGGCAGGAATACTCATGCCTTCCGGAATTATCGGGATAATTTGATGGCTGGGTTTACGTACCCGAACGGAAATAAAATCAAATTCCAGCCTCTTTTGCCCCGCATAGCTGCCGCGGGAAATCGTATAAAGATGTCCTTGCTCTAAGATCGCGGATAAGCATTGAAACCAGGCATCATCAAGATCAAAGGCATCAATAAAAACCGGTTTTAAAAATTCTTCGCTCATTAAGCACTGCCTTTTTCTTTGGCCTCTTTTACTAACTGCTTAATAGTGTCATAAGCGGGAGAGGGGAATCGAACCCCCATTCATAGCTTGGAAGGCTATTGTTCTACCACTGAACTACTCCCGCAAAATATTATTTGGGCAGGAAAGGATTCGAACCTTTGAAGCACAAGTGCAACAGATTTACAGTCTGTCCCCTTTGACCAACTTGGGTACCTGCCCTAAAATTTTTTCGCTTTTCAAAAAATTTTTACTTCGAGCGCTACCTTACAGATAAATCTAGTTTAAGCGAGAAGCAACAATTATATTAAGCCGACGAGAGGAATCGAACCCCCGACCCATAGTTTACAAAACTATCGCTCTACCAACTGAGCTACGCCGGCAAAAATTTTTAATCAATCCTGATCACTCGTGTCCAAATTATGATTGAAATAGCCTAACCGAATCCTTATGATGGTGATAGTCACCAACCACCACCAATACCGATATCCGTCGGCAAATAAGGAGGGCTAGGCTATGCACCATTATAATACAATTTTAAGTCAA
>JAUYBI010000032.1 GCA_030693145.1 Candidatus Omnitrophota bacterium
TTATCCGGAAAGCCTTACCCGAAGCAGCAGTGCTATCCGTAGGACCAAATATATGGGGAGCTCCGGCGGAGGAAATACTGGCTGAATATAAGGATTTGAAAATACCTTTATTGCGGACAGATGAAAAAGGCGCGATTGTGATAAAAACAGACGGAGAAAAGATATGGTTTTGAAAAATAAACTGTCAAAAATTACCATATTCTGGGCGGCATATCTTATTATTTCACCGATATTCATGAGGCCGGCCTTAAATTTTATTTTAGAATTCCTGGGAAATAGCGGATTAACTATTATGCTTTGGGTTCTTTTTCTATTCGGCGGCTGCGTTGCTTCCTCCTATCTTTATAAATCTCATTTGGCCGGCTGGAGGATATTTCTATTTTTAGGGATTTTTGCCGCGGGGTTATTTTATGCCTCGCAGGTAAAGATTGTAGAGGAGAGGATGCATTTGATAAATTTTGGCCTATTGGGTTGGTTGATAATTAAGGATATCAGCAGGTTCAAAAAGGGCATTATGAGCATTGGTTTGTCTCTTCTTTTTTGTATTTTTGTAGCAACAATTGAGGAAACTCTTCAGTTGTGGATTCCTAACCGGGTAGCGCAGATCCATGACGTATTGCTTGCCGTAATGGGAGGCGTTTGGGGCATCAGCCTATTTTTTTCATCCCACCCACAATATAAAAGATGTGATATATTTGAATCAGATTACAACGTTGTAGCAAGAGACAGAGGAGTCTTCTAGCGGAAAGTACCGCAGAAGACTTTTTCATTTTGTCAGGACTAAGGCGTCCTTACCCTAAGCAAAGGGTGGGGACGTTTTTGTTTTATCGAGGGAGTAAACCATGGGTTTTGAACAGTTATACCGGAAATTATCCCCAACAATCAAGTGGATTGCCTATAAGTTAAATGGACGCTATCGCTCCTTTAACCATGATGACCTGTACCAGGAGGCCACAATTCATCTCTGGAGTAATTTCCTAAAAGGAACGCTCAGAGATAAAACAGACAGTTATATTTTGCAAGGCTGTTATTTTCACCTGAAGAACTATATTCACAAAGTAAATGAGCGTTCTAATATTATCAGTATTTACGCGGCTTTAAGTACTAATGATGAGGCAACCGTAGGGGATATTTTGGGGCGACATTGGGCTTGCCAGGATTGCCGGGGAAATTTACACAATAAATTCCTAGCGCAAAGCATACAAGATAATGGTTTTAATCCTAGGGAAAAAAGGCTGCTGGTTTATTTTAGCCAGGGCTTAACGACCAGAGAGATAGGTGAGCGTATGGGCATATCTCATGTTAGTGTAATAAAGATGATGCGGAAGATCAGGGTAAGGTCGCAAAAGCACCTGGATGAAATTTAGTTACCAGTTTTAAATATTTTTTACTTGTAGTACTGACAGACACATTGGAGTGTAAACACAACGGCGTTCCTTGTAGAAAACAGGGGGCGCTTTTTTATTTGACTAAAAATTACACAGTTGATTATTCCCCTTCCTTGATGGGAGGGGATAGGGGAGGGGGGAAGTTAATATTATTATACAATCGTTGGTTGGAAGAAAGGGAAAGCAATGATTAATCAAGCTGATACTTTATTTGTTCTGTTGTCTGCTGCTTTTGTAATGTTAATGACTCCCGGCCTGGCTTTTTTCTACGGAGGCATGGTCCGGCGTAAGAATATTTTAAGCGTTTTAATGCAATGTTTTGCTGCTTTGTGTTTATTGTCTTTGCAATGGATACTTTTTGGCTATAGTTTATCTTTTCATCCGGGTAATGGGTTCTGGGGAGGGCTTGGCTGGTTTGGATTAAACACAGTAGGGACAGCGCCTTATCCGGTATATTCGGCGACCATTCCGCATCAGGCATTTATGTTTTTTCAGATGATGTTTGCCGTAATTACTCCGGCTTTAATCATCGGTGCTTTTGCCGAGAGAATGAAATTTTCAGCTTTTTTAGTTTTTACTTTGCTTTGGGCGACATTTGTATATAATCCTTTATGCCATTGGGTCTGGGGTGAAGGAGGATGGTTAAGAAATCTTGGCGTGCTTGATTTTGCCGGAGGCATTGTTGTGCATACCAGCGCAGGGATCGCGGCTTTAGTTACGACTATAGTTATCGGCAGAAGAAAGAATTTGGAACATACCCCGTCGCCGCATAACCTTCCGTTTGTAGTTTTAGGTACCGCGCTTTTATGGTTTGGCTGGTATGGTTTTAATGCCGGAAGCGCTTTGGCGGTAAATGGAGTAGCAGTAAATGCTTTTGTAGTAACTAATACAGCTGCGGCAGCCGCGGGGTTAAGCTGGGTGATGTTGGAGTGGATTCGTAATGGAAAACCTACGGTATTCGGAATAGTAACCGGTTCAATTGCCGGATTAGCTACTGTTACTCCTGCCTCGGGATTTGTAAGCCCAATTTCAGCCATTATTATCGGTATTGCCGCAAGTATAGTTTGTTTTATTGCGGTTGCTGTAACTAAACCGCGGTTTGGCTATGATGATTCTTTAGATGCTTTTGGCGTGCATGGGGTCGGAGGGATACTTGGCACGCTTTTAACCGGGGTATTGGCTTCTAAGACAATTAACCCGGCTGGCGCAAATGGATTATTCTATGGTAACTCTAAACAGCTGCTGATACAATTAGTCGGGGTGACAGTTGCGGTTAGTTATACTTTCCTGGCCACTTTTGTTATTTACAAAGTCGTGGATATCTTCTTTAGGATGCGGGTAAGCGAGAAAGATGAGCTGGTTGGCCTTGACCTTACCCAGCACCGTGAGAGAGCGTATACGATATTAGAATGAAAATCCCGGTGACGGTTCTATTTTTCGAACATGGTTAGCTATAGAAAAATAGAACCGGCCCCAGGATTTTCGGAAAATTTAAGTTACCAGAAGCTCAAGCTCTTTACTTGTAATTAAAGGGTAGAGTCAGTTATCAGCAATAGTAGGGGAGGTTTAAACCTCCCCTACCGAAAGAATACCGAAAGAATGCCTCTTTTATTTTAACTTAATTGTGGTAGAATTAAAGTTAACGGAATAATAGATAGTTAGGAGGAAGAAATGAGTATAAGGCAGAAAGTTTTATTTAAAATTAAGAGCGTAAAATTAGACAAGGTAGAGTCGCCTAAGAAAGTTTCCACCTATTTCGGCGAGAATACCTTTAGCATGGAAACCATGCAGAAGCATATCTCCGAGGGTACTTTTGAGGCGTTTAAGAGATGGATGTCCGAAGGCAAGACGATAACTTTAGCGCAGGCAAATGAGATTGCCGATGCCATGAAAGAGTGGGCCATTGCCAAAGGTGCGACGTATTATACGCACTGGTTCCAGCCGATGACCGGGCTTACCGCGGAAAAACATGATAGTTTTATTTCCATTATCGCTCCGGGCAAAGTGATTGAAAAATTCTCAGGGAATAAGTTGATTCAGGGTGAGCCGGATGCGTCGAGTTTTCCTTCCGGAGGAATCCGCGCGACATTCGAAGCTAGAGGTTATACTGCCTGGGATCCTTCCAGCCCGGCGTTTATCGTGGAAAGTCAACTTGGTAAAACCTTGTGTATTCCGACCATTTTTATTTCCTATCACGGCGAGGCGTTAGACAAGAAGTTGCCGCTTTTACGTTCGGATGAAGCTTTGAATAAAGCGGCCATCGGCCTGTTAAAATTATTCGGGCATAAAGAGGTAAATAAAGTTTTCTCAACCTGCGGAGCAGAGCAGGAATATTTCTTAATTGACAAGAATTATTATAATTTGCGCCAGGATTTAATTATGACCGGCCGGACTTTAATCGGCGCGCCCAGCCCTAAAGGACAGCAGTTGGAAGATCAATATTTCGGTACGATTAAAGAACGGGTAGTTAATTTTATGTTTGAAGTAGCCCAAGAGGCTTATAAGGTAGGTATACCGGTGATGACCCGGCATAATGAGGTTGCGCCGCATCAGTATGAATTTGCTCCGGTGTTTGAGGAATCAAACATTGCCGCTGACCATAACCAGCTGTTGATGGAGTTAATGAAAAAGGTGGCTTTAAAACATGATATGGTTTGCCTTTTGCATGAGAAACCATTTGCCGGAATAAATGGAAGCGGAAAACACTTGAATTGGTCGCTGGCGGATAATCTAGGCAATAATCTGCTTAACCCGGGCCAGACCCCGGAAGACAATCTGCAATTTTTAACGGTACTCGCTGCGGTTTTAAGGGCGGTTTATTTGCATGGTGATCTTTTACGTGCCTCTGTAGCCTTAGCCGGTAATGAGCATCGCCTGGGAGCAAATGAAGCTCCTCCGGCGATAATTAGTATATTTTTAGGTGAGCAGTTAAACAATATTCTGGAGATGATTGAAAAAGGGGTCAAGTCGAAAGTTTCCAAATCTGATATTATGGATTTTGGAATCGGACGCCTCCCTAAGTTTAGTAAGGATTCAACCGATAGGAACCGCACTTCACCTTTTGCTTTTACCGGGGCCAAGTTTGAGTTTCGCGCTGTCGGCTCCTCCCAGAACATCTCCACACCCATTGCCATAGTCAATACGATTATTGCTGAGAGTTTAGATTATGTTGCTGAACAGATTAAGAAAGCCACCTCTACCGGCAAAGATTTTAACGGCAGTGTATTGCAGGTAATCTCTAAGGTGATTAAAGAGACTAAAGCTATCCGTTTTGAAGGAAATAACTATGCAGAAGAATGGATCAAAGAGGCCAAGAAGCGCGGATTGCCGAATATTGCTTCTACTTATGAGTCACTGGAAGCCTTAACTAAAAAAGAAAACATCGCTCTTTTTGAGAGATACAAGGTTTTTTCCAAAGAAGAGTTGGTTGCGCGATATCACATTTGGGTGCATATGTATAATCTTACGCTGGAAATTGAAGCCCATACTTTAAATGAAATGGTCAATGCTTCAGTAGTTCCGGCGGGTTATAAATATGAAAGTTTATTAGCGAACACTTTGGATGAATTAACTAAGTTACAAAAAAGCGCCGGCCTTAAGATAAATACGGCAGTGCTTAAAGATAAAAAAGAGCATTTAACTGATGTAGTTACTAAGATTTATTATGTGCGCCGTAACGCCAAAGAGATGATTAAGTTATTGGAGAAGGCAAGTAAAGTAAGTAATGATAAGCGCGCTGAACTTTACTTTAAAGAGCTCAAACCTCTGATGGAACATATTCGTAAGCACGTGGATGCTTTGGAGTGCGTGGTTCCTGATGATACCTGGGATTTACCCAAGTATCGGGAGATGTTATTTATTAAATAATAAAACTTGGGGACGGTTCTATTTTTTCTGTCTCCTAATTTGATTAAAAAATAGAACCGTCCCCAAGTTTTTTAAGAGTATCGTAAGCACAGTGTAGTGCTTAAGACATAACGAAAAGAACATAGACGTTCATCATGGCTAAAACTGTTTTTTTGCCAAAGTGGATGTCTTTTTTTATCGCTGGAGATGCATAAAGCTTAAGTAGAAATGCAAGTAATTAGAAAGTAAATACATGAAATATACACATCTACCGGAAAAACAAGGTTTATATGACCCGCAGTTTGAGCATGACTCCTGCGGGGTGGGATTTGTTTGTAATATCAAAGGCAAGAAAAGTTATGAAATTGTAAAGCAGGGGTTGGAAGTTTTAAGGCGCCTGAGCCATCGGGGAGCAACCGGCGCAGATCCGAAGACAGGTGACGGCGCAGGCATACTTATCCAGTTCCCGCATGATTTATTTGTCTCAGTAGGCAAGAAGGAGAATATCGATCTTCCTAGGCAAGGAGAATACGCTTCGGGGTTAGTATTCTTGCCTCAAGATGCTATGGAGCGTAAGTTTTGTAAAAAGATTTTTGAAAAAGTTATTCAGGATCAAGCTCAGGCGTTTTTGGGTTGGCGCAGCGTGCCGGTAGATAATTCTGATATTGGCCAGAGCGCAAAAGACAGCCAGCCGGTGATTGAGCAAGTGTTCATTGGCCAGAAAACAGAAAACAGAAAACAGAAAACAGAAAAAAATCTGACGTTTGAAAGAAAGCTTTATGTTATTCGTAAACAGGTTGAAAATATTATCCGCGCCTCCAAAATAAAACAAAAAACCTTTTTCTATATTCCCAGTTTATCCAGCCGCACCTTTATTTATAAAGGCCTGCTTATGCCGCATCAGGTGGAGAATTTTTTCCTGGATTTAAAATCTAAAGAAATAAAAAGCGCTTTGGCGCTGGTGCATTCGCGTTATTCCACCAACACTTTTCCTACTTGGGACCTATCTCAACCGTTTAGGTTTATCGCGCATAACGGAGAAATTAATACTTTGAGGGGCAATATTAACTGGATGCGCAGCCGGCAAAGCCTTTTAAAAAGTGAGTTGTTCGGGCCGGACTTAAAGGAAACTTTTCCGGTGATTGTTCCTGGCGGCAGCGATTCTGCGACGATTGATAATGTTTTTGAACTATTGATTCTATCCGGAAGAAGCCTCCCGCATGCCATTTCCATGCTTATACCCAGCGCCTGGGAGCAGGATAATTTACTGGCGCAAAAAGTGAAGGCTTTCCATAAATATCACACTTGTCTGATTGAGCCCTGGGATGGCCCGGCAGCCATTGCCTTTACTGACGGCCAGCGTATCGGCGCTGTGCTTGACCGTAATGGCTTAAGGCCTTGCCGGTATATTGTTACCAAAAAAGATTTTGTGGTGATGGCTTCGGAAGTGGGGGTTTTGGACATTCCTGCCGAAGAGATATTGTATTGCGGCAGGCTTGAGCCGGGAAAAACATTTTTTGTGGACACGCAAGCCGGTTGCATAATCCAAGACAGCCAGATAAAAAAAGAGCTCAGCGAAGCTAAGCCGTATGAGCAATGGGTTAGGAAAAATATATTGGGATTAGATAGTTTGAAAGTCAGAAGTCAGAAGTCAGAAGTCAGAAGGCGGAAGACAGAAACAGACGTACTTGTTCAATTAAAAGCCTTTGGTTATACCCGCGAAGATTTAAAAACTATTATTAAGCCGATGGCTTCTGATGCGCAGGAACCGATTGGCTCGATGGGTAATGATACTCCACACGCGGTGCTTTCAACCAAGCCGCAACTTTTGTCCTCCTATTTTAAACAGTTATTTGCCCAGGTAACTAATCCTCCGATTGATCCTATCCGCGAAGAGCTGGTGATGAGTTTAGCTAGTTATTTGGGGCCGGAGAAAAATATCTTAACTGATGGAGAAGATCACTGCCGTAAATTATTAGTTGCTCGTCCCATCCTCAGCGATGTCGAACTTGAGAAAATACGTAAAATAAAGGTAAATGGTTTTAAAACCAAAACTATTTCATTGCTTTTTCCCGCTACAAAAAAACTAGATTTATCCAAAGTAATTGCTGACATATCCCGGCAAGCAGAGTTGGCGATAAAAAAAGGGTATACTTTTATTATTTTAAGCGACCGCGGGGTAAATTCAAATTATGCCGGTATTCCCAGCCTCCTGGCAGTCTCCAGCCTGCACCATTATTTAGTGCGGCGTTCATTACGTACCCAAATCAGCATTATCTTAGAAAGCGCTGAGCCGCGCGAAGTCAACCATTTTGCCCTGCTTTTTGGATATGGGGTAGATTGCGTTAATCCCTACCTTGCTTTGAGGGTAGTGGAGAATTTAGTTGCCGACGGGGAATTGAGTATGGCTGTTAAAAAAGCCCAATATAATTATATTAAAGCGATAGATAAGGGGATCTTAAAAGTGCTTTCCAAAATGGGGATATCCACTTTACAGAGTTACCGGGGAGCCCAGATTTTTGAGGCAGTGGGATTAAGCCGGGAGTTGATCGATAACTATTTTAGCGGCACAGTTTCCAGGATTAACGGCGTGTCTTTAGATATTATTGCCAAGGAAACCATGCTGCGCCATCAGGATGCCTTTCCTCTAAGGCCGATCAAAGATGATCATCTGGCTAGTGGAGGAGTTTATCAATGGAAGCGTGATGGAGAATTTCATCTTTGGAATCCGGATACCATTGCCTGCCTGCAGGATGCGGTGCGCAATAATGACGCCAAAAAATACCGGGAGTTTGCCAGCTTGATCAATGATCAGTCAAAAAATCCCACGACTTTAAGAAGCTTGCTGAAATTTGAGGCACAGAAACCAATTCTTCTGGATGAGGTTGAGCCGGTGGAAGAGATTGTAAAGCGATTTGCTACCGGGGCGATGAGCTTTGGCTCGATAAGCCGCGCCACGCATGAAACAATTGCTGTGGCGATGAATAGATTAAAGGGGAAATCGAATACCGGAGAAGGGGGTGAGGATCCCGCGCGTTTTTCTCCACTGCCTAATGGTGATTCTTCCAGAAGCGCAATTAAACAGGTGGCTTCCGGGCGCTTCGGGGTAACGACCAATTATTTAGTTAATGCCGATGAAATCCAGATTAAAATTTCCCAAGGCGCAAAACCCGGTGAAGGCGGCCAGCTTCCCGGACATAAAGTAAGCGCAATTATCGCCAAGACCCGCTACACTACTGTGGGGGTTACCTTGATTTCCCCTCCGCCGCATCATGACATTTATTCTATTGAAGATCTCGCTCAGCTTATCTTTGATTTAAAAAATGTGAATCCGGCCGCGCGCATTAGCGTTAAATTGGTTTCTGAGATCGGCGTAGGCACCATTGCCGCAGGCGTGGCCAAGGGGCATGCGGAGATGATCCTTATTTCAGGCGGTGACGGAGGGACAGGCGCCTCACCCTTAAGTTCAATTAAACATGCCGGTTTGCCTTGGGAGCTGGGCCTTTCAGAAACACATCAAACTTTAGTTTTGAATGACTTAAGGAGCAGGGTGCGCCTGCAAGCTGACGGCCAGATGCGCACCGGACGCGACGTAGCTATCGCCGCATTATTGGGTGCTGAAGAATTCGGCTTCTCTACTGCGGTGTTAATCAGTTTAGGATGCGTAATGCTCAGGCATTGTAATTTAAATAATTGTTCAGTAGGCATTGCCACGCAGGATGAAATTTTAGAGAAAAGATTTAGCGGGAAGCCGGAGTATATTATAAATTATTTTACTTTTGTCGCTCAGGAATTGCGTCAGATTATGAGCTCTTTAGGCATACGGAAATTAGAGGAGATGGTCGGAAGAACAGATTTGCTGGAGTTAAATCCGGAAATCTTACCCTGGAAAGCAAAAGAGATAGATTTTTCCAGAATTCTTTATGCGCCGCAAATGCCGCAAGCGGTAATTACGCATTATTGTAAGCCGCAGGATCACGGAATAAACGATGTTTTAGATATAAAACTCATAGAATTAGCTCGACCAATATTGGAAGCAGAACGTAGCGGACGTTTAAACGTCCGCTACGATGCGGGTACCTCTATCGGGGTGAAGATAGAATTACTTATAAACAATATTAACCGCGCCACCGGGGCGATGTTAAGCGGTGAGGTTTGCCGGAGGTTTGGGGAGAGCGGTTTACCGGAGAATACGATTGAATGTAATTTTAAAGGAGTAGCTGGGCAGAGTTTTGGCGCTTTTCTAGCCCAGGGAATAACTTTTGTATTAGAGGGACTGGCCAATGATTATGTGGGTAAAGGTATCTCCGGAGGTAAAATTATAATTTACCCGGATAAGCAAGCTGGCTATAAGCCGGATGAAAATATCATTATCGGAAATACTACCTTTTACGGAGCGATTAACGGGGAAGCGTATATCCGGGGCCTGGCCGGAGAAAGATTTTGCATTAGAAACTCCGGGTTAAATGCTGTGGTTGAAGGCGTCGGTGATCATGGTTGTGAATATATGACCGGAGGCAGAGTGGTTATTTTAGGTAAAACCGGCAGGAATTTTGCAGCCGGCATGTCCGGAGGAATAGCTTATTGTTTAGATGCAGATGGTGATTTCAAGAAAAAATGTAACTTGGAAATGGTGGCATTAGAGAAGCTTAATGCCGCAGATATCGAAATAATTAAACAGCTCTTAGCTAATCATTATAGGCATACTCAGAGTTTACAGGCAAAACAGATACTCGATAACTTTCATAAATATGCGCATATTTTTATTAAAGTCATGCCTTTAGAATATAAACGCATACTCGGAGAAAGAATGCCGGTTAAAAAAACAGATTTAGGGGAATATACCGATGGGTGATATCAAAGGTTTTTTAAAAATCAAGAGGCAATCGGGTAATCATCGGCCGGTTTGTGAAAGGGCCAAAGACTTTGGCGAAGTTAATCTTTTGTGTCCTGAATCTAAAAGCCAGGAGCAAGCTTCGCGTTGCATGGATTGCGGCACGCCTTTCTGCCATTCCGGTTGCCCTATCGGCAATTATATCCCGGAGTGGAATGACCTTGTTTTTCATGATCATTGGGAAAAAGCCTTAAGTTTACTTAGCGCTACCAATAATCTTCCTGAGATTACAGGACGCATCTGCCCGGCGCCTTGCGAATATGCCTGCGTTTTAGGAATTAATGATGACCCGGTGACCATCCGGGAAAATGAACTGGGGATAATTGAATATGCTTTTAAGAACGGATTAATTAAACCGCGAATTCCTAAAAAAAGAACAGGCAAGAAAATAGCGGTAGTTGGTTCAGGGCCCGCGGGTTTAGCTTGCGCGGATCAACTTAATTCTGCCGGCCACAGAGTTGTGGTTTTTGAAAGGGATGATGCTATTGGCGGCATCTTGCGCTATGGGATCCCGGAGTTTAAATTAGAAAAGAAGATTATCCGGCGCAGGATTGAAATTTTAGAGAAAGAAGGGATAAAATTCAAAACCAATGTCAATGTAGGCGCGGATTTACCCGCGCAAAAATTGTTACAGGAATTTGATGCGGTTTGTATTGCCTGCGGGTCGCGCGCTCCCCGGGATTTAAATATTGGAGGCCGGAATCTTTCCGGTATTCATTTTGCCATGGATTATCTTATTCAATCTAATCGCAGGGTGCAGGGTGAACAAATTCCTGCTGAAAAATTAATTGATGCTAAGGACAAGCGGGTGGTGGTGATCGGCGGAGGCGATACCGGGGCAGATTGTGTGGGTGTCGCGCACAGGCAGGGGGCTTCCTGTGTTATGCAGATTGAGATTATGCCTAAGCCCCAAACCTGCCGCACCGAAGATTTCCCCTGGCCAAAATACCCTTTATTACTTAAGTCTTCGACTAGCCATGAAGAAGGCGGAGAAAGGGATTGGTTGGTATTAACCAAGAAGTTTGTTGGCTCAGGTTTGAAGTTAACCAAACTTTCTTGCGTGAGGGTAGAATTTAAAAAAGATGCCCAGGGTTTCGCGCGGATGCAGGAGATAACCGGGTCGGATTTTGAGATTGAGGCGGATTTGGTAATTTTGGCTTTGGGTTTTCTGCATCCTGAGAAAAAAGGGTTAATTCAGGAGCTAAGTCTGGATTTAGACCAACGGGGCAATGTTAAAACTGATGAAAAATTTATGACTTCGAAGAAAAATGTATTTGCCTGCGGGGATATGCGCCGCGGCCAATCCCTGATTGTCTGGGCGATTGCCGAGGGCCGGCGCGCTGCCTACGCCATAGATAAACATTTGATGGGTAATTCCAGCCTATCACCGCTATAAAATTAAACTTTTTAAAAATTTAAGTTACAAAATTAAGAAGAAGATATCGACATTATAATAAACCCTGCGGACTTTTATCAATTACAGTAGGGGAGGTTTAAACCTCCCCTACTGTTGAGAGTAGGGTTTATTAACAATAGTAGGGTGGGTTTAAACCCACCCTACTGAAAGTCGGCAGGGTTCTTGCACTACTCGTAAACGTGAAAGTGAAGATATCTAAAAGGTAGAATTTAAATCCCAGTTGTGCTATATTGTTTCAGAAAGAATCTCGGGATTATATGTTAGTAAGCTAGGAGGATTCCTGATATGAATATCTGGCATTTGATTAAAATTGGCGGCGTGACCATGGTGATGCTTTTGGTTTTATCGGTAGTGTCTGTGGCCATTATTTTAGAAAGGTATATTTTTTATCATTATAAAGCTAAATTAAAACGTAAGGATTTTATGTTAAAAATCCGCCAAGAACTTAAAAGAGGAGGGGTGAGATTGGCGTTAGAAATGTGTAAGGCTGCTGACGCTCCTTTTGTCCAGGTAGTTTACGCGGGTTTAAGTTTTTTTGATTGCAGCGAAAAAGAGATCTCCAATAATATGGAGCGCCAGGTTATTATTGAAACCGTTATCCTGGAGCGTTTTACTTCGGTGATTGGTACAATCGGAAGCGTTGCGGTATACATCGGCCTTTTGGGGACAATCACCGGAATACTCCGGGCGTTTAATGATGTATCCATCAGCGGCTCCGGAGGCATAAGCGTGATTATCGGCGGAATTTCGGAGGCATTATCGACTACGGCTGCGGGCTTGACTATAGCGATTCCTGCCGTAGCTGCCTATAATTATGCGATGAAGAAGATTGATGATTTCATTAAGGACATGGAACTGGCTGCTTCTGAAACTATGGATTTAATTAGCGCGATAAAAAAATGAGAAATCCCGGCCGCCGGCAAAAACCATTTACGGAAATTAATACTGCTCCGTTCACAGATATAATTTTAGTACTCATGGCTATTTTTATGGTTACTACTCCTTTGGTGATGCAGTCAAATATCCAGGTTAATCTGCCCGGTTCAAAAACCGGGGAACCACACAAGGATGCCCGGCAAATCAACGTCATGATTACCAGCGAAGGATTAATTTATTTGGATAATAAAATTACTTCCAAGAAAACACTTAAGGCCGAGGTGGCCAAGCTCCATCAGGATAATCCCGGATTGGAAGTCATTTTATTTTCGGATAAGATGGCAAGGTTTAAGGATGTCGTCGGGCTTTTGGATATCTTCAATGAACTGGGTATTAAAAATTTAAATATTGCTACTAAGACAGAATAGTTGGCGATGAGAATCAATGCATGAGAAGTATAAGGGAAAAATATGCTACTGTAGTTGTAATTATGCCCACAACTAAGCCGATTTTTAGCCAGTGAAAGAAGGTTATTTTTACATTGCGGCTTTTTTCCAAAATATCCATAGCAATAATATTGGCGGTAGAACCGACAATAGTAATATTACCGCCGTAACAGGCCCCGAATAATATTGCCCACCAAAGAGGCTTTATATTTATATTCAAGCCTCCCAAGCTCTGAACAATCGGAATATATGTAGCTACCACTACTGTATTATCAAGTACAGCTGAAAGAATTGAACTGGAGTAAATAAGCACAGCGGATAAACTGGCAGGACTATTAAAATTCCCGATTAAATTACGCGCAATTATATCCGAAACCCCGCTGAATTTTACAGCTCCCGCTAGTGCAAAAAGAAATAGAAAAAATAAAACCGATGTCCATTCGACTTCCCGCTCAACATAATGGCGCATCCTGTCGCGACGATAAAGCAGAGCTATTCCCGCAAACACTATCGGAGTCATCATAAGGATGCTGTTCTCTTGGAGATTAAAAAATATCTCTATTCTGTGATGGAAAAAAATGCACACCAGCATGGCAGCGAATATGCCTATACTAACTTTAGTCTTGATATCTGTAGATATTGATATGAGCGATATAAAGAAGCTGTTTTCTCTTAATGGCAGGAGTTTTTCAGACATCTTTTTTATAACCTTCCTGTACCAGAGTGAAAGTATTACTAAAGTTACAATAAAAACTATGACGGTGACCGGAAAGGCATTTCTCATGAAATCTTCGAATGTTAAATTTGCGCGTGCAGCGATGAGGATGCCTACAGGGTTTCCAAGTAATGTCCCCGAAGAACCAATGTTGGTGGCTAAAACGGAAGCTATAATTAGAGGAATCGGATCAATATCTATAAGATGGCATATATCCAGAATTATTTTTGACATGATAATGATGGAAGCAACTTCTCCCATCAGGCCCGATAAGGCTCCTGATAAAATCATAATTAGTATAAAAAGCTTTTCTCCGGTTATGTTTTTGATCCTTAAGAGGCGCGTAACAGTCCAATAGAAAAAACCCGCATCGTTTAACATGCCAACTAAAATCATCGTGCCAATCAAAAATAAAATGACGTCTAAAGACGCAAACTTTATCAGGTTCTCCAAGTCAATCGAACGCGTAAGGAGCATAGCCCCTGCTCCTAAGAAAACGAAACTAAGCCGGAGCTCCCAGTAAATCAATACCCCCATAATGGAAACGCAGAATATGGACGCCACTATTGCCTGGTGTGAGGATAGCCCGATTCTTGGGCCACCGAAACCGATAATTAGTGCTGTAATTATAATCGCGAGTAGTTTTTTCATGCCGACAACTCTTTCTTCTACTTAGATATTATCCTGCTTAACCGGTAACGATTGTGAAGGATGAATTATATATTATTCATTATAGAATAGCAATAATTATTTGATTTTCAACAGTAGGGTGGGTTTAAACCCACCCTACTGTGCCTGACAATTAATAAAAATCAGCAGAGTTTAATATAATGCTTTGATTTTTAATTTAAAAAAAGTTAATAAAACGTTTGACAAAAGTTACTTTTGTGATATTATTCACAATATATAATATTTAGTCCGTAGGATAATTTTTTAAAAGATAGGGCGCAGATGCAACAGTTTGTTGTACTAAAAAAAGAAAATTTTGACGCATTCATCAGCTCTTTAGCGCAAACGGAAAAGGTTGTCGCTCCGGTTAGCCGGGGTTACAATAATTTTTCTTTCCAGGAAGTTGTATCCGGAAAAGAGATCTCCCTTAAATATATCCCGACGATCTTACCGCCCAAAAAATACTTTCTTCCTACCCGGGAAACCTTAACTGCCTATAATAAACGGGAGAACGCGTTAAATGCTATTTTAGAATACGAGAAGATGGTTATTTTTGGCGTACATACCTGCGATCTGGCCGGTATACAATGCCTGAATATGGTTTTTGCGGATAAGCCTAAAGATATTAACTATATTATACGCAAGAATAAAATTGCGATTATTGGTTTAGAGTGTAATGATTATTGTGATGAATATGCCAGTTGTTGTGTTGTGGAAAATCATCTTCCCAACGGCGGTTATGATTTGTTTTTTACGGACTTAGGAGATGTTTTTATTGTGCACATTAATACCCTGTTGGGGGAGGAGATAGTAAGTAAGGCGGCAGTTTTTAAGCCCGCAGATGCCAAGACGCTAAAATTGCTTGAATCTTTACGCCAAATGAAGCGTTCTATTTTTAAAGATGAAGTTAATGTAAAACACGAAAATCTTAAAATCCTTTTTGACTCTGCCTTTGAGAGTAAAGTTTGGGAAGATTTGCATAAGCGTTGTGTTGCCTGTGGTAATTGTACCAATGTTTGCCCGACTTGTTATTGTTTTGATATTATTGATGAGCCAAACCTGGATTTAAATACCGGAGTGCGTTACCGGAATTGGGATTCCTGCCAGAATGAACCGTTTGCTAAGGTCGCGGGTAATGAGAATTTCCGTAAAGAGCGTTCCCAGCGCCAGCGCCATCGTTATATGCGTAAATTTAAATATCCGGTTGATAAATATAGCCGTTATTTTTGTACCGGCTGCGGCAGGTGTTCGCGTACCTGTATGGCGAAGATTAAACTCAAAGAAACAATTAATGATTTAGCGAAGGAAACCAAGTGAAACGTATTGAATTAAAAGAATCCGAATATATTGTTGCCCCTGCTAAGATTCTTGAGGCGCGCATGATGACTGCCCAAGAAAAATATTTCAAGATTGCTTTAGAGGGGGGAGTCAGCCTGGATCATGAGCCGGGGCAGTTTGTGATGGTTTCTCTTCTAGGTATAGGAGAGGCGCCGATATCTATTTCCTCTTCACCTACTAAGCGCAGTTATTTTGAATTGGTAGTGCGTAATGCCGGCAAAGTGACCAATGCTTTGCATAAAATGGAGGCAGGGGATTCCCTGGGGATTCGCGGGCCTTTTGGGCGCGGATTTCCGGTGCAGATCTTAGAAGGCAACGACCTGCTTTTTGTTGCCGGAGGATTAGGGGTTGTGCCGTTACGTTCACTGATTAATTTTGTGATTGATAACCGCCGGGATTTCGGTAAGGTGCATATTCTCTTGGGTTGTAAAAAACCCGCGGACCTGCTTTTCGCTAATGAGATAAAGGAGTGGGGAAAGAGGCTGGATGTTAATTTCTCTTGCACGGTAGATAAAGCTGATCCTGATTGGAAAGGCAATATTGGCTTGATTACTTCCCTTATTCCCGGAGTGAATCTTAATCCCAAGAGAACCTTTGCCATCGTTGTCGGGCCGCCGATTATGTATAAGTTTGTGCTCCTGGAAATTCTTAAGAAGGAGATTCCGGAAAAACAAATTTATGTGTCTTTAGAGAGGCATATGAAATGCGGTATTGGAAAATGCGGGCATTGCCAGATCGCGCAGTATTATTGCTGTAAAGACGGCCCGGTATTTTCTTACGATCAGATTAAGGGCAATAAAGAGGCGTTATAATGGGTAAACCTAAAGTCGCATTTTTTGATTTCTCTTGTTGTGAGGGATGCCAGCTGCAAGTGGCTAATTTTGGCGAAACTCTCCTGGATATCCTCGGGCTTATTGATGTGGTTATGTTTCGCGAGGTGATGAGCGAGAAGAGCGATGTCTATGATGTCGCTATTGTTGAAGGCAGCATTACTACTACCCATGATGTGGAGAGGATTAAGAAAATCCGCGCTACAGCTAAAGTTTTGATTGCTTATGGTTCCTGCGCCACCATCGGCGGGATCAATGGCATGAAAAATAATTTTGACCTGGAAGATATTAAGCAATATGTCTATAAGCATGATGCCAAATATTTTGAAACAATTCCTACTCATCCGCTGCATCAAATAGTCAAGGTTGATTATTTTGTGCATGGGTGCCCGGTTTATCAGCCGGAATTCGTAAAAGTTTTAAAATGCGCTTTAGCCGGGCTGTCCTATGTTGTGCCGGATTACGCGGTTTGTGTCGAATGCCGTTTTAATGAAAATGTCTGTATGTATGATAAGGGTATTAGTTGCCTGGGGCCGATAACGCGCGCAGGATGCAACTCCTGGTGTATTAACAATGGCAACATTTGTTATGGCTGCCGCGGAATGGTTAGTAACCCCGCTAAGAACGGGCAGATGGATATTTTGAAAAAACATAATATTTCCCTAGATTGGGTTGAAAATAAAATGAATATGTATAATAAGCCACGGGAGCTGGATATTAATGAGCAAAAACATAAAGGTTAATGTTGAATATTTGACCCGTGTCGAAGGGCATGGCAATATAGTGGTTAATGTTAAAGATGGTAAACTAGAAGAGTGCCGTCTTGATATTATTGAGAGCCCGCGATTTTTTGAAGGAATGCTGCGCGGCCGTTCAATTTTTGAGGCGCAGCATATTACTTCCCGTATCTGCGGCATCTGCGCTTGCGGCCATACTTTGGCTTCTATACAAGCTGCCGAGGATGCCTTAGGGTTTATCCCTTCAGAACAAACCATCAAGTTGCGCAAGCTTCTTTTGCATTTGGAAAATCTGGATAGCCATATTTTACATATCTATTTATTAGTTGCTCCGGATATTTTAGGGGTAAAGAGTTTTGTTCCTTTAATCCAAACGCATAATGTAGTTGTGCGCAGGGCGCTGCGGATGAAGAAGGCTTGTAATGATGCCTGCGATATTCTGGTGGGCAGGCATGTGCATCCGATCTCTTGTATTGTCGGTGGCTTTACTAAGCTTCCGCGAGAAAAAGAATTAAATCGTATGCTGGAAATCTTAAATGGTTTGCGGCCGGATATGGAAGCAACTGTAGAATTAGCTAAAACTTTTGCCTTTCCGCAATTTAGCCGTGAAACCGAGTATGTAGGATTAGTTAATGATCACGGTGAATTTCCGATGTTATCAGGGGAAATAGGCTCAACTGACGGCTTGCGCATGGATAAAAAAGATTACCGTAAGCTTACGAATGAGTTTGTCGTCAGCCACTCTAGCGCTAAATTTACTAAGGCTAGCCGGCAATCTTATGCCGTTGGGGCGCTAGCGCGTTTTAATCTTAATTGTGATAAGCTTCATCCTCGGGCTAAAGAATTAGCTAAGGTGTTAGGAATGAAGCCGACAGTTACTAATCCTTATTTAAATACTGTTGCTCAGCTAATTGAGTGTATACATTCGCTGGAAGAATCTGTGGAGATTCTAGGCGGGCTTAAAACTAAAGGCGTTGATTGTTCCCAGGAGATTGTCGTTGGCCTTAATGAAAAGGGCACTATCCCGGTTAAAGCGGGCAATGGCGTGGGCGCGGTTGAGGTTCCCAGGGGGATTTTATTTCATAACTATGAAATTGATAATAAAGGTAAAATCCTGAACGCGAATTGCATTATTCCTACCGGGCAAAATTTAAATAATATCGAACTGGATATGGCGGCACTTGTTCCTCAGATCCTGGATAAGAGTCAAGAAGAGATCACTCTCCTCATGGAGATGCTTGTACGCGCCTACGATCCGTGTATTTCCTGCTCCACGCATTTCCTTAATGTTAAATTTGTTGGACGCTAGTTTAGCGAATTTCCTGACTCCCAAAGAATTTCCGCGCACGCTGATTATAACCGTAGGTAATTTTTCTCGCGCTGATGATGGCGTTGGCCCGTATATTGCCTCTTGTTTGAGGCAGAGCTCCCGGCTATCCGTGATTGACGCTGGATATACTCCGGAAAATATAATTGATGATGCGGTAAAGTTATCCGCGCAGAGGATTATTTTTATTGATGCCGCTGATTTTGGCGGCGCTTGCGGTGAAATACGCCTTATCGATGGCGAGCATATTCCGGAGGTTTCTTTGAGCACACATAGCATTCCCTTGCCGGTGGTCAGCCGTATTTTGTATGAAGATACTAAGGCGAAGATTTATTTTATCGGTATTCAGCCTAAGAGCGTAGAATATAAAGAAGGGCTTTCTGGCGAAGTAAAGTCTGCTGCCGATGCGCTGATTAAGCATGTCAACGAGAAGTTTATCGGAGGCTCTAAAGATGCATGAGATTCATTTTCTTGAGGATTTATTTAAAGATATCCTGCGGCATCTTAAGCTGCATAATGCCCAGAAGGTAACGCGGGTATTTTTGGAATTAGGTGAATGGGCTGAAATTAATGAGGAATCTTTGAAGTTTTTCTTTAAAGAAAAGGCTAAAAATTCGCCGCTTCAAGAGGCAGAATTCTGCATAAAACATATTCCCGAGCAGCGCGTTTTACGCCTGGTTTCTTTTGATTGCGATTAAGCTATGTGTTATGCTATCCCCGGAAAAATTGAGGCAATTGCAGAGAAAACCGTTGTGGTTGAGTACTTTGGTGAAAAAAGGAAGGCTTACAACGAATTAGACGACTTGTCCGTGGGGGATTATGTTTACGCCCAAGGCGGTTTTGTTATCCAGAAGATTCCACAGGATGAGGCAGAGAGCATCCTTAGTGTCTGGAAAGAGACTTTTTTTGATCTTCAGGAAGTTGACCTTAAACTTTCCCGCCTTGACCTTAATCAGGAATCTGTTTCTAAAGAATGCTTAAGGATATTGGATAATGCCGCAGAGGGCAGAAAACTCTCCCGGGAAGATATTTTAGTTTTGATTAAAGAAAAAAATAAATCTGCTTTAGAACTTCTTTTTAAAGTGGCGAATTTCTTACGTCAAAAACATCATAAGAATTCCTGTTGCGTGCACGGGATCATTGAGATCTCAAATTATTGTTGTGCGGATTGTGCTTATTGCGGTATCTCTAGAAGCAATAAAAATGTTACCCGCTATCGGATGAGCCAAAAAGAAATTCTTGAGGCTGCGCGCCAAGCAATAGAAGAGCACGGCTTTAAGACGCTTTTGTTGCAGTCCGGTGAAGATAGCGGCTATAGTATAGAAGAACTTGCCGAGATTGTGCGTCAGATTAAAGCAAATTGGCCGGCTCTGATTTTTATTAGTTTTGGAGAAGTAGGGCTGGATAATCTGGAACTTCTCTATACTGCCGGAGCGCGGGGATTGCTTTTGCGGTTTGAAACATCCAATCCTAAGCTTTATAAACAGGCCACCGGGGGTAAAGATCTTTCCAGCCGGATCGCGCATTTAAAAAAAGCTTATGCCTTGGGTTATTTGATTATTACCGGCAGTTTAATCGGGTTACCCGGCCAAAGCGAGGAAGACCTTTTAAATGATATTTTTCTGGCTAAAGAATTACATGCCGAGATGTATAGTTTTGGCCCGTTTATCAGCCATCCGCAAACGCCGTTTACCGGTAATCCTTCTGCCTCAACAGAAACTATGCTTAAGGTTATCGCTCTGGCGCGGATCATTGACTCCGCTCATGCCAAAATTCTGGTGACTACGGCTTTAGAGACGATTAATCCTGATGCCAGGAGAGAGGCTCTGCTTGCCGGAGCAAATTCCGTGATGCTCAATGCAACTCCGCTTAAATATCGTCCACTGTACAATCTTTATCCTTTACGCGCTCATGAAAAAGAGAGCATTGAAGTTCAAATTAAAGATACTATCGGGCTGCTCATGTCCTTAGGCCGCTCACCTACGGATTTGAGTGTATAAATACAACAGGGGGCAAGTAGTTAGAACTTGGGAAAAATATGAAAACGAATAAACTTTGTATAATGCGGCTTTCTAAATACAAGAGCGCGCTTTATCGCCTTAAGTCACTGGGTTTCGTGCGGATTTTTTCGGATAATTTAGCTGATGCCGTAGAGGTAACTTCTTCTCAAGTGCGTAAGGATTTTTCTATTTTTGATATATCCGGGAATAAGCGCGGCGGCTATAAGATTGATGAGCTGATTGAAAAGATTAATACTATTTTAGGCAAAGATGAATTGCAGAAAGTGGTGATTATCGGTGTAGGCAAGCTGGGATCCGCTCTGATGCATTATACCGGTTTTGAGAAAGAGGGGATAAAAATTGTCGCGGCTTTTGATATAGATGCGTTAAAATTCAAGCATAAAGATAAAACCCCTGTTCTTCCTTTAGCAGAGTTGCCGGAGTTTGTGCGTAAAAATAATATTAAAATCGGGATTATTACGGTTCCGGCTACGGCAGCTCAGCAGGTAGTTGAGATTATGCTTCCGGCAGGGATTAAGGGTGTATTAAATTTTGCCCCAATACAACTGCGGGGAAATGATGATTGCCAGATAAACAATGTGAACCTGGAGGTAGAGCTGGAAAACCTTATTTATTTCGTGAATGTCTTAATTAAGACAAAAGGAAAATAGATGCCGGTAAGAAACCTATAGAGATGATAAAGTAATCAACTGGTTTTAATTATGTGTGTTATTTGCTTTAAAGTGAGGCAACCTTATGAAATACATTGATGAAGAAAAAATAAATAATTTACTGGCGGATACGGCTAAGATTGATAGCCGTAAGCTTGATATTATTCTCAAGAAGGCAAAATCGTTCCAGCGTTTAACGTTGGGAGAGTCTGCGGCTTTGCTTTCAGTTAATGATCCAGAATATACCCAAAAGATATTTGAGGCGGCTAGTTTTGTGAAGGATGCAATTTACGGAAGAAGGGTAGTGCTTTTTGCTCCGCTTTATATTAGTAATCTTTGTGTTAATACTTGCCTTTATTGTGCATTTAAGTCGGATAATTTATTGATTAAGCGCAAAGCTTTAACTATTCCTGAGATTAAGGAGCAGGCTAGATGGTTGTTGCGGCGCGGTCACAAAAGAATATTGATGGTTTGTGGCGAAGAAGCGCCAAGCGGTAAATCAAATATAGATTATTATACTGAAGCGATTAAGGTTATTTATGAGGCAGAAGTGGGCAAGCATAAAATAAAAAGAATTAATGTAAATTGCGCGCCGCTCAGTATTGATGAATTTAAACAGCTTAAGGCATCGGGTATAGGTACTTACCAGATTTTTCAGGAAACTTACCATGAGCAAACTTATCATCGCATGCATCCAAAGGGGCCCAAAAGCGATCCTGACAATAGGATTGATGCGGTTGATCGCGCATTTACCGCGGGGATAGATGATATAGGAATCGGCGCTTTGTTTGGTTTATTTGATTATCGGTTTGAATCTTTAGGGCTGCTTTGCCATGTTGAACATATGGAAGAGAAATTTAAAGTCGGGCCGCATACTATTTCTGTACCGCGCATTGAGCCGGCAGAGGGCGCAGAGCTGTCTTTGAGGCCTCCCTATAAAATTTCTGATGATGAGTTTAAAAAGGTGGTGGCGGTTTTAAGGCTTTCTGTGCCCTACACCGGAATCATTATGTCTACCCGCGAAAATGCCTTGATGCGCGATGCCTTGCTTAGCTTGGGAGTTTCTCAGATTAGCGCTGAGTCTAATACTTCTCCCGGAGGGTATTCTGCCGGTGATCAAGAGCAGGCAGGCGGTCAGTTTTCTCTTGGTGACCAGCGCAGCCTGGATGAGATCGTGGGAGCTTTGATTGCCCATGATTATATTCCCAGTTTTTGTGCTGCCTGTTACCGTATGGAAAGAACCGGCGAAAAATTTATGCAATTAGCTAAGCCCGGAACAATAAAAGGGAAATGTAGTTTGAATGCTTTAGTTACCTTAAAAGAATATCTTGATGATTTTGCTTCAGTTAAGGTTAAGCAAGACGGGAATAAAATGATCGAGCGTTATTTTGGTAAGCTGGATAATGTTGACCAGAAGATGTTAGGGCTTTTATTCAGCCATGTAAGCTCTGGGGTTAGGGATGAATATGTTTAAATTTAGGAATATTAGAAGAAATTCATATTGTTAAGCCTCTAAATTTAAATTTTATAAGATAAAACTTGACAAATATGGCATTTAATAATAATATACATTTGTTTTCAAGCAGAAAAGGACATTGACGTCTGAAATTCTTCAGGCGTCTTTTTTTTATATTTTTGCATAAAATTTAGGCAAAATCAGATATGAAAATACTCAATAAGCAGATTATTAATGATGTTGATGGGGTAAAGATTACGCAATTGGATATTTTTGCTCCGGATATCGCGACTAAGGGGCAGCCAGGACAGTTTGTGATGTTAATGGTTAGCGAAAAAGGGGAACGTATCCCTCTGACCTTAGTGAATACGGATAAAACAAAAGGTACGCTGAGCTTGATTTTTCAGGAGGCAGGCTTTACTACCCAGAGTTTAGGTAAGTTAAATTCCGGAGATTCACTTTTCTCTTTAGTCGGGCCTTTAGGGCATCCCACAGAGATTAAGAAATACGGAAAAATAATCCTGGTTGGCGGAGGAGTAGGGATTGCCGAGATTCTACCGGTTGCCCGAGCGTTAAAGAATGTTGGAAATCATGTCACTACTATTTTAGGTTCTCGAAATAAGGACTTACTTATTTTAGAAGCTGAACTTAAAAATGCATCGGATGAGGTTCATATTATGACCGATGATGGCTCTTATGGCAGGAAAGGTTTTACTACGGATATGTTAAAGGAGCTTTTGCGTAAAGATAAATATGATATGATTTATTCTGTGGGGCCGATTCCGATGATGAAAAGAGTGGCTTTGGTGAGTAAGGAATACCAGACTAAAACTTTAGTTTCGCTGAGTGCATTAATGGTGGATGCTACCGGAATGTGCGGTTGCTGCCGAGTAACGGTGTCCGGAGAAGTAAAATTCAGTTGTGTGGATGGCCCGGATTTTGACGGCCACGGAGTTGATTGGGTAGAACTTGAAAAGAGAAATAAAGTGTATAGTCTCCAAGAAAAACATATCTGCAATCTTTTTCCAGCAGCTTAAATTATGAAAAAAGAACCAATAAAAGTTAGGGAAGTATCTGCGGCAACCCGAACGGGAAATTTTCAGGAGGTAGTCCTGGGTTACTCTGAAGATGAAGCTTTAGGGGAGGCTTCCCGCTGTCTGCAGTGTAAGAACCCGGTTTGTATCAGCGGTTGTCCGGTCGGCATCGATATTAAAAAGTTTATTTATCAAATTACGCAAAAGGATTATCCGGCTGCGTATTTTACGATTAGAGAAAAAAATAATTTTCCTTTGATTTGCGGAAGAGTCTGTCCAGCGGAATACCAATGTCGTAAAACCTGCGTATTGACCAAGAAAGATGCGCCTTTTGCCTCTGAAGGAGCGATCAACATTCATTTCCTAGAACGTTTTGTCGGAGATTATGGCAAGAATAATGATTTAGCCGTTTCGCAAGAAAAAGAGGAAAAGTTTTCTAAATTTAAAGTGGCGGTGGTTGGTTCCGGGCCGGCTGGTTTATGTTGTGCCGGAGAATTAGCGCGCAAAGGAATCAAGGTTGATATCTTTGAAAGCCTGCATAAAACCGGCGGGGTTTTAAGATACGGTATCCCCCCTTTTAGGCTGCCCTGGGATGTCTTGGATTTTGAGATAAATTACCTTAAAAAATTAGGTGTTAATTTTATTACTAATTTTCTCGTAGGTAAAGCTAAAACTATTAAAGAATTATTCAATGAAGGTTATTCTAATGTATTTTTGGGGCTGGGTGCAGGGGTGCCGTCATTTTTGGGAATTAAAGGTGAAAATCTTTGTAATATTTATTCCGTGAATGAATTTTTAGTTCGCGTGAACCTTATGTCGGCTTATAAATTTCCGGAATTTCATACTCCCGTTAATATCGGTAAAAATGTTTTGATTGTTGGCGGCGGAAATACCGCCATGGATGCGGCTAGAGTTGCCTTGCGGCTACAAAAGTTAAAAGGATATCCGCTGAACACTACGATTATTTACCGGCGAACAGAGATGGAGATGCCGGCCAGGCGTTTGGAGATTGAGCATGCCAAGGAGGAGGGGATAAAATTTGAATTTTTAGTCAGCCCTAAAGAATTTATTGGCGATGAACAAGGATTTGTCAGGAAATTAATTTGTCTTAGGGCGCAGCTAGGTGAGCCGGATAGCTCAGGCAGAAGGAGGCCGGTAGTTATAGAAGGCAGCGAATTTGAGATGGATTGCGATTTGTCGGTGATCGCCGTAGGGTTAAAAGCAAATCAAATTTTAATCAACGCTACTCCGGAATTAAAAACAGACAAGTATTCAGATGTCATCGTTGATGCTGCAACTATGGAGAGTTCGATTAAAGGGGTTTTTGCCGGCGGAGACATTGTGGGGGGAGAAGGCACAGTTATTGAAGCGATGGGTATGGCTAAAACGGCAGCCCAGTCAATAATTGGTGAGCTTTCTAAAAAATAAAGGAGAGAACAGATGGTCAAGAAAGTCGGAGAGTTTATGGATATGGTAGTACAGAGGAATCCGGGTGAGGTGGAATTTCATCAGGCAGTCAGAGAGGTCGCAGAATCAGTAATACCTTTTATTGAAAAGAATCCTAAATATCAGAAAGCTAAAATACTGGAAAAGATGATTGAACCGGAAAGAACGATAATCTTCCGTGTTCCCTGGCTGGATGATCAAGGAGAAGTCCAGATTAACCGCGGTTTCCGTATCCAGATGAGCAGTGCCATTGGGCCTTATAAGGGTGGGATACGTTTGCATCCCAGTGTGAATCTAGGTATTTTGAAATTTTTAGCTTTTGAGCAGGTTTTTAAGAATGCACTGACTACTTTACCTATGGGTGGGGCCAAAGGTGGTTCAGATTTTGATCCTAAGGGAAAATCGGATAATGAAGTTATGAAATTCTGCCAAAGTTTTATGACCGAGCTTTTCCGGTATATCGGACCGGATACCGATGTGCCTGCCGGAGATATTGGCACAGGCGGCCGTGAAATTGGGTATATGTTTGGGCAGTACAAAAGGTTGCGAAATGAATTTACCGGCGTGCTTACCGGTAAAGGCCTTAATTGGGGCGGTAGCTTAATCAGGCCGGAAGCTACGGGTTATGGTTGTGTATATTTTGTAGAAGAGATGCTTAAAGTACGCGGAGATTCTTTAAGGGGAAAAGTTTGCGCAGTCTCTGGTTCAGGTAATGTCGCTCAATATACCGTGGAGAAACTTCTGCAGCTGGAGGCAAAAGTAGTTACGCTTTCTGATTCCGACGGTTATATTTATGATAAGGATGGTATTGATACCAAAGAGTTAAATTGCGTGCTTAATTTGAAAAATGTTAAACGCGGCAGAATTAAAGAATGTGCTAAGGAATTTAATTGTAAGTATTTTGAAAAACAGAAGCCTTGGGGGATAAAATGCGATGTAGCATTTCCTTCGGCTACTCAGAATGAGATAGATGAAGATGATGCCAAGGCCTTGGTGAAAAATGGCTGTATTGCTATTGGTGAAGGTGCCAATATGCCTACTACATCTAAAGGTGTTGAAGTGTTTCAAAAAGCAAAAATTCTTTATGCACCTGGTAAAGCCTCTAATGCCGGTGGGGTGGCTACCTCTGGCTTAGAGATGTCTCAGAATAGCATGCGTTTATCCTGGTCACGCCAGGAAGTGGATAAGAAGTTGCATGAGATTATGGTTGCTATTCATGAGAGTTGCGTTAAATACGGTAAGGAAGATAAATATATAAATTATGTTAAGGGAGCCAATATCGCTGGTTTTGTGAAAGTTGCTGATGCTATGCTCGATCAGGGGTTGGTATAAGTAATAGCAGGATATAAAGTAGTATAAAAAAATGGGGACGGTTCTATTGTTCTTTCAACGGTAGGGGAGGTTTAAACCTCCCCTACCGTAATGAAAAAATAGAACCGTCCCCATTTTTTTAAAAATAGTTGCGGGTAAGCTTTTTTAGATGTAAAATAACATTCATGAGCAAAGAAGAAATTATCGAAGAATTTTTCCGCAGTTTAAAAGTCGCCCTCACCAATGCTTTTTCTTACACTAAAGACCATCCTTATTTTACTAAATCCGTAGAGAATTTTAAGCTCAAGCTGGAGGCGCTTCTGGTTATTTTTAACCCGCTTAAAATTGGAGTAACGAGTTTGGGATTGATAGTTGACGGTAAGGATCTTACCAGAGCCGGTTTCTATGACGAACTGGCGCGCCTGCTGCATCAGCGTAAAATAAAAAGCATAGAAATCAAAGGCGGCTCAAGCCTGCAGGAGATAGTGCAATTCCTGGGTATTATTTCGCTGCCGCCAAAGGAGATCTTTAAGAACGGTGGTTTGAGCGCGCTTTTAGAGAAGGAACCTTTGGCGCATTTTACGATTCAGGAGCTGGATTATTCCGCATTCCTGCATGGGGAAGGCCAGGAATGTACTGATATCTGGGGATATATGCTTAAAGAGGCGGTGCATAGTAATAATGCCGTTAAAATAGACCAACTTGCGGATAGCTTTGGCTCGCTGATTAAGCGGGTTAATGAGAAAGATTTTCTGGATACCGAGGGGGTTTCTACTGAGGTTAATGAATTCTTGATTTGTTTAAGGAATAAAAACAAAGAAAAGTTTGATAAATGTTTAAATGATGTTTTTCTTTGGCTCCTGCGTAATAAAAAGACAATTAACCAGGATAATCTGGCAAAGCTTAAGCCGGCATTTAATGGTTTAAACCAGGAGGAGTTTACTGCTCTGCTCCAAGAGGGGTTTTTGCAGGAAGATAATTTTGATTCTTTAAGCCTGCAGCTTTTTTCCAAGATCTCCGAACAGAAGGATTCCCCCCAGATTGCTAAAAACTTTTTTAGTAAAATAAATGAAACGCAGGGTTTAAAGGATGACCCCGCGGTAGCAAATAAAATCCGGAATTTATTAAGCAGCTCCCAGGATGACCCGATGTCTGCGGTCTACCGCAATACACTGGATGCTTTAGTTAAGAATATTTCTTTTTCCGGTAAACTGTCTTTTGACCACCGGATGCTTAAAGAAAATTACCGGTATATAGTTTTAGGCATACTGGCAACCGATGAAAAGGCCGATATCCTGCAGATGGCAGCAGTGATTTTAGAGAAGGAGTTAGCCGGCGTATTTGAGGATAATGCTGCTGGTTTTGCCAAAGACCTCGGGGAGGTATTAGCCAAAAGAAAGCAGGCAGGCATAAAAGCATGCATGGATCTTGAAAAAAGTTTTTCTTCTGCTATCGAGAACATTGCTTTAAGCGGCCGTTTGAGTCCTGAGCAGGAATTTCTGCTGGAGAGGATTTCTTTGCCCAGCCGGGAGTTAAATGCCTACCTGGATAAAATATTTACTGTTGAAAAAGTGAATAAGCATATTTTAAGTTTATTTTTCAAATTCTTTCCGGAGAACCTGGATATTTTTTATTTGAAAGTTGAGCAAAGGCTTCAGGACATGGAGTTTATCTCCGGTTTAATTGCTGCCTTAGGCCAACTCACCTCTCCTGTAATTTTAAGTATCTTAGGCCGTATCTATTCTTCGGCTAATGAATTAATTAAAATTGAGATCTTAAATGCCATGCGTAAATTAAAGAAGGCGGATGCGGAGTTTCTGATGCGTCAATTAAATACGGACTCTCCGTCACTCAGGAAAAACTTACTTTCTGTTTTGATCTTAGATCCGCAGGCAAAAAATGGCGCTTTAGAGCTGTTGTTTGGAATTCCTAACTTTTGCGGGACTAAGAATGAGCTGTTGATTGAAAATATGCAGATTGTTTTTGACCTGGGGTTTATGGAAGCCGCCGGGCATATTCGTGATTTTAGCCGCCGGAAATTTTTCTGGAATCGAGAATTGCGCGCTAAGGCAAACCGGATATTAAAGGAGTGGAATGTTAGCTAAGATCGAAGTAGCTTTTAAAGAATTGCTCACTTGTCTTCAGGCGGCGAAGATGTACGGCACAGTGCATCCGATGTTTCAGAACTCTCTGGAGAAGGCATTTGCGGCTTTTGAGGATGTTTTCAATGACCGCCAGGAGATAATTATCGGTATCGTCGGGGATGAACTGGCTTATGAAAAAGAGATTTTCTTTGATTTGGGCAAGCTTTTAAGGCCGGCGATCTTGTATTTGAAAGAGAGAAATATCGAGAGGCTTGCTTTTTACCGCGGTTTAAGCAAGGAAGAATTAGGTAAATTTGTGAATGTGATCAGCGGACCGAAAGAGGAGTTTAAGACAGACCCTCAACAGTTGCTGGTTTTTGCCGGAATAGAAAATATCAACATAGGTAAACTTAAAGTTGCGGACAAGCAGGATAAGGGTACAGCGGAGTTTAACCAGCTTAATCTTTATGATTCTTCCATGGATAAGGTTGCTCAGGTTATCTCTAGCGTCCTTAATCTTGAAAAGATTGATCCGCGGGCACTCAAGCTTTCCTTAAATAACATTATTGATAGTTTAAGTGTACAGCGCCAAGAGCTGCTCAAGTTAGCCACGGTAAAAAGGTATGATGTGGAAGTTTACGTGCACATGCTTAATGTTGCAATTTTTTCCATGTATTTTTCTTCACGCTTAGGGTTCCAGAAGAATGATGTGTTGGATATCGGCGTAGCCGCCCTTTTTCATGATATCGGCAAGATGTATATTTCGCGTAAGACTTTGCATAAACCCGATCAACTTAGCGAACAGGAGTTTACCCGGATCAAGAGCCACACGGTTTTGGGCGGGGAATTTATGTTTAAGTATGTCGATACTCTGGGTATTTTACCGGTGGTAGTTAGCTTTGAGCATCATTTGAAATATGATATGTCCGGATATCCCCACCTGCCCTTATTAAGAAAGCAGCATATCGCTTCTTCCATTGTCGCTATTTGTGATGTTTATGATGCCCTTTCGCAAAGGCGGGGTTATAAACAGGATTATTCCCCGGATGTGGTTTATAATATAATGAATAAAGATAAAGGAAGTTCTTTTAATCCGGGGTTGCTGGATAAATTTTTTAAATTTATGGGCTTTTGGCCGATCGGTTCAGTAGTAGGATTAAATGACGGAAGTATTGCCTTAGTCCGGGAAGAGAATGAAGCGGATATCCGGCGGCCAAAAATTGAAATCGTTTCTCCGCAAGATAAAAAACGCCTGGTGGACTTATCCCAGGATAGCAGCTTAAGCATTCAGCGGTATCTTAATCCCTGGAAGGAAGGAAAGGAATTTTTAAAAATAAATTGACATTTCCGGAAACCAGTGTTATAGTTTTATAAACAAAGGCGTTTAGGAGCCGAATACTCGGCACTAAACGCCTTCTTCATGTAAACCGATGACTAAATACATCTTTATAACCGGTGGTGTAATCTCAAGTTTAGGCAAGGGGATAGCTTCTGCTTCTATTGCTAAGATTTTGGAATCCAGGAGCCTGAAGGTGACCTTAATGAAACTTGACCCTTATATCAATGTTGATCCGGGGACAATGAATCCCTATCAGCATGGAGAAGTGTATGTTACCGAAGATGGCGCAGAAACCGATCTGGATTTAGGCCATTACGAGAGGTTTACCCAAGCCTCGATGACTAAATTTAATAATGCTACCACTGGGCAAGTTTATAATACGGTAATTTCGCGTGAGCGCCGCGGGGATTATTTAGGTAAAACTATCCAGGTTATTCCGCATATTACCGATGAAATCAAGAGTAGAATTAAAAAGGTTGCCCAAGTCAGCCAGGCGGAGATAGTCTTGATTGAGGTGGGCGGGACGGTGGGGGATATTGAAAGCCTTCCTTTCCTGGAAGCAGCGCGGCAGTTTAAGCTGGATGCCGGAGAAAAGAACGTGCTGTATATCCATTTGACCTTAATTCCTTATATCAAGGTTGCGGATGAAATCAAGACTAAGCCTACGCAGCATAGCGTTCAAACTTTACGCCAAATCGGTATTCAGCCGGATATATTGATCTGTCGTACGGAGAAACAACTTTCTGATGAGGTTAAAGAAAAGATATCTCTGTTTTGTAATGTGAGGAAAGAAACAGTGATTGAGTCTCCGGATGTTGAATCGATTTATCAGGTTCCCTTGGTTTTTAAAGGGCAAATCTTAGATGAAATAATCTTAAGTCATTTTGGATTGATTTCTAAGCCTTCGAATTTAAAAGATTGGGAAAAGAATGTGGTGGAACGGCTTTTTTCCCCTAAGCAGACAGTGCAGGTAGCGGTAGTGGGTAAATATATCGGCCTGCAGGATGCATATAAATCTATTTATGAAGCGATTGCTCATGCGGGGATCAGCAATCAGGTAAAAGTTGAGGTTAAAAAGATTGATTCCGAGGATATTGAAAAATACGGACCGGAAAAATTACTGAAGGGAATAGGCGCAGTTTTGGTACCCGGGGGATTCGGCGGCCGCGGTATCGAGGGTAAGATCAAGGCAATTGGGTTTGCGCGGAAAAACAAGATCCCTTTTTTGGGGCTCTGCCTGGGGATGCAGTGCGCGGTGATGGAGTTTGCGCGGGGCGCCTGCGGTTTAAAAGATGCCAATTCTACGGAGTTTAAGCCGAAAACTAAAAATCCCGTGATCAGCCTTTTGGTGGAGCAGAAGGATGTTTTGGACCTGGGTGGTACCATGCGCTTGGGCGCATATCCCTGTAGGATTAAAGCTAATACTCTGGCGGCCAAAGTCTATAAGCAGAGGTTTATCTCGGAGCGGCACCGCCACCGGTATGAATTTAACAATAAATTTCGTAAGAAACTCGAATCTAAAGGAATGGTTTTTTCCGGTATTTATCAAAAGAGAAACCTGGTTGAAATCGTAGAATTAAAGGATCATCCGTA
>JAUYBI010000033.1 GCA_030693145.1 Candidatus Omnitrophota bacterium
ACCCACTCTTTTAACCCCATCAATCTCTGTGGCCGCGATTAAAGATATCGATGAAATTACATTTTTATGTATCCTTAAAACTCCTAATTCATTCCGGGATTCATCACGATTCACTTATCCCTCCCTTACTTTCATTCATCAAAAGATCCTGCACAAAATGCGTTGAGATATCGCCTTTTTTAAACAACGGATTATCCATTAATTTAAGGTGAAAAGGTATAGTGGTTTTAATCGGAGCAATGTAAAATTCACTTAAGGCCCGGCGCATAGTCTTAATTGCCTCCTGGCGGTTATTCCCATACACAATCAGTTTAGCCACCAGCGAATCGTAATAGGCAGGCACTTCATATCCGGCATAAATATGCGTATCTACGCGCACATTCGGGCCTCCGGGAAGAATTAGGGATTCGATTTTTCCGGGAGAAGGCATAAAATTATTATCCGGATCTTCAGCGTTAATCCGGCATTCAATCGCCGCACCCCTAAACTGTACATTATCCTGGTTAAATTTGAGCTTCTCGCCAGCGGCCACCCGGATCTGCTCCTTAATCAGGTCAATACCGCAAACCATCTCGGTAACCGGATGCTCAACCTGAATACGCGTATTCATCTCCATAAAATAAAAATTACCGGTTTTTTCATCCAGTAAAAACTCAATCGTGCCAGCGCCAAGATAATTAATGGATTTCATTCCTTTCAAAACCATTTCTCCTAATTTACGGCGCATCTTACTGTCAACAACCGGAGAAGGTGATTCTTCCAGCAGCTTCTGATGCCTGCGCTGAATACTGCAATCCCTCTCGCCAAGTTGGACGATATGCCCGGAGTGATCCGCGATAATCTGCACTTCAATATGACGCGGCCTTTCAATATATTTTTCAATGTACACGCTGGAATTGCCAAAATTCGCTTCGGCTTCAGTTTGGGCGGTGAGAAGGCTGGAGACTAAGGTTAAATCATTATGACAAATACGCATTCCTTTGCCGCCACCGCCGGCAGCAGCCTTGATGATTACCGGGTAACCGATTAACTTAGCGGTCTTTAAGGCTTCTTCTTTATTTTTAATAACCTGATGGCTTCCGGGAACAATCGGCAAGCCGGCTTTTTGCATCGTGGTTCGCGCCGCCATTTTATCACCCATCAGGCGCATATTCTCTGGAGTCGGGCCGATAAAAGTAATTTTACAAGATTCGCATATTTCGGCAAAATGCGCGTTTTCCGCCAGGAATCCATAGCCCGGATGAATAGCTTCAACATCGGTGATTTCGGCGGCGCTGATAATTGCGGGAATATTTAAATAACTATTGGCAGAGGATGCCTGCCCGATGCAGATTGCTTCATCAGCAAAACGCACATGCAGGCTGCTGCGGTCAGCCTGAGAATAGACCGCCACAGTACGAATACCCATTTCATGACAGGCGCGAATTATTCTTAAGGCGATTTCGCCTCGATTAGCAATAAGAATTTTAGAAAACATATTTAGAGCGGATCAATAAGAAATAATGACTGTCCAAACTCTACCGGTTCGGCGTTATCGACTAATATTTCCAGGATTTTACCTTTAATCTCTGATTTTATTTCATTCATTAATTTCATCGCTTCAATAATACAAATTACCTGGCCGGGTTCGATCACCTGCCCAATTTCAACATACGAAGGAGCTTCCGGATTAGGTCCGCGGTAAAAAGTTCCCACCATCGGAGATTTAATCTCCACTGTCTTAATCACATTTTTATCTTCTATCTCCTGCGCACTTTGCGCTTTTGCGCCTGCAGCTGCAGCCACCCCAGCAGGATAAACTAGCGGCGACTCAAATCCCTGGGCCCCGCTGGCTGTCTTTTTAAGCCGGATACGCATATCATCCTTCTCCACCTCCAGCTCAGCCAGGCCGTTTTCATTCATCAAATTGATCATTTCTTTAATTTCTTTAATATTCATTCAGGACTCCTTGTCTGCTTAGACAACACCCGCGCAATTCCAATTAGCGCGGGGTGTCTTGTCTGCTTAGACAACACCCGCGCAATTCCAATTAGCGCGGGGTGTCTTGTCTGCTTAGACCTGCTGGCAGGCAGGCTTTTAGTTGATTCTCTCAACATAGGTACCACCCGTACGCGTATCCACTTTAATTCTATCTCCCACATTAATAAATAAAGGAACTCCAATCACTGCTCCGGTATCCACAGTGGCCGGCTTATTTCCGCTCTTAGATGAATCGCCTTTAAACCCGGGCTCAGTTTCCACAATGCTAAATTCAATAAAATTAGGCAAATTAACAAATAAAGTAGCGCCTTTAAAAAAATATCCCATAACCTCCAGGTTATCTTTTAGCAGCTTGGCCTTATCCGCGATAATCTCTTCGGATATAGCAATCTCTTCAAAATTATCAGTATCCATAAAATGAAACATTCCGCCGCTAGAATACTGGTATTGCAATTTGCGTTCCTCGACATAAGCCTCGTCTATCTTCTCTTCACCGCGAAAGGTCTTTTCCTGAATATTATCATTCCTTAAATTACGCAGCCTGGCGCGCACAAAAGCCGCGCCCTTACCGGGTTTTACATGCTGGGCATCGATGCACATATAAACTTCACCTTCGACTAATATCGTTACTCCGGATTTGATTTCATTTATGGACAGCGCCACTGATCACCTCACAGCCTTTAGTTGTTACTAAAACCATATCTTCGATTCTTATGCCAAATTTACCCGCCAGATATATTCCCGGCTCTACCGTAAAAGTCATACCCGGCTTAATTGCACTGGCTTCCCGGCCGGATATTTGGGGAGCTTCGTGTACCTCCAGGCCAAAACCATGGCCCAGATTATGCGTAAAGCACCCGGCATAACCTTGCGCAGCGATGTATTCCCGTGCAACTCTATCAATTTCAGCCATTTCAGCGCCAGGCCGGATTCTTTTAATCGCTAATTCCTGAGCTTTAAGAACAATGTCGTAAACCTTACGCATGAGAATGTTTATTTTACCTAAAAACAAAACCCTTGTCAAGTCAGATTTGTACCCCTGATAGTCAACTCCCAGGTCAATGAGCACAGGCTCATTATTTTTTAGTTTTCTCTCACCTGAAAGATGGTGCGGCTGGCTGGAATTAGGCCCGGAAGCCACAATGATATCAAAAGCAGAGGACCTGGCCCCCTGGTACCTGATGAAACGCTCAAGTTCTGCCACAATCTCTATTTCTTTAACACCCGGAACAAGAAACTGCTTGATATGCTCTAAAGCCAATGCCGTAATCCGGGTGGCTTTTCGCAGCTTTATCATCTCCTGGCTATCTTTAACTTGTCTTTTATCTTCAATTATACTATGGGTGGGAATTAAATTGAATTTTCCGCGGGCCAACTCCTTAATTTTGACAAACTCCGCAAACGGCAGATATCTTTCCTCAAAACCCAGCCTATCCAGCCCCAAACTAAGTATAGCTTCAGTAATATGTTTAAATACAGAACCGTTGCATTCTTTAAGTTCAGCATTACCTTTTAGAAAAACTTTAGCCTCTTCAGTATAACGAGAGTCGGTAAAATAGATGTTTTTTTTCAAAGAAACTAAGAGGTACGCATCCCGGCTTAAAGACTCTGTCAGATAAGAAATATTCGCGGGCAGGCTAACCAAGAGGCCATCCAAACCCCTTTGTTTTAACTGAAGATTTATGCTTTTTAAGCGAGAGTTCATTTTGTTGGGATTAAATCCAGGAGAGCAGCCAAACCCAGGGTGTAGCTTTTAGCCCCAAACCCTAAGATTGTCCCGCTGGCCACCGGACTGATCAGCGACTTATGCCTAAACTCCTCCCGGGAATAAATGTTGGAAAGATGCACTTCGACAACGCTCAATCCGCAAGCGGTTACGGCATCACGCATTGCCACGCTGGTATGGGTATAGGCTGCCGGATTAATCAGAATACCCTGAAATTTATTCTTTTTAGCCCGGCCGATAAGATCCACGATTTGACCCTCATGATTGGATTGTTTAATCACCAAACTAGCTTTGTTTATTTTGGCATCAGTTTTAAGCATCTGGTTAATCCCGGCTAAAGTTAAGCGGCCATAAATTCCCGGCTCGCGGGTTCCCGAAAGATTTAAGTTAGGCCCATGGATCACTAAGATCTTTTTCATAGAAAGATGGTTTACTTATTCTGCTTCATCAATAAGCATTACCGGGATTCCCTGGCGCACAGGGTATTTCTTACCACACTTTTTACAAACAATTTTATTATTAATTAACTCCACATCCGCTTTACAGGCAGGGCAAGCTAAGATATCTAAAAGTTCCTTATCAATCATTTTGACTTATCCTCCTTTTTACCAAGATAGGCTACTCGTAATTCATAAAGTAAATTCTCCAGGAGATCCGTTTCTTCCCGGTTAAGATTACCTTTGGTTTTCTCTTCTAACATGCCTAAGGTATCAATAAGGAACTTTGCCTGAGTAGGATCTTCTTCTGTTTTACCGGTGGCCGGATTAGCCATATGCCCTAAGGCAATGGATGCCTGTAAGGTAAGAGTGGTAATAAAAAATTTAAAATCCGGTTCCGGGGGAACAAATTCACCCTGAGCCTTGGGCGCCTGTTTTTCTATCTCTACATTTTCTTTCCAATTCTCGTCAACTTTCTTTTTAATCTCTTCCATAATTTAATTAATAGTAATTCCGGCATAGCCCACAACGCTGCTTTTATCGCCGCTGGCATCACCGCTGGTTTGATATTTAATCAACTGTCCTTTTTTTGCCCCAAGCAGTTTAGCGGCTTTGATTAAAATCGCAATCGGAGCAAAACCACACATTGAAATCTCTGATTCCTGGATTGCCGCCTTAAGCTTTTGGCCATCCAAGCCCAGGATCGCCTCAATCGCTAAGGCATCGTTAGTTTCCGCGATTTCCTGCGGTTGGTAATGCGTCAGGTCAGAGCTGGCAATAAACATCACCGAGTTTTTAAGATTATTTTCAATTACCACTTCCGCCAACTCTTGGCCAACGGCATTAAGTTTGGCTAAATCATCGCTCTTAATCGCGATAGGAATGATTTTAAAATCATTTCTGAAATACTGCAGTATGGGCAATTCTACTTCCAATGAGTGCTCAAGTGAATGTGCCAAGCTATCCGCTTCTAAATACCTGGATTTTTCTAAGAACAAACCGGCTAGTAAACTATCAATTTCTACATTGCCTAAAGGAGTCTGCCAGGCCCCTCGCGGCATGATACTAAAGACAGCTCCCTGGCCCGTATGATTCGGCCCTAAAAGAACTACCGTATCTTTAATCTTTACTCCGGAGACAGTGCCAACAGCAACTTTTCCGGAATAGATATATCCTGCGTGCGGCAGGATGCATCCAAAACAATCACTTTTTTGCGCTAATTTATCCGCAAAAGAAGAAATCATCGCCTTAAGCTCTTTAGGGTTTGCTGGATAAAATTGCCCGGCTACAGCAGGCTTACGTAAATTACTTACCCTCATCAACTCCTTCCCCAGTCATGCTTATTTTCTAATAGTCTTAGCTTTCTTCCTCTTGCGTTCGCTGGGTTTCTCATAATGCTTGCGGTCACGCACTTCCCGCAAAATTCCTTCCTGCTCAATTTTTTTCTTAAAACGGCGCAAAGCAGATTCAAAGGATTCGTCTTTTTTAACTTCAACCTGGGTCAATATAATCATCTCCTTTCGTGTAGAATTTTAAGAGATTTAATATACCATTCTTTTAAAAAAGTGTCAATAATTACGGTCTAAAAACCAGGGAATTGGCAACAGTAGGGGAGGTTTAAACCTCCCCTACTTATTTTGAGAAAAAATAGAACCGTCCCCTTTATTTCCAGTTTACTCTATTTCAAAAGAAATTATGATATTAAAAGATAACTGCGGGTAATCAAGCTCTTTGGGAAAATTGGGGAAAGGCGAGGCATCTCTGATGCTGCTTAAGGCAATATTCTTCAAATAATCGTTATGCGTTGTTTTTTCTTCAACTAAACGCACGCCCTTAATGTAACCGTCATTAGAAATAATAAAAGAAACATAGGCCTGGCCGATTTCATTGTGCGTATAATTTTGGTAAGCACTGCGGCGGATTTTCTCCCTGACGATCTGATAATAGCTGATATAGCTGGGATTATTAATCCTGGCCATCTCTATCTGGGGCAAGGTGATCTTCTTTTTTATCGCCATCACCTCAGAATTTATAAAGTTTGGCTTAGAAAATCCTGTTGGCTTTTGGCTTTGGATATTCAGCAAGGCCTTTGATCCGCCAGAAGAATTTTCCTGTTCAATATAAGGCGGAGGGATCCTATTACCCGTGCCGATCTTAGCATCAAGTTTTAGAAAAGGTTCAGACCGGGGCATTAATCTCTGCCTTCCCTGTTCAGTTGAACTCTTGGGCAGAAGTTTGACCTGCGGATTTTCTTTAATATAACGTACTGCTATTTCTTGAACTTTTGGCGCGGGCGTGAAAGGATTAAAGTTGGGGCTCCCCAGAAGAATCGCTCCGTGAGCAAGAATGGAAACAGCTAAAGTAAATCGCAAAAGACTATCAGAAATCATAGCTTATTTTATCATGGCGAGAGTAATCTGGCAAGAAATTGAAAATGATAACAAGATAACAAACCTTGCTGGTTAACAATAGTAGGGTGGGTTTAAACCCACCCTACTATTGTTAATAAAGATTTAAACCTCCTCTACCCTATCTAATCGTAAGGATCATAAAACTAACTAACACTAAAACCACGATA
Source organism: Candidatus Omnitrophota bacterium (assembly GCA_030693145.1). Taxonomy (GTDB): domain Bacteria; phylum Omnitrophota; class Gorgyraeia; order Gygaellales; family Profunditerraquicolaceae; genus UBA6249. The sequence goes on from JAUYBI010000033.1 coordinate 6,722, forward strand.
ATGACAATAATTATTTTAGGCTTGAGGTATTTTAGTTTACCCATAAAACCTACACAACGGTTAAGGCTTTGGCCGCAGTAAAGACAGAGCAAGGCCTCTTCATCATAAATCGGCTGCTGACAATACGGACAGATATATTCTGACATAATCTAACACCTCTTAATTTAATTTTTTAGGAGTTTTAAAAAACTCAATAATATTAAAATGGTAAAATTAATTATTGCCGTCACCAGGCAAGCCTTGGGAATACCTAAAATGGGGATCAAGAAAATGGCGGTTAAAAATGCGCCTAAACAGGCACCCAATAAATCCAGGCCATAACTTAAACCGGCTACCCTGCCAATTTCCTTTTTCTCATTCAGCGGGTATATTTTATTTGCTAACGGGAATTGAAATCCACCGATAAAACCGGCGATTATCGGTAAAAATAGGAATAAGACATTTGCACCCAGCCAAAAGACGCCTCTTCCGCTTGAATTTGAAAGCCAGCGTAAAATTATAGGTAAGCTAAGAAGGTAAATACAAATAGCCAGCTGTACCCAAATAAGCAGGTTTAAATCTTTTTTAAGCTTAGGCATAATCCTGATTATCCACAAACTGCCCAGGCCCAAGCCGGCCATAAAAGCAGTGATAATCAACCCCAGCTTATAATAAACATAACCGTAAATAATCTGGAAAGAAAGTAGAATTACAATCTGCATAACCATTTGCGTAAAACCTGTAGTCATAATTGATAAGGAGATGGCTTGCCTTCGCCATTCCATTTTCTTGCTTGCTTTGATCAACCCCAATAAAAGAATAAAACTGCAAAGACTAAAAACAATTATCCATATTTTGGTTTCTGTCGCTGCTTGGAGTATCTTTCTGAAAAAAGAGTCTTTAAAGTGCGTCATCCAAAATACCATACTATAGTAAATTGATACCGGACGAAAATCATAGTTTAACTTAACTCCTTTTTCCGGCTGCAAAGCGCTCTCCATTAAATTTAATTTTTGGGGTGATAATTTAGAGAATAAGTAGTATTCGCGGACATATTTTATATCCAGGCTTCTTGCTTTGGCCCTCTCTTCCAGAGTTTTGTAATCATAAGTCAGCACCCCTGGCTTATCGCAAGCCAGAAAATAAGCAGTGCCGCCGGGGATAACCTTAACATCTAAAAATACCTCTTTCAGGCTAAAATAAATAGAGTTCAAAAAATATTTGAGTTGACGGTTTATATAGCTTTCTGAGGAAGTAAGCGCAAAAGACAGAATACCCCCCTCATTTAAGGCTCTTTTTACCTCTCTAAAGAATTCAACCGTATAATACCTGTTCATCTGGACAGTATGCGGATCTCCCAAATGCACAATCACACAATCATATTTATTATTTGTGCTTTTAATAAATAACCTTCCGTCTAAATTTTTGACCTTTACCCTCCGGTCTCTTAAAAAACTATACTCTTCTTTTGACAGATAGCTTTGAGCCATACGAATAATCAGCGGATCAAGTTCTACATAATCCACTTTCTTTACGGGGTGCTTTAAGGCCTCTTCCAGCAGCCCGCCTACTCCGCCTCCCACTAAAAGTACTTCTTCAGGCTTTGGCTGCTCTAATAAGGCAAAATGTACGGCTTCTTCAGCAGTAAGTTGATCCGGGACAGTGTAAAGATAAGCTCCATTATAAAAAAAGGAACGTTGAGATTGGCTTTTGGTTACCGCTATATTGCCGTATATCGAATTTTCCGAGGCCAGGAGCGTGTATCCTTTCCATTGCCTCTTTAATGATTCTTGCTGAAGATAATCCCAGCCGTTAAACAGCCAGATTAGAAGTACCGCGATAAATGAAACCGTAAAAATAGCAATAAAAACCAGCTTGATTCTTTTGCTTTCAGAAAACGTTTGCAAGAAAAGAGCCCCGGTTATATTCAATAAACTTAAAACTGCCATAATCTGGAAAGGATTCAGCAGGCGAATCAGGACAAAGCTAACTAAAAGCCCTCCGATTATTGAGCCCGCAGTTTCCAAAAAATAAACCATCCCGATTTTTACGGCGATTATCCGGGAATTGTTATTATCTATGCTTGAACTTAAGGAAAACATAAAACCCAATAACAGGCATACCGGAAGCAGAATGATAAAAGCAGACAAAAACATAGGCAAAACAGGGATAACCTCACCGGAGCCTAAATGCAGAATAGATTTTGTTGACCTTATTGCCAAGATACTTAAGGGCAGCAGGATACTTAAACCTAACTGACAGAGCGAAAAAATGGCTAGTTTAGAGTTAATTTTATCGGTAAACCTTCCCAGTAACCAACTACCGAGCATACCGGCAGCAAACCAGCTGGTAAAAATAATACCTATGGCAATCTCATTGCCATAAAAAACAACCAGAAACTCCCGCATGAAAATAATCTGCGCAACTATGGCCGTAAACCCGATTAAAGCTATGGAAAACAATATCCCCTTTTTCAATTTGCCATCCTCAAGATAAGCCTTAATCCCAATAAAATAAGTAAGGACGCGCAGATCGTCCTAAAAATTAAATTACCTGTCCGGGATTTAAAAATCCCCGGAGGCAGGCGGGTAAATATTCCCGACAAAGCGCCTACAACAATAAAACCGGAAATAAACGTGCCTAAACCAAAAAATAATGCGTAAAGCAAACCTCCCCAAGCGGATTTAGAAACTAACGCGATCTCAAACAGCAAGGCTAATAGCGGCGCGCAAGGGAATATCCCGATAACAAAACCTAAAATAAAAAGACTGGTAAAATTAAATATTGTGCCTGCCCTGTGTTTACATGCCCAAGAAAAAGGTTCTTTACCTATCCAAACATAAATTCCCAGAAGAATAATAATCATTCCTCCGCAAGCCTTAAGCAATACCACCAGGCTGGAATTACTGAATTGCCTTAATATAAATCCCGACAAACCGGCTAAATATCCTAATACCAGATAGGCCAGGAGCCTTCCGGTTAAAAAAATAGCGATGTCAACTAAGGCCTGCCTTAACCTTACCTGTTTTCCCGCAATGTAGGCAATTAAAACCGGCGTGCAAACTAAAAGGCAGGGCCCGGCTAAACCAAAACTAAACCCAATGCCAAAAAGCTCTAAAATTGTAACAACATTAAGCATTTTTATTTAGAAACCCATCTTCCGGCAATCTTATATCCGCAAAAGTTACATTTCCCATCATTAATATTATTCTCTAAGATCCGGTAGCCTGTCCTGCTGACAACTATTTTTCCGCAATGCGGGCAATAAGTATTTTCTGCGCGGTTACCGGGAACATTTCCGATATACACATATTTTATCCCGGAATCTTTAGCGATTTTGTAAGCTTCTTGGAGCTTTTCCATGGGAGTAGGCGGAAGATTTTGGAGTTTGAAATTCGGCATAAAACGGCTAAAGTGCAGCGGCACCTCATCTCCCAGGTTATCTTTAATCCAGACGCACATCTGTCTTATTTTTACAGGGTCATCATTAAAACCAGGGATAAGCAGATTAGTTATTTCAAGCCAGACCCCCTCTTCTTTAATGATTTTTAGCGTATCTAAAACCGGTTTTAATTGCGCGAGCATTCCTATTTTGGCATAAAATTCTTCCGTAAAACCCTTGAGGTCAACATTAACCGCATCCATATATTTTAATAACTCCCTTAAGGGTTCAGGGTTTATATATCCGCAGGTATGCATGGTGTTTTTTATCCCTTTTTGCCTGGCAAACTTGGCAATATCCAGCATATACTCATAAAAAACAGTAGGTTCAGTATAAGTATAGGCAATAAACTTACAATTATTCTTTATCGCCAAATTTACCACTTCTTCCGGCGATAGATAATAATTTTGCGTCTCATCCGGCTTAGACTGGGATATCTGCCAATTCTGACAGAATAAACAACGCATGTTGCATCCGGCCACTGCCAGTGAAAATACAGGCTCTCCCGGAGCAACATGAAAGAACGGCTTCTTCTCAATCGGGTCGATATTAATTGCAACCGGATTACCATAACCCAAAGTATAGAGGTTTCCGCCTTTGTTGATACGCACTGTGCAAAAGCCTCTTTGGCCTGCGTCTAAAACACATTTACGCGGGCACAACAGGCACTGGACAATGTTTTCTCTTACCTTTTGCCAATATTTAGCAATTCTAGGGATAGGCCTTTGGCTGGCCTGCTCCGGCTGGGCGGCTAGATGCGGAATATTAATCATTTGGATGGTTAAAAACAGCCCCAGGGAAAGAAACGCAATCAAAATATTTTTTTTCATTTTTTGCCCCCTCTACCTTGACTAATAAACGTTTTCATAAACTAAAACTTAGCTTCAACTCCTAAAGTAAACATTCTTCCCGGGGCGGGATTAAAATTTTTTGTACTAGTTCCATATAAATTATATTCTTTATCTAACAGGTTATCAACGGCTAAGAAAATTTTCATCATTTTATATTGGTAGCTAACTTTTGTATCCACCGTAGTAACACTCGAAAGCTTATTATCGTTTGTCGAATCAATATACGAACTGCCAATATACATGGCAGTCAAATCCCAGCTAAAGCCAAACCCAGTAGCAAAATGTAATCCTGAACTTGCTTTGTGCATAGGAATATTAGTCAAATATTTGCCGGCGTCGCTGCCATTTTCATTCTTCGCCCTTGAATAAGTGTAATTCGCAAAACCCGAAAACGATTTATTTATTTTAAAATCTAAACCCGTCTCTATTCCTTTGTGAGAGGTTTTTCCGTAATTCTGATATTTATTGGTACCACCACGGTCATACCAAATCTCATTATCAAGTTCCATCCAGTATAAGCTTATGTTTGCTTTAAAAAATTCGTTAAAGAAATGGTGTAATCCTATTTCATAATTTACCGCTTCTTCGGGTGCAAGGTTAGGGTTAGCTGAAGAACCATAAGTAAACATCTGGCCTATTGTAGGAGTCCTAAAAGCCTGAGCATAGTTAGCATAAAAACTAGAATCTCTTTGATACATATATACTAAGCTACATCTCGGGGTTATTTTAGACATTTTTTCCGTTTTTGAATTACTTGCGTTCTTACGGTCATCAAAATCAAAATCTACCCAATCATACCTAATCCCTCCGATAAGCCGTAGAGAATCACTAAGCTTAATTTCGTCCTGAAGATAGGGGCCGATTTTATCTCTCTTAACGCCGTAATCACTCAGGAGCGCTCCCCTTTGCTGATATGGCGCCGCGTATTCCTTATAATCGAAATTATCTCTTTCCAAATCAACTCCCGAGGTAAATTCATGGCCTAATCCCATAATTTCCTGATTCAGGCTGCCTTTAAGCATAAGACCATATGCATCCTCATCCTCAAGATCCTCAACCTGTTCTTTCGGGGATTTCAGCTTATAGTCAAAACCGGTGAAAAATGAGTCCGCATTATCATATTTATAATAGAATGTCTCTTCTGTTTTTGCATTATTGCTTATATCCCAAGCGTGTGTAATGCTGATGTCGGTTTTTGTTTCATTGCTTTTATCATTCTCCGTACCCTGACGCGCCTGACGCCGGTCTTGCGCAATCTGAGCTTCGGATAAAGCCCAGGGCAGAGCCCCGCGTCTTTTCTTATAATAGTCTAATAAAAATCGCGCTTTTTGATCATCGTTAATATTATAATCAAGCCTTCCGTCTATATGCGTCCGGTCATAATTACAATGCTTCCGAAAACCATCGGTAATTTTCTGGCTTGCTCCCAGAAGAATCCCAATTTGTTTATGCCTGCCTGAAACAGATGCTTTATACTCCCGTGTATTAAAACTGCCAAAAGAAGTTGATACTCTAGTTTCAGGTTTATCTTTCGGTTTCTTGGTAATTATATTAATTACACCGGACATCGCGTTATCCCCATAAAGGGCTGACGCCGGGCCGCGCACAACCTCAACACTTTCTACGTTATCCAACGAAATCATATCCCAGTCAACCAGCTTGTCTTTGCCTTTGTTCTGGGGTATTCCATCTACTAACACCAGTTGATGCGAAGACATGCCTCCATAAAAACCGCGCATATTAACTGCCCCAACAGTCCCCACACCGGAAGAATCATACATATATACTCCTTCGAGGTTCTTTAATAAATCAGCGATACTTTTTGCGTTTGAGCTTTGGATATCTTTTTCTGAAATAATACTTGTATTGGAAGGAACCTCTGATATTCTTCTTTCTGCTCTTGAGGCAGTTACGGTTATCGGCTCTAACTCTACAACTTTGGCCTTACTATATTGGGTTTCCTCGGCATAAATATCTGCAGAAACCACCAACATTACCAATCCTAACAAAACACAAATTTTCTTTTCCATTTTTTCCTCCCACGAGAATACTTCCGAGATAAGTAATCGTCCGGGCTCAGCTTAATTGTTAGTTTTTAGATTATCTAACAACTAAATCATTACCGTTGCGGGGCAGCGGAAGGAATCACACCTTCACTTCCTTTACCTATCCGGATAAATTAATTAATTCCTTATACTTTATGACTATATCTCTCGCGCTTTTCTCTTTCTTCTTGCGAGACAAGAACAACGTATGGCTTTGCAGAAACCGGGTTCTTTTCCACAACCACAACCGTTTTATACACTTCCTCGATAATCTTATAGCTCAAAACTTCCTGGGGGGTGCCGGTCTTATAAATTCTGCCCTCATTAATAAGCACCAGGCGCTGGCAATATTCGCTGGCTAAATTCAAGTCATGCAAAACCATAACTACCGTAAGCCCAAGTTCTTTATTTAACTTTTTAATAAGGTCCAAAATACTTACCTGATGCGTGATATCCAAATGCGCGGTTGGCTCGTCTAATAAAAGCAATTTCGGCTCCTGCGCCAAGGCGCGCGCGATGAGAACAAGCTGCCTTTCTCCGCCGCTTATCTCTGACATTAACTTTTCCTTAAGCTTAAAGGTATCCGTCAGGTTTAGGCATCTTTGCGCGATAGACAAATCCATCTTTGATTCAAAAAATTGCAATCTTTCCAAATAAGGAATTCTACCTAAAAGCACAAAGTCTTCTACACTCATATCTATCCCGCCAAAGTTCTGCGGGACTACTGCTACATACCTGGCCAGTTCCCTAAATTTCATCTGCCAGATATTCCTTCCATTAAGAAGGACTGTTCCTTTACTTGGTTTAAGGATGCGCGTTATTACCCGAAGGAGCGTCGTCTTTCCTGAGCCATTAGGCCCAATTATTCCCACAAACTCCTTTGCATTAACCTTAAATTCAATATCTTGAAGAACAGGCTGCTTTAAATTATAACCGCAGGCCAGGTTTTTTAGTTCAAGCATCTATTTATCCCCCAAACTAACCTGCTTCTTGGATAAGGCGTAAATAAAAAGGCTGCCGCCCAATATGCCGGTAATTACACCAACCGGCAATTCCAAAGGAGCAATAACTATCCTGGCTAAACTATCGCAGAATATAAGAAAAATCGCGCCACAAAGAAACGCGCTGATTAGAAGTATCCTGTGGTCTCTCCCTACGAACATACGGACAAAATGTGGAACAACCAGGCCGACAAAACCAATAATACCAGCTACAGACACGCTAAAACCCGTAAGCAAAGAAGCTACAATAAAAAGCAACCTCTTGGTCCTTTCGACATTTATACCCAAATGCAGCGCTTCCTCTTCACCTAAAGAAAAGGCATTAAGATCGAAACAAAAAAGATAAGAAACCACCAAACCAAACACAGCTATGCCTAATGCTAATTTTATCAGCAGCCAATTCGGCTCTTCTAAAGATCCCATAACCCAAAAAACAATCCCATGAAGGTCTTCTGTATGCGAAACAGACATAATCAACATAATTAACGATGAAGAAATAAAACTTATCATCACGCCGGTAAGAAGAAGATCCTGTATTTTTAAGATGCCTTTTCTTATACTTAAAAAATAAACGAGCAAAATAACCAAAATCGCGCCTAAAAATCCGCATATAGGTAAAGATATTATTCCCAGGCCACGGCTTAACCCTAAAACGATATTCAGGCACACGCCTACAGCTGCTCCCCCTGAGATACCAAGGGTATACGGTTCAACTAAGGGATTACGAAACATCCCCTGTAAAATTACACCTGCCAAACTCAATGCCCCACCTATAGCAAACCCCAAGATAATCCGAGGCAGACGGATATCAAAAAGGATGCTATATTCACTGGAACCTCTTCCTTCAAAAATAACTTTTAAAATCTTCTTTAAAGGCATATCTACTGAACCCACGCATAGGGAGAAAAGGGCAATTCCCAGGAGCAGGCAAAACAAAACCAATACCCAGAAAGCCCAGTGAATAACTTTTTTTCTCATTTTATTCTCCCGGATGTAAAATACAAACGAACTCTTTTAAAGTCGTTATAAAACTCTGTGGCGTGGGACTGGTAATTTTATCAGTATCTATAATGTAAATTCGGCCAAATTTTGCCGCGCTTAAAGCATTATATTTCTGCCAAATCTTTTTCTCTTCCTCTGCTACCATACCCATAGTAGTAATAATTATTACATCGGGATTTTCTTTTAGAATCCGCTCTCTGGAGTAAATACCTTCTTTTGCCTCTTTAGCAATATTTATTCCGCCGGCAAATTCAATATAGTCATTAACAAAATAATTGCCCGTTGCCGCAAATAAAGGCCTTGCTCCCACCTGGACAAACACTTTGGATTTATGCAAACCTTTAACCTTTTCTCTAATTAAAATTGCCTCATTTTCGGCATTCTTTACAATCTCTTTTGCCTCATTTTCTTTATCAACTAACCTGCCTAATTCCAAGAACTGTTTACATATATCATTAAAATTTTTTGGCGTAGAAAAGGTGACAACCCTTAGCCCTAAGTTCTTTAATTTCTCTATTGAGCGCGGGTCTATTAAAGACGTTGCCAAAACTAAATCGGGCTCAAGACGAAATACTTTCTCTATGTTTACCTTACAAGCTGTGCCAACTTTTTCTTTCTTTTTTGCTTCAGGAGGATCAATGCAGTAGACGGTATTAGCTATCAACTTCTCCTGAACTCTTAAAAGATATAGCGCCTTAGTTATAGAAGGCCCCAAAGAAATTATTCTTTGAGGTTGGAGAACCATGGTTTGGCTTCCTATAGCCAAAGCCGGAAGATGCCGGCAGGGCCCTGTTTTCCTGGCTGAATTATCCGGCAACTTTAACAAAAAATAAAAACCTACCGCACAAATACTAAATAAAACTGCGAGTAATATTATACTTCTTCTCATCACTAATATACCCTCTCCACCGCATGCCTTACTTTTGTTCCAAAATGCAGAATAGAAACATTCTGTAGGTATTTTTCAGCGACCAACTTTACCTCTTCCATTTCGCTTTTAGTTGGCCGCCTGAACCTGTCATTTTCTGAATAGGGAATATATCCATCAATGCGATAAGGGATTGTAGAATCAACACTGCTTATAAATTTCGCGATTTTTTCTATCTCAATATTATCAATGTATCCGGGAATAAATATACTTTCAGCTCGGAGTTTAATATTGTGGTTATGGGCGTATTTTTTAAAGTTATTTAAAACCCGAAGTGGGTCATCTTTACCTGTAAAATCCTCAAATAACTCTAGAGTAATTGCTTTAATGCTTACACAGGCTTCATCAATTGCTTCATCCTCAACATATTCCCAGCCATTGGTGATAAAAATATTGTGAGTAAAAAAATCTTTCTTTAAAATTCTTGCCAAAGGTAAAAAATCTCTATCTATTGTTGGCTCTTTGCCCAAAAAGATTGCTTTTTTTAAGGACAAGGGCTTTAAATAAGGCACGACTTTATTTATGTTAAGCGCCCTATTTTTTGCTTGCGCAGCCTCCTTCTTATCCAAATGACAATCTAAAGGGTAAGTATCGCCAATGCAGCCTCTGCAGGAAAAATTACAGGCGCTATTAAAATAAAGGCAAACCTCGCTTAACTTTGGCACGTAAGTAATATGATAAACACCCATAAAACTTTTACCTCGAGAAAAGGTTTAAAAACCAATGATTATCTTTCAAAACTTTTTCTCCCGTAGTAAACTCCACGGGTTTCTTAAAAATAGGCCCGTCATAGACAAAAGTATGATACTCGCCGTTTTCTCCGCAAAGATCAATATCTCCGATTTTCTCTAAATCCTTTATAAATTCATAATCGATTCGCCGGCCCAACCATTCTTTTCCCAAGATACCTTTCTTTACAGAAACCACTATTGTTTTAAATCCTGAGTCAATAATTTCTTTAATTAACCCCTTGGTATCTTTGGTCCATATCGGCAGGATTGCTTTTACTTTTAACTCCGCGCATACCTTATCTATCCAATCCCGATGTTCCTGCAAGTAAATATCCCCAAAAACAATTCCTTCTATGCCATCTTTTGTTTTATACTCTTGGATTAACGCTAAGAAGGCATCACGATAACCTTCTTTTGGCATAGATTTTTGTAAAAAAGGAATACCGATAAGGCGAGACTGCCTTTGGATGATATCAGCCGATAAGCCATGCGACAAAGAACCCTTGCCGCTATAATCCGTAAAGTTAATAAGCGAAACTACCTCAAACCCCTGTGATTTTGCCTTATAACAGGCAAAACAACTATCTTTACCACCGCTCCATAGGCCTACGGCTTTCATAGATTATCTCCTTTGAAAATCCCGGGGACGGTTCTCTTTAAGAGAACCGTCCCCTTGTTTTTACTATCATAACCATTATCCCCATAACTAACATTAACGCGGAAGATATATACGCGATGTTCACGCTCTGCCGGATATGTTTAATACTCAACGGCTCAATCGCCTGCCCAATCAACGGTTTCTTCACCGCAACCGAATCATAAAAATTCGTGCCGCCCAACTGAACTCCGAGGCCGCCGGCCATAGCGGCTTCTACCGCAGCGCTATTTTCCCCCGGCTCGCTTAACAGGAATCTTTTGGCCTCTTTAAGTGAGTTAAGCCATCTTTTCCTGCAACAAAAAATCGATACGCTGATTAAAAAACAAGTTATTTTTGAGGGGATAAAATTCAGCCAACCATCCAGTTTCGCGGATAGATAGCCGAATTTTTTAAATCTTTCATTCCGATATCCCACCATAGAATCTAACGTATTTATGGCTTTATAAACCCAGGCCATCACCGGCCCCCCTAAAAAAGCATAAAAAAGAGGCGCGATGATACCGTCCATAGTGCTTTCCGCGACGGTTTCCACGGTTGCCCGGATTATTTCCTGTTCATTTAATCCTAAGGTATCCCTGCCGACAATCAGGGAAAGATTATTTCTTGCCTTTTGGATATCTCCAGACTCCAGATTTTTATAAATTTTAACTGCTTCGGCTGCCAGAGCTTTGATCGAGAGTGAAAAATAAATAAATAATACAGCAACAATGTAAAACAAAAACGGATAAATTAATCTGGCTAACTTTAGTATGCCCCCTACGCCAAAAACAGTCAACCCCACCACTAAAATAACCAGGACGGCTCCACAAAATATTTTATTTATCCTTCCCGTATTCAATTTATTTTCTAATCTTTCGATCAGCCTTCCGATAAGCCTCACCGGATGCCAAGGCCACTGCGGATCGCCAAAAACCAAATCTAAAATATACGCCAGCGGAATAATTAATAATCCGTAGTTCATAGTTGGAGGCCTGCAATCTTATACAATAAATCCATATCAATATTTTCCCTGACCAGGCCGGCAAGTTTATCAAATTCTTTATCCTGGCTAAAACTCGTTATCATCGCCAAAGGCGGCCAACCATGCTTAAGCCTTAACTTGTTTAGAAAACTTCTCCGGAAATTATCCTCATCAAAAACGCCATGAAGATAAGTGCCCCAGATCCTGCCATCTTCAGAAATTGCCCCATCTAATCCTTCCGCCTTTTTCCCTTGCCGTTCCGTAATCCTAAAGACAGGCTTGCACTTTTTAAGGAGGCGCGTCCGGCCATGGTGGATTTCATAACCGGTGACCTTTAACCCTGAAACCATCTCTTTTGCATTTACGCAAGATAAAATTTTTTCTTTTTCAAAACTGGTAACTACCGGCAGGATCCCCAAACCTTTAACTGACTTCTGCGCTGATTCCGTTGCCCTGAGGTCGTTAATCTTTTCTCCCAACATCTGATATCCACCGCAAATCCCAACAAGATGAGTTGTTGGATGATTCTTAATAATTAAAGCTATCTTTTCTGCCAAACCGGTTTTTTTTAAGTAATTTAAATCGCTAACGGTACTCTTTGTCCCCGGAATAATAATCACATCAGGATTACCAAACTCACTTTCGCAAGATACATAGCGCAATCTGACGTCAGGTTCATTTTCCAAAACATCAAAATCAGTAAAATTAGATATATGCGGCAAGCTGATTACGGCTATGTCTAGCTGCCCGTCTTTTTGTATTTTCTGATTACTTATTCCTCCATCCCGCTTTTCAAGAGGAATCGAATCCTCTTCCGCGATTTTTATGTCTTTAAAATATGGGATGACACCTAAGACTTTTACACCTGTCTTTTTCTCCAGAAAATCTATGCCTGGCAGCAACAATCTTTTATCACCCCTGAATTTATTAATGACTATACCTTTTATTCTTTTTCTTTCTTCTTTGGTTAAAAGTTCAAGTGTCCCCACTATCCAGGCAAAAACGCCGCCTTTATCAATATCTCCCACCAAGAGCACGGGGGCGTTGGCGTGTTTTGCCATACTCATATTAACTATATCGTGCGATTTTAAATTCACTTCCGCCGGAGATCCCGCGCCTTCGATAACCACCAACTCATACTCTTCTGCCAAGCGCCGAAAAGATTTTAATACTATATTTTGCGCTTTTTTCTTATAATTAACATAATCATAAACTGACATATTTCTTACCGGATGCCCCTTTACGATTATTTGGGCTTTTCTATCAGAGGTAGGTTTAATTAATATCGGATTCATATCCACGCTGGGAGCGATCTTTGCAGCTTGCGCCTGAGTTGCCTGCGCCCTACCTATCTCGCCTCCGTCTTTGGTAACATAAGAATTTAATGCCATATTCTGGGCTTTAAAAGGGCACACTTTAAAACCATCCTGCAAGAAAATGCGGCATAAAGCAGTAACGATCACGCTTTTGCCTACGCCTGAACCTGTGCCGCAAACCTGAATTGCTTTTGACTGTTTCATAATAAAACTTTTTTAAGACAAGCTATCAATCTCTTATTTTCACTTCTGGTTCTTACTGCTATCCTGAAAAATCTATTATCCAATCCCCTGAAATTATGGCAACCACGAATAATAATGCCGTTTTTACGCAGCCTATTATTTAATCGTATTGAATCCCGAATCTTGCAGCTTTCTAATTTACAAAAGACAAAATTTGCCGCGGGGCGATAAACTTTTAATCCCTTAATCTGGCTTAGATTTTCAAACAAATAGCCCTTTTCTCTGGCGATAAAATTTCTGCTTAATTTTATATACTCGGCAGCTTTAAAAACATCTCCGGCTATTGCTTGCGCCAATGAATTCACGTTCCAGGGGTATTGAAATTTTGATAAATGCTCAACAATACGGCGTTGGCCGACCAGGTAGCCTAACCTCAAGCCGGGGAGCGCGAAAAACTTAGTTAATGACCTAATCACCAGAAGACGGTTATATTTAGCCGCTTCTGTTACTAAAGTTATCTTTTTATTATTCTGAAGGAAATCAATAAACGCCTCATCTATCACTAGAGTAGTATTATATCTTTTACATATATAAAATATATCCAACAACTCGTTTTTAGGCATCAGATACCCGGTAGGATTATTGGGATTACATAGAAAAATCAAATCCGCCTTAGGTATAGATTTCTTAATCTTAAGCAAACCTATTCTAAAATCGTCTTGCTCTTGAGCCTGCGCGAAAAAAGCCTTGGTTCCGTTTGATCTAACCGCAAATTCATATTCGCTAAATGTCGGCCCAACGATTAACGCGTTCCTGGCTTTTAATGCCCGGGGAATCAAATGAATAAGCTCTATCGAGCCGTTTCCTACCAGTATATTGTTTTGGTTTATATCGTAAAAAGCGGAAATAACACTCTTTAACCCCTTGGAATCAGGATCAGGATAGCGAAGAAGTGCTCCTATGTTTTTTAAAATAGTCTCTTTGACTCTTGGAGGTAACCCCAGCGGATTAATATTGACGCTAAAATCAATGGTTCGACTACGCTCACCATTGATAACCTTATCTTTTGAAGAACACCCGCCTGCCTTAAGATAAGGCCAAATAATGCCACCATGTATTCTATCTATCATAAGCTTATAATAAGAAGATTGGAAAAAAGCACGGAAACTTCGGCAATCTCGCTAATTGCACCAATTGTGTCTCCGGTCATACCACCAATCCTTCTCTTCACATATTGTATGAATAACAATACGCAAAGAAAAGGCAGCATAAACAAGAAAACACCTTTTAACCCTGCCATTAATAAAAATAAGATAACGGTGAATACGCCTCCCAGAATAAGGATTTTCTTACTCGAGTATTCTATAAAATAGTTTGCCTTACCTTCTTGGCGCACGGAAGAAGTAATCTCGCAGGCTAAAACCTGAGACCACCTGGAAAATACAGCCATTTCAATCAACGCTTTCCATAAGATTGCGCCCTGAAGATTTACGATGAGGCTGAATTTAAAAAGCAAAAGCAGGATTAAACCTATCGCGCCCATTGCGCCAATACGGCTATCCCGCATTATTTCCAGAATTTTTTCTTTAGGTTTATTCCCGCAGAATCCGTCACAAGTATCGGCAAATCCATCTAGATGGATACCGCCGGCAATAATAACAGAAACGATTAAAATCAAAACACCTTTAACAAGAACCGGCAAAAAAGAAAACAGAATAGCACTAGAAGATAATACCAAGCCAATCGCCAGGCCGACAAGAGGAAAATAGAATAAGGATAATCCGAACTCTTCATTTTTTATCTCAGATTTAATCTTTATGGGAAAGATAGTTAGAAATTGCAGTGCAATTAAAAAACTCCGCATTACTGAGCCTCCGATATCTGAGCGCCCTTAAACGTTGCCATCTCCGTCATAATTTTTAAAGACGCGTCTATAATCCCCATTGCCAGGGCCGCGCCTGTGCCTTCTCCTAAACGAAGCTCTAAATCAAAAATAGGCTTAAGCCCGATATAGTTTAACGCGCAAATATGCCCTCTTTCAACGGAAGCGTGCGAGGCAATCATATACTCCTTTGTTTTTGGCTCAAGGCAATACGCAATTAAAGCAGCGGCTCCTGAAATAAAACCATCAATAACCACAGGGACTTTTCGCGCGCACGCCGCCAGAATAACACCCGTAAGGCCGCCAATTTCAAAACCACCTACTTTAGCCAACACATCAATGGGGTCTTTAGCGTCAGGCTTATTTACGGCAAGTGCTTTTTCAATAACTCTGATTTTATTTTCAAGCGCTTGATCATCAAGCCCGGTACCGCGGCCAGTAAGCTGTACAAGCGGCATATTAGTAAAAGTGGCAGTGATCGCAGTTGCCGCAGTTGTATTACCAATACCCATCTCACCGGTACCAACTATATCAACACCCTTCTTAAACTCCTCTTCAAAAATCTCAATCCCCGCTTCAATTGAACGTAACGCCTCATCGCGCGTCATTGCCGGGCCTTCTGCCATATTTTTTGTGCCATAATTTATTTTCCTGATTATAAGCCGTTTATCAGGCTTAAGGTCGCTGGCCACCCCTAAATCCGCGACTACCACGCGCGCGCCAGCATGGCGCGCCAACACATTGATCCCCGCCCCGCCGCTTAAGAAATTATAGACCATCTGTCCGGTTACTGCCTGAGGAAAAACACTTACCCCTTCTATAACTACGCCGTGATCAGCAGCAAAAGTAAAAATTATCTTTTTCTCAAGCACGGGGTTTACTTTACCGGTAATACCCACAATCAGCTTTGCTATTTCTTCCAGCTTCCCCAGGCTTCCGGGCGGCTTAGTAAGAGTATCCAGCCTCTCTTGAGCTCTTTCCATTTTGCCTATATCCACAGACTTAATTTGTTTTCTTATAACATTAATTCTATCCATTTTCTTTTCCCTCTACTTCCATAAATTATATTCGTATTTAAGATCCTTCATTGGTTCATCGCGCAAAAGATATTTAACTTTCCCTTGTGCGATCATTTTAAAAGCATATTGAATAACCTGCTTGTAAAAATCACAAAATATCGATTTCTGATACATATTGCCGCGCGAATGAAGTTCCGCCGGACATGGAGCACCGCAAATATTCCTTAATACGCATTGCGCGCATTCATTTATTTTTTCTACCTTCCGGGAGCGCACAGCAACAAAAGCCGGCGACCGCATTGCCTTATCTATACTATCCCTGAAAATATTGCCTCCGGAAAATCCCTTAATACCGGAAAACTCACCACAGGGAACCATCTCGCCATGCGCCGTGATGGTAAAAAAACATCTTCCTCCGCCGCAAGGCGAAAGATCACACATCAACCTGCGGGCTTGGGGGGCGACTATAGCCAGGATAGTGTTGGCAAAATTACCAACGATAATCTTATGGCCGGTGTTAGAGGTTAAATTAACTGCCGTTTCCACGCCTTGAATAAAGTATTTAGCAAAATCATTCTCATCGGGCTTCAGAAGAGAAACCGGAACGCGCGTAAACCTCACCGGATTCAAAAGGACGCAGGGAACTTTCTTTTTATGTAAAAAACGCACTAACCCCGGCAGATCTTTTACATTATACTTAGTTACCGTGGCAATGACATTAAGGCCGTTATACCCATTAAACCAATCCAGCGCCTTAACCGCTTGAGCAAAATTACTCCCTTGCAGATCAGAGGGCCTCTGGCGCTGATTAACCGCAGGCCGATGAGAATCAAGAGAAATTCCTACCCCCACAAAATTTTCTTTTAAAAAATCCACGTCTTTCTTTTCTAAAAGAAGAGCATTGGTTTGCAGGCCAAACTTAAAGGTATTCTTGTATTTTTTTATTGCCTGAAAAATTATATCTTTGACTAAGAGCGGCTCACTGGCGTGAAAAATAATCACCTGTTTTTTCGAGCTGCCCTTAAAATACCGCGCCAGTTTATTAAGGATAAAATCAAGCTCTTTATCCGTCATTGATCGGCCGCTTTTTCTGGATTTAACCGGAAGATAGCAATAAGCGCAACTGGCGTTACACTTATCCGTAGGGTCAATATAAATAGCGGTAAGCTCTTGGCTCAGACGAAAATCATTCATCCGCTTCAGAAGGCCATTTTTATG
The DNA here is from genome assembly GCA_030693145.1 of Candidatus Omnitrophota bacterium. Taxonomy (GTDB): domain Bacteria; phylum Omnitrophota; class Gorgyraeia; order Gygaellales; family Profunditerraquicolaceae; genus UBA6249. Next base: position 23,938 of record JAUYBI010000033.1, read on the forward strand.
CCTCTGATATAAAGCCAAGACATCCTCGGGAATAAAAATTGAATCCCTGGATGACTTTTTTACCTGCGCCCAGAAAAGGCTGTCCGCGTCCACAATAACAGACCGGCCGTTGTTTTCCCAAATATCTAAACCTTTAGCCATAGATTTCCTTATCCTTTAAAGCAGTGCCTTACCCTTACGCACATCTCCATACATCACAAAGTGCGAGAGGCCATTAGCGGTTTTGGCGCATTTAAGCCGGTAAGCAATACTACCTGCCTGCGATTGGGTATTATTACGACTGCTTTTTGAAGCATTCTTTTTCTTTTTTGAATCCATAGTACCCCTCCTTTTTTATTTCACCTTCTCTTTAATATTCATTGGCAGCCCAGCTACTATGAACAAAACCTCATTAGCTTTGCTTGCTACAATCTGATTTACAATACCTGCGATATCGCGAAACTCTCTGCCCAGCTTATTCGCAGGAACTAATCCTAACCCCACCTCATTAGAAACCAAGATAATCCTGGCTTTCTTTTTATTTAAAACAAGCAATGACTCCTGAATTTTCTCAATAATTTGCTTTTGGCTATTAGCAGCTAAGATCAGATTTGAAACCAAAAGAGTCAAACAATCAATAACAATACAATCAAAATTATTATTCATTTTTTTTAACAGCTTTGTTAACTCCCGAGGCTCCTCAAAAGTCTCCCAATGTTTTGGCCTTGATTCTTTATGTAACTTAATGCGCTTGCGCATTTCTTGATCTTTTCCCTGGCAAGTAGCGATAAAGGCGACTTTCTTATATCTCTTAGCCATGCTCAAAGCATAAGAACTTTTTCCGCTGCGCGCTCCGCCCAAAATTAAAGTTATTTTATTCATTATTTACCTTAAGATGTTTTTTATCATTAAATTTATTCACTCGTGTCCAAATTATGATTGAAATAGCCTAACCGAATCCTTATGATGGTGATAGTCACCAACCACCACCAATACCGATATCCGTCGGCAAATAAGGAGGGCTAGGCTATGCACCATTATAATACAATTTTAAGTCAA
>JAUYBI010000042.1 GCA_030693145.1 Candidatus Omnitrophota bacterium
TATTATACAGGTTTTAAGGTAAACTCCGGGGAGTACAAATTAATGGGGCTGGCCCCTTATGGAGAGCCCAAATACAAAGATTTAATTCTAAAAGAACTGATGGATTTGAAAGCAGACGGTTCTTTTAAAATGAATATGCAGTATTTTGGTTATTGCCATACCCTGAAGATGACTAATCATCGTTTCCATCGTTTATTTGGCGCTCCCCCCAGAAAGCCTGAAACCGAGATTACTCAACATTATATGGATGTGGCAGCTTCTATTCAATTGGTGGTTGAGGAAGCTATGCTGCATATGAGCCGGCATGTGCATGAGGTTACGGGCCAGGACAAACTTTGTCTTGCCGGAGGCGTAGCTTTAAATTGCGTGAGTGTCGGCAAGATATTACGCCAAGGCCCTTTTAAGGAAATATGGGTTCAGCCGGCAAGCGGAGATGCCGGCGGAGCAATGGGCGCGGCGTTATTAGTCTGGTATAAATATCTTAAGCAGGCAAGAGTTACCGATGGGGTAAAGGATTTTCAACAAGGCTCTCTTCTGGGCCCGGAATATAAAGATGCAGAGATTGAAGATTTTTTAAGGGGGCAAAACATACCTTTTAATAAACTTGATCCGCTCCAGTTACCCGGGGTTGTTGCCGGGCTTATTGCGCAAGGAGAGGTTATCGGATGGTTTCAGGGGAGAATGGAGTTCGGGCCGCGCGCCTTGGGCTCCCGGAGTATTATCGCAGACGCCAGGGACCGGGAAATGCAAACTAAGCTGAACCTGAAGATTAAATTCCGCGAGTCCTTTCGACCTTTTGCTCCGACGGTGCTTAAAGAAGAGGCGGCTAATTGGTTTGAGTTGGACAGAGAGAGTCCCTACATGCTTTTAGTTGCTCAGGTAAAAGAAGAAAAAGCGGCTCGCTCCTTAATCCCCGCTGTTACGCACGTTGATCATTCCGCCAGAGTACAAACCATTAAGAGGGAAGATAACCCTTTGTATTATGATACGCTAAATGAGTTTTTTAAGAAGACGGGTTGCCCGGTTATAATCAATACTTCATTTAATGTGCGGGGTGAGCCTTTGGTTTGTACGCCGCTGGATGCCTTTACTTGCTTTATGCGCACAGAGATGGATTATTTGGTCATGGGCAGTTATCTCTTGAATAAACGCCTCCAGATTAACTTGGATAAAAATAGCCACCGGCAAGAACATTTGCCGCCGGATTAATAACGATGGATAAAATAAAAACAGACAGAACTACATTACTAAAGTATATTTATATTCTTTGGATGAGATTAGCTTATATTTTAAGTTGGGTTAATACCCGGATATTATTAGTTATTATATTCTATCTTGTTTTCTCTCCCATTGGTTTATTCATGCGTTTATTTAGAATTGATCCTTTAGAAAGAAAGTTCAGGCGCCTGAATGTTTCATATTGGAAACCTAAGGCAGGAAAGAGGGTGTTGCCCACTGATTATCATAGGCAATCTTAACTAGAAGGGAGAAAAATGGCGAAATTAGTTATTTTGAAGGAGCTGTGGTATTTTCTTAGAACGCGCAAGAAATGGTGGCTGGGGCCGATTATTATTATGTTTTTATTATTAGGAGCGCTGGTATTCTTTACCCAATCCTCAGCCGTAGCTCCGTTCATTTATACTTTATTCTAAAAAAAGAAACTCCGGGGGGAGGGGGGCGAGTGGCTGATATTTCGGTAATTATTCTAACCTGCAGTAGCGCTGAGTTTATCCTGCCTTGCCTGGATTCTGTTTTCAGGCAAAAAACACAGAACCTCGAGATTATTTTAGTGGATAATGCTTCCAGTGATAACACTGTCTCTTTAGTCAGAGGGCGCTATCCGGAGGTGAGGATAATTGAAAACAAAAGCAATGTCGGTGCCAGTAAAGCCCGCAATCAAGCCCTGGCGGGCGCATCAGGAGAATGGGTGCTTACTCTGGATTGCGATGTAATTCTAGGAGAAGATTTTTTTCCCGCTCTCTTAAAAATTACCGGAGAGTTGCCTCCTAGTGTGGGAATTCTTCAGCCTAAAATATTAGATATCAAGAATGGTAAAATTTATTCCGCGGGTATTCGTTCTTCTTTTTTGAAAAGATTCCATGATCTGGCTAAGGGCATGCCGGATACAGAGAAGTTTAATACCCCGGGCCCTATTTTCGGCGCTTGTTGCGCAGCTGCCTTATATCGGCGCAAAATGCTGGAAGAGGTTAAAGACAGCTGGGGCTATTTTGACGAAAGGTTCTTTTTCCTTTTTGAGGACGCGGATTTATCCTGGCGTGCACAAAAAAAGGGCTGGATTTGCAGGTATTACCCTCAAGCAAAATGCTACCATCACGGAAATAGTTCACTTACGGATAAGCAGTCCAGGCAATTTTTGAGTTTTCGTAATCGACAGCTGACCATATTGAAAAATCAAAACCCGGTAGCAATCTTATTGAGGCTTCCTTTATATTTAGCTTATGATCTGCCCAGATTTTTAATATTAGCCGTGAAATTTAAGTGTAAATTTCCGAAATTTAAATAATTTATGATGCTGGTGAGTGTGTTGATCGTGACTATTGGCACAAAAGATTATATCCAATCCTGCCTGGATTCTCTCTTGGAGCAAACGCATCTGCCTTTTGAAATTATGGTTATGGATAATTCTTCCCAGCCTGATTTTGCCCGCAAGCTCAATTCGCTATACCCATCGGTTAAAATTTATTCTAGTGCAGAGAACTTATTTTATACCGGGGCTTTGAACAAGGGAATCCAGCTTGCGCAAGGCGAGTTTATTCTTTGCCTTAATGATGATGTGATTTTAGATAAAGATTTCATCCGGGAGGCCCTTAAGGGTTTTTTGGTCAAGGAGAAGATTGGCTCGGTGAGCGGTAAGATCTTACGCGGTGATAGAAAAACTTTAGATAGTGCGGGTTTATTCCTGAGTGCTTGGCGTACAGCTAAAGAAAGGGGTTATGGCCGGCCGGACTTAGGACAGTTTGATAAAAGCGGTTTTATTTTTGGAGTTAGCGGCTCGGCAGCTTTCTACCGTAAGGTTATGTTAGAGGCAATTAAAAAGGAAAGCGGCTATTTTGATAAGGATTTTCGTATGTTCTATGAGGACCTGGATCTCTCCTGGCGGGCGCAAAAATGCGGTTGGCTTGCTTATTATGTCCCCACGGCCTTAATTTATCATGTGCGCGGCGGGTCATTTCGCCCGGATTCCGGCATCAACAAGCCCAGAGCGCGTAGATATTTAAATGACCGGCTGCATTGTGATTTAATTAAGAACCGCTATCTGACCATATTAAAAAACGAAACTTTTTTTAGTTTTCTGGGGCATCTTATTCCGATATTCATCTATGACCTGCATGCCTGGGCTTATGTTGTATTTTTCCGGCCCAAAGTTATCAAGTTGTTCTTTGGTTATTTTTTTGCGCAGATTAATCAGAGCAGGCATCGGCAGCGTTTAGCGAAGAAAAGATTTTGACAATTCCAGGTTATGCTTTAGAATAACAAGTACAATTTACGCGCGGGTGGTGAAATGGCAGACACGCAAGCATGAGGGGCTTGTGCCGAAAGGCTTGGGGGTTCAACTCCCCCCTCGCGCATTAGAAACAAGGGGACGGTTCTATTTTTCTTTCAACAGTAGGGGAGGTTTAAACCTCCCCTACTGTAATGAAAAAACAGAACCGTCCCCTGGATTTTTAGGATATTTTTTGCCGCTTATCTTTAACGTAATTACTTTTTTCCATACTTTTAGCTAATTTTTTCAACTCCGCACCGATCTCGCCGATTTGAGCTACATGCGTGATCCGGTGCATCTGGTTAGTCACTACGCCAATCGAGACTGAAAGCAGCAGGATTTTATGAATTTGGCTTTGGCGGTCATACCCGATGATAAAACCGTTTTGGCGGTCTTCTTGATTATAAAATGACGGAGATATTTTGTCGAAATCACGGATTATCTTTTCACAAATCTTATCTGATAGATCGACAGTGGTGACAACCACAAAATCATCCCCGCCGATATGGCCGACAAAATCATCAGTATTGCCGTATTCTTTAACAGCGTTCAGCAATATACGCGCCGTCTCGCGGATCACATCATCCCCGTGTTCAAATCCATATTTGTCATTGTAAGCTTTGAATTTATCCAGATCGACATAACAAACCGCATAGGGGGTTTGTTTATCAATACAGTTGGAGAGTTCATTAAGGATCGCCACATTGCCGGGGAGGCGGGTGAGGGGATTGGCCTCTAGGTCTCTTTTGGTGCGCCTTAACACCATGCGGATTCTGGCTAAAAGCTCTTTGGGTTCAAAAGGCTTAACCACATAATCATCCGCTCCGGCATCAATCCCGTCGATTTTATCGCTGACCTCGCCTTTACCGGTAACCATGATGATCGGCAAATGCTGCAGGAGCAGGTCCTTTTTAATTAAATTACATAATTGGCGCCCATCCATCTTGGGCATTTTGTAATCCAGAAGCACCAGATCTAAAGGTTTGGAGCGGATTATCTTTAAGGCCTCTTCGCCATCCGGGGCTTCTATAATTTCATAATTCTCTTCTTCCAAGAGGGTGATTTTAAGAATGTCTCTGATATCCGGATCGTCGTCTGCAATCAGTATTTTTATACCCATAGTTTTATTTAAGCAGCGTTAAGAGTAAAGCTGAAAGTTGAGCCTTCCCCCACTTTGCTTTTTACCCAGATTCTTCCCTGGTGCGCCTCGATAATGTGTTTAACTAAAGTCAGTCCCAGGCCGGTGCCTTTTACCTCCTGGTTGATCGTATTCTCCACGCGAAAAAATTCTTCGAATATACTCTCCTGCGCGTCTTGGGGAATTCCAAATCCCGTGTCTTTAACATCGATTTGAATTATTTTATTTGTGCGGTTTGTGTTGATGTCAATTTTACCATTTTGCGGGGTAAACTTTAAGGCATTTCCCACTAAATTAATAAAGACTCTCTCGATTTGGCTGCGGTCAGCTAATATTTCCTGGCAATCATCAGTGATGTTACTGCTGAAGCTGATATTTTTTGTTTTTAATTGGTCTGAAAATAGGTCCGCGATTTTGTCGGTGATGGCGCGTAAGCTTAAAGCCTCTTTTCTGATTTCCGCCTTGCCGCTTTCAATGCGCGAAATGTCCAGCAAATCATTTACCATATGCACTAGTTCGTCGCTGTGGCGGTTGATTTTTTCCAGCCTGCTGCGGATCTCTTCCGGCAGGGCTCCTAATTTACTGGCCAGGAGAATAGCCGCGTATCCTTTGATGGATGTAAGCGGGGTCCTTATTTCATGAGATACGCTGGAGATAAAATCGCTTTTGCGCCTGCTTATTTTTTTTACTTCTTCCAAAGCCCCGGTTAGCTGGCGGGTTCTTTCTTCAACCTTGATCTCCAGCTCTTGCTGTGACCGCCATGTTTTTTCAAACAGCCGGGCATTATCTAAGGTTTGGCCGATTTGATTAGCCAGTATGCTGATAAATTCCTGGTCTCCTTTAGTGATAGAGGTTTCAACATTTTGCGTGCCGACAAAGATAAAGCCCTGGTCTCCTTCCTGAGCGAGTACCGGACAAATGATGAATGAATGTACCATAAACAACTGGTTAATCTTATTTTTTGATAAGGCGCCCTCGGGGATAAATTCAGAAGAGGCGGTTGAGCCGTTTTTAATTAAATCCAGGAAATAATCTTTATTCGCGTTAAGGGCGGCTTTTATTTTTAAGGATTCATCCTGGTTGTATCCGAAGCATAGGTATAGCTGGAATTCTCTCTCCAGGGTCTTCCATAAAAAGGCCAGGGATCTTTCAAACCCCAACTCTTCCACGTACTGGTTGTTTATTTTCTTAAAGATCTGTTTTTCTTCCAGGGTTGTGCTTATCTCCCGGGATAGTTTTTGCAGAGTATCGAGGCCGGAAATTTTTTTGTCCAGTTCTTCCTGGGTTTTATTTAGTTCCATATCTGTGCGCATAATGAGCTTGGCCTGTTCATCCATCTCTTCGAGAGAAATGTTTAAGGCGGTGACCTTATCCTCTAATTCTTTTAGACGCTGCATTTTATAAAGCAAAGATATCCCTAAAATAGCAAAAAGTAAACAGGTACCGATAAATACGAAGGGAAGCATTTTATTGTTCTCCTATAGCTAAAATATTAATACTTTGATTATGAAAATAAGTCCGGCCCAGGTAATTAATAGATTTAAGCGGGGCTTGTTCACCGTTAGTGTAGATACCGATCAAGGGGGTATTTTCACCGAAGACCTCTTTGATTACGCGAAGTTCTATGTCGTTTTGCCTTCCGAGAATCGAAAATCTCGCCGCGGAATCAAAGACGATGAGAAACTTTATTTTCTGGGTTATGAGGTTTCTTTTTGCTTCTTCACAAGCGGCAACGGTCGCCGCCAGGCGCGAATCTTCCGTACTGATCATCAATCTAATTTTACTGTCCTGGGGGATGTCTCCCTGAGTCACTAAAGAACCGTCATCTTTTATGGAGATAATATTGCGCAACAGGTATTCTTTTTCTCCGGGTAGGTAGATTCCCAGTGGATAGTAAATAGATATCCGCCGCAGTTCTTTGGTTAAATCCAGCGTATTTTTAGCAAAATAATCCGCATAGAGCTTTACCGCCGGCAGCCCGTCGATCTCATGAATTACATTACCGCTGGAGGAGGTAATGCAGCGCATTTTTCCCAAAGCCTTCCATCCATGTTTTATGCCAAATCCAAAGTTGAATTTACCTCCGAAGAGAATCCCACTGCAGGAATCAGAAAGTATTTCCTTATTGAGGTACTGATAAGTTTTATGATTTTCAAAATTATCTGAGGCAGAGGCGCCGATGAGAGGGAAACTCTTGCCCAGGCTTTCTTGAAGCCCATTGATTAAATGCGTTCCCTCGGTGATTAGCTTGTCGGATAAAATTATACTTAAACTCCGGGGTACATTTTTAAAACCAAATAGCAATTTATCGCCGAGTTCTTTTCCGGATAAAAGTGAATCCTTTTTATTTATATC
>JAUYBI010000043.1 GCA_030693145.1 Candidatus Omnitrophota bacterium
TATTATACAGGTTTTAAGGTAAACTCCGGGGAGTACAAATTAATGGGGCTGGCCCCTTATGGAGAGCCCAAATACAAAGATTTAATTCTAAAAGAACTGATGGATTTGAAAGCAGACGGTTCTTTTAAAATGAATATGCAGGATGAAATCAGCCGGCAAGAGGCCTTATGGGATTTTTCTCTGCCGGTCTCCCGGACTTTCTTTTCGAGATTCAGGAAGTGCAAGACGCTGGATGTATCGGGGTTTAGTTACCAGCATCAGCAGCATCAGCAAGAACGGCAGAAATTAAAGGATTTTTTTGAAAAAAAAGGCTCGATTGAAGAATATGACCGGATACTGTTTAGCCATTACCAGAAAAATAAAGCAATATTTTTACGGATGCTTGATGAAGATTGCGATATACAGATGGGATATTTTGCTTTGGCTGACGCAATCGGCCACTTGAGTTTCGGGGTTACCTCCAAAATGAGAATAGTGTATCAGGAGCTCGATGAGCTTGCGGCAATTGTTGCCGGAAAAAGTAACGGCAGGCTGCTCATTCTTTCCGACCACGGCATGGAACCGGTAGGAAGGTTTGGGGACCATAGCCGTAACGGGTTTTGGTCATCTTCTACAGCATTAGAAAAAGATTGCCCGGAAATAACAAGATTATTCAGTATCTTCCTGGACACATTGCCTCACAGTAGGGGAGGTTTAAACCTCCCCTACTGTTGAGATAGAAATTTTGTGCTATACTAAATAAGTGTAAAAAAGACAACCTATGGCGAATTTAAAAATTTCGACATTCTTCGCTGGAATTAATACAAAATATAACCATATAATGCTCTTGATTGTTCTCGTCGTAATTTTCCTCCGCCCTTTTATTTGCGCGTTAGCTTTCCCCTATTTAAACTTTGTTTATTCTCTGGCACTTTTAATCTGCTTAGGCGCGTATTTAATTTATAGAAAACCGGCATTTACAAAAATTCGGGCCTTAACCTATCCTCTTATTCTGTTTTTTCTGGCTTTATGCGTATCCGTGATTTTTTCCCAGGATAGGCCCAATAGTTTAGCCCAACTTTATTCATACATCAGCGGATTGGGCCTGTTCTTGATCGCCGCTTCTTTTTCCGAAAAAGATAAATCGCTGGCTATCCAGACAGTTATGCTGGCAGGTTTTGTTATCAGCCTTTTAGCCATCTACCAATATTTATTTGGTTTTAAACATGTCTTGGATTATTTATCAACGCATAAGCTTTCCTCTCCTTTTATTTTAGATTATCTTCAGCGCAAAAGGGTTTTTTTCCCTTTTGTAACTCCTGGTGCTTTAGGCGGGTATTTAGCGATGATCATCCCCTTGTTTCTAATTAACAAAAATCGGATTTGGCTTACGTTATTAGTTTTTACCGCTCTTTTACTTACAAAATCCCCTAATGCTTTTTTAAGCTTATTCTGGGCTTTGATTATTTATTTTGGCGTTCAAGGTAAATTAAAAAAGGCTAATATTTTACTGCTGGCGGGGCTGTTTTTATTGATCATCGCTGTGATTATCGGCCGGTCTCTGGCACCGCAAGGGCATCTGCATCCCGCGTTTTCCGCAATGATGAGATTAAATTATTGGCAAGAATCCTTAGCCATAATTAAGGCGCATCCTTTTGTGGGCGTAGGTTTGGGTAATTTTGAACTGCAAAATAGCCGTTATGCCCATAATGCTTACCTGCAAATCTGGGGGGAAATGGGGTTGTTAGGCTTATTTTCATTTGCCTGGATTATTGCTGCTGCTTTTGGAACTTGCTTTAAAAATCTGGCGCAGTCGCTTGATAAAAGACAAATTGCCGGCTTATTGGCAGCCAGCGCGGTATTTTTAGTGCATAACTTTTTAGACTTTACGTTTTTTTTGCCGGAAATCTCCCTGATTTGGTGGGTAATTTTGGGATTAGCCCTAGCGAAAGAATAAAATATATTAAGCGGTGTTTATTTGATGCCTAAGATCAATCTATTGTATGTTATTACTAAATTAGAATTAGGAGGCGCTCAGAAGCAGCTGCTAAGCTTGATCAATAATCTCGATAAGAAAAAATACAACATTTTCTTATTTACCGCTAAAACTGGTTTACTAATTCCGGAAGCCTCAGCCATAATCGGGTTAATCCTGAAGAAATCAGAATTTTTAGAGCGCTCAATCAACCCCTTAAAAGATATTTTGGCTTTAATCGAAATTTATTGTTTTATCAAAAAAAATAAAATTCAGATTGTGCATACGCATAGTTCCAAGGCCGGTATCTTAGGCCGCTTAGCCGCAAAACTTGCTAAAACCCCGCTGATTATGCATACGGTTCACGGTTGGAGCTTTAATGATTATCAGCCTAGGGGCATCAGTTATTTTTATATATTTTTGGAAAAGATTTGCGCAACTTTTACTCATAAAATAATTGTAGTTTCCGGTTTTGATCGGGATAAGGGATTGGAAAACTCAATCGGAAGAAAGAGCCGGTATGCCCTGATTAGGTACGGCATCGATACTCGAAGTTTTAAGGATACAGGAAGGCGTAATGAAGCGAGGAAGTTTCTGGGGTTAACGGATACCGATTTAGCGGTGGGTATGGTAGCTTGCTTTAAGCCTCAGAAAGCCCCTTTAGATTTTATAGAATTAGCCAGCTTGGTTAGGAGAGATTTTCCGGATACTAAATTTGTTTTAGTGGGTGATGGAGGGCTGCGTAAGAAGATAACCGCTCGGATAAAACAGCTGAATTTAGATGGCCAGGTTATTTTAACGGGTTGGTTTAAGGATATTCCTTTGATTTTATCCGGGTTAGATGCCTTTGTATTGACTTCTCTGTGGGAAGGATTACCGATTGTGGTTTTGGAGGCAATGGCCGCGGGAGTGGCATTAGTGGCTACGGATACCGGCGGTATCAGAGAAGTTGTCATTAATGACAAAACAGGCTATTTGGTTAAGCCGCAGGATATCTCATCGATGCAAAATCGGCTGGAGGAATTATTAAGCAATGTCCGTAAGAAAGATGAATTTGTAAGGCAATCCAGGGAAGCCATCGGGGCAGAGGAGTTTTTATTAAGCAGCATGCTTAAAAATACCACAGAGTTATATTCTAATTTATGGGAGGAAAGTAAAAATGCTTAAGTATATTATTATTTTTACTGCGGCGTTAATTTCCGGAATAATGTTCACATCCTGGTTAGCAGGGGTTTTTGGGAAATATAAAATACTTAAGACTAAGGGTATCCCTTTGGCCGGGGGGCTGGGAATAGGGCTGGCTTTTATTTTTTCTTCCGGTTTAGGTATTTTTATATTTGGCCTTTCTGCGGCTAAGGTGTTAGCAGTGGTAAGTGCTTCTTTGTGTATGTTGTTTTTTGGCCTAATTGACGACCTAAGAGAGCTCTCCGTAGTACAGAAATTTTTGGCGCAGTCATTTTGCGCAATTTTACTAATTGCGTTTGGTATCAAGACTAATATTATCTATCTTGGTTTTTGGGGCAATGCCCTGATTACTTTCTTTTGGATTGTAGGTATAACCAATGCTTTTAATTTGCTGGATATTATGGATGGTTTAGCCGCAGGGACAGCTTTGATTGTCAGTAGCGCATTCTTATTTATCGGCTGCTTAAGCCCGGATTTAAATGTACAGATACTTAGCCTCATCTTATGTGCGGTGAGCGCCGGATTTCTTATTTTTAATCTTCCTCCGGCTAAAGCCTATCTGGGTAATTCCGGAAGCCATTTTTTGGGAATGGCGATTGCCGCAGTTGCTTTAATTACGCATTATGCGTCTGAGAAGAATGTTTTTGCTTTACTGAGCCCGGTGATGATCCTGGGCCTGCCGATTATGGATACGGTATTGCTTATTATTTTTAGGGTAATTAAGAGAAAAGCGCCTTTTAGGAAAAGCAGGGATCATCTTGCTTTAAAAATCGGCGCTTTGGGCCTTTCGCCGCTGGTAACGGTTCTCTGGATGTATTTATTATGTTTTATTTTTGCCGGCTGCGGAGTTATTTTAGCTAGAGTAAATAATCTCCTTGCGGAGATCATTATTATCTCTGTTTTTTTATTCAGTATCGGTATATTTATAAAGTTGGTGAAGATAGAGGCTAATGGCTAAAAAATGAATATCTTAGGTCTATCCTGTTTTTATCATGATAGCGCGGCTTGCCTTGTACGCGACGGGAAGGTTCTGGCAGCTGTGCAAGAGGAAAGGTTTACCCGTAAAAAACATGATTTTAATTTTCCCAGCCAGGCCGCTCTATGGTGTTTAAGGGAAGGAAAAATCAGCAGTAAAGACCTGGATTACGTGGTTTTTTATGATAAACCGTTTATTAAATTTGAACGCATTCTCGAAACTTATCTTAGTTATGCTCCCTTGGGGATAAGGCAG
>JAUYBI010000047.1 GCA_030693145.1 Candidatus Omnitrophota bacterium
TATTACTGATACTATATTATAGTATCAGATTATAGAGCAAAAAGAAGCCGCTGTCAAACGTTTTTTACATTGCGACAGCGGAATATTTACTTCGTAGCGCCTCTATTTACGGCTGGGCGCTTTTAAGAGCTGAACTATTACTTTATAGGTGATATGGCAGAGCAGATTAAAAATAAAAGGGTAAAATTTCCCAAAGGTAAACAGAGATTGTTTATCGCAAGCGTTCATAAGAAATTAAAATTTGGCTGGGATAAAATAGCTAATATTTTTAATATAAACAGGCGGACATTAAGTGATTGGTGCAGAGAAAGATCTACTATGAATTATAAAGTACTTTTAGATTTGCATATAAATTATAATATATCAATTCCAAAAGAAATTAAGATTTTGCCACAATTTTGGTACGTTAATAGAGCGGCTAAGCTTGGAGCATTGATGCGGAATAAGCTTTATGGAAACTTTGGTACGCCCGAAGGCAGAAGGAAGGGTGGTTTTACTACAATAAGGAAATTTATGCATAATCCTGAGCTAGCTAAGAAATTAGGGTTAAGAATTATTAAAGATATAATACGCCCTAAAAGGGGCTTGCAATTAGCTGAATTTGTAGGTATAGTATTGGGCGATGGAGGCTTAACAGATTATCAGCTGAAGATTACTTTTAATAGAGATACAGACGCTGAGCATGCGGATTTTGTGAAAGAGTTGATAAAAAAACTCTTTAAATTAACACCAAAAATAATTTCAAAAAAGCTAGATAAAGGAAGCGATATCGCAGTTTATAGCAAGAATTTGGTAGAGTTTTTAGAGAGCAATGGTTTGAAAAGGGGAAATAAGGTTAAAAATAAAGTAGATATCCCCTTTTGGATAAAACGAAATAATAAATTTCAGTTAGCTTGTCTGCGCGGGCTGATGGATACCGATGGTTCTTGTTATGCCTATTCGCATAACGTTAATAAAAAGAGATATCATAATGTCGCGCTTTGTTTTACCAATGCTTCAGAACCCCTTCTGAAGAGTGTTTATAGTATCTTTGACAGGAATGGATATTATCCTTGTATTACCGGCAGGCGTGTTTATGTGTATGGGAAAAATGAGATTAAGAAATATTTTCAAAAAGTAGGCACGCATAATCCCAAGCATTTAGGAAACTATAAAAGATTTAGATTTTTGAAAAATAAGAAAGATTAATTTTTGGAGGCGTCGCATAGCTGGTTGAGTGCACCGGTTTCGAAAACCGGAATGGTCGTAAGGCCATCGGAGGTTCGAATCCTCCCGCCTCCGCCAATGACACCAATTCGCACTATTGGTGCTATAGGGTGATACAGGGACTGTCCCCGCAGGGGACTGTCCCTGAGTTTTTAGTGCTACAGGGATCGCCCCTGAGTTTTGATATCGTTCATCAAGTAAGGCAAGGGTTTGAATTTTTGTATGGTAGAGTAGACAGTGTACGTAAGTGTCTGGTAATTAGCAAATTCTGAAACAAATATTAAAAGAAGGGCGAGAACGAAAATGGAGCCGTTTCTATTTTTTGGTGGCAGTTCTAAAATAAGTTAATAAAAAATTAGGTGGCATTTGGTTCTTCTAAGCATTAAGCAAAAATCAGGTTGCTTTCTCACAATTCTTTCCTTTCTGATCTTCGTTTTCTCTCCCTTATCCGCCCAGGAAAGTTTTTCACCCGCGCAAGTAAAAGATATTTCAGACCGCGCCTATGAACCGGCAGTAATCGGGCTTTTGGATGGGGCTAAAGAGTCTATTGTTATTTCTATGTATAACATCAGCTTGGGCGCGAAGGAAAGGAACCCGATAGCGTTCCTTCTTCAGGATTTAATAGAGGCGCGCCAGCGCGGGGTTGAGGTTACGATTTACCTGAATACCAATTTCCGGGAAATTGACAAAGAGCCGCATCAGCTTATCAGGAGCCCTTTCTTTAAGAAGTTAGTGGATGCCGGATGTGTTTTTCATCTATTACCTTCGCGCCTGCGCCTTCACGACAAACTTGTCATAGTGGATAGCCGTTTCGTAGTTGAAGGAAGCACAAACTGGTCTATTTCTGCTCTGAAGAGTAACCGTGAATCCGCCACGCTGATAGATTCGTCTGAACTTGCTAAAATAAAATTATTGCGGCTTAAGATGCTGCCGTTAATCATCGAGCCAAAAGAAAAAGAGACTCATAGGGCGTTATATTTGGAAAACCTGCCCGACAGTATAGCTATTCTTAAGTCTCTTCTCATTGATGAACGATATTTTCCTAAAATGTTTACCGCGCAGGATTCCCGCGGCCTGGATCTTTATCTATTGCTTCTGGCTCATAGCCAGGTTGTGGGCAAATCAAGTTTTTTTGTTGAGTTGGAAAGTATGGCGCTTAGCCTGAATATGCCTGTTTCCTGGTTTGATTTTGGCCTTAGGCGCCAGGTTATCAGAAGCCTTAAAAGATTAAGGGATAATTACGGCTTGGTAGGCGTTAAGTTTTTCCATGGCAAGGATGCCTGGATTGAGCTCATCGATCTTCCCCAAGAGGCCTTTAGTATAAACTCTAAACTTATCACTAACCAAAAAATATCTTACCGCCTGAAATTCCTGCTGATGATAAAATCCCTGCTTGAATCCCAAGGAGAAGACTTGTACTCCATATCCAAACAGGAGCTTGCCCGGCGTTTCCACATCCATCCTTGGACCGTAGGCGAAGCCTTTAAAGAACTAAAACAATACGAAAAAGGGGGTTAACCTGTTATGCACTGTCGGCAGAAATGCTTGACAACGCTATATAATACGGTAGAATAATTGTATTCCTTATTAGAAACGATCTTCAGGCTGGCTACTCAAAGGGTGATTTTATGATCCAGACACTAATACAAAGCGCTAAATTTAATGGTAAGTATGTTGCTTTAAAAGATTTTAAAGATCATACAGTCATTGCTGAAGGTGCAACTCCTAAAGAGGCACACGATACTGCTTTAGAAAAAGGATATAAGCAGGCCGTTATTACCTTTGTACCTGTTAGGAATATGGTGCAAATTTATTGATGGACATCATTGAACATCCTTTTTCAAAGCTATCCTCCGATGATATCCCCAGGCCTTAGTTACCCGTTACAATCAAAAATCCTCATACAAATCAATCAATAAACGTCTATGGGTTAATCGACAGCATACCCCAACAAATAATCCGATTAAAAATTAAGTTTTCTTATCGTAGACCATTTTGTTGACGTCAACGAAATGGTCGGACTAAGATCGATTTGCTTTAACTGCAATGATGACGGTGAAATTTACAAGCTTTCGTAACCGTTCCTTTCGAAATATTTAAACTCTTGGTTATGTCTTTGCAAGGCATACCCAATAAGCGTAATTCTGTTATCTTTTTGGCTAATCTTTGGTATAATGGGGTTCGCTGTAACGGCTGGATTATAATATTAGCTGTAATCTCAGACGCGGTTCGAATTGGTTGCAACCGTGTCCGATAATTTTGATAAATGGTGTTGGTAATTAATAAGCTTGACTTGAAACCTAAGAAGTTGTATAATTTACATCAATTGATGTAAATTATACAACAGTAAAATTAATCCCATGACACCTTTCACCGGTTCAAAATTAAGATCAAAATTACTTTCCTACTTTTTCACCAATCCGGAAAAGTCTTTTTACGTTCGCGAGCTCGGTATTATCCTTAATATCGACCCAGGCAACCTTTCGAGGGAGCTGCGTAAACTCCAACAAGAAGGTATCTTTATATCTTCTACTAAGGGGTCAATAAAGTTTTATTCTTTAGATAAGAAATATCCTTTATTCAATGACCTTAAAAGTATAGTATTTAAAACAGAGGGGATAGAGGGGAGCTTAAGACAATTGGTTTCTGAATATGCGGGAATAGAACTTGCTTTCATATATGGCTCCTATGCAAAAGGAAAAGAGAAGGGTAATTCTGATATAGATATTGTTGTGGTCGGTTCTTTTCCGAGAGACGAATTCACGCGAAAATTGCGCATGCTTGAATCAAGATTAAATAGAGAGGCTAATTTTAGCTCCTATACTAAAACAGAATTTGGTAAAGAGAGCGAGAAAAAAGGTGGATTTCTTAATATTGTTATTAAAGGCAAGGTTATATTATTGAAAGGTAATCTTAATGATTGACAATCTTGCGAAGAAATTAGAAAAAGAGGGAAAACTCGCGGCACAGAAGGTCGGCATTGTTCAGATAGAAGCCCTTTTAAAGGAGGCTACCATAGATTTGGAGGAGTCCAAAAAGACGTTACATATAGCGGATAGGGCAACTTATATAATGGCGTACACGGCTATGCTTAAAGCGGGGCGTGCGCTTCTTCTCTTGAAAGGCTATAGGCCTACGGATGGTGCGCAGCACAAAACCGTGGTAGAAATGACAGGTGCTATTTTAGGCGACAAATATATCAGCTTGGTTAATCATTTTGAAACGATGCGCAGGAAAAGGAATGAATTGACATATGAGGCTGGAACGTTGCTTTCTGGATCAGAATCTAAGCAAGCTTTGAATGACGCCACTTTGCTAGTAAAAAATATTTTGAAAGAAGTAAAGTTGCGAAATCCTCAGTTTGAACTTGAGCTGTAATTTGAAAAAAGATATATATAATCTTCCTTGGTTTGTTTATATCTTAGAGTGCCAGGATAAAACTTTATATGTAGGCGTAACTCTGGATATCGCTAAGCGCCTTAAAGAGCATAATACTACCAGCATATGTAAATACACTAGGATTCGTAAGCCGTTAAAATTAGTGTATCAGGAAAGGCGTTTAAACCATCACGAGGCTAGGGGTAGAGAATTAGAGCTTAAAGAATTTAACAGGGAAGAGAAGCTAGGCTTAATCGAAAGATCTCATGGTGTTGGTTAAATTTTCTGAGTAAATAGAACAAGCTTGGAGAGGTGGCAGAGTGGTCGAATGCGCGCGCCTGGAAAGCGCGTGTTCTGAAAGGAACCCAGGGTTCGAATCCCTGCCTCTCCGATATACCTTTTACGGTAACCCATATCACTGCAATAACAACCTACCAAAAACATCGTATCCTCTAGTAAAATCAAGTAGTTACATTGTAAGAAAAGCAAAGCTATTTCAAGATATGACAATATCCGAGAAGTGGCTTTTTTTGCTTTCTGGTGGTGTTTTGGTGGTGTTTTTTTGTGGGGGAAGACTATGAAAAGAATGACTCCAGCGGCAAACTTACTTCTGCGGGTATTAACAGGCAAGTATAAACATTTTGCTCGAAAAGGAATGTTAGCAGCAAACGGCTCATTTTATTGTCATGATAAGTATCTAATGGAGAAATTATATATCAGCGACAATACAATCAAAAGAGCGCGTATTTTTCTAAAAGAAGCCGGGGAAATTGATTATGTTATTGGCAAGCATAAGGGCGTGCCTACCCAATATTGGATCCTCTCAAAGGGAGCCAAAATGGAACCCTTTGAGCAAGATGTAAAGGGTGCCAAAATGTCTGCAAAGGGAGCCAATTTGGTTGTCAGAGGGAGCCAAAATGGCACCCTCTATAATAAAGAATTAAAGAAAGAAAGTAATAAGAATATTCCCGATACCTTTTCTTTTTCCGAAGAAGAAAAAGACG
>JAUYBI010000048.1 GCA_030693145.1 Candidatus Omnitrophota bacterium
TATTACTGATACTATATTATAGTATCAGATTATAGAGCAAAAAGAAGCCGCTGTCAAACGTTTTTTACATTGCGACAGCGGAATATTTACTTCGTAGCGCCTCTATTTACGGCTGGGCGCTTTTAAGAGCTGAACTATTACATTTTTCATCGTTTGTTTTGTTAGAAAAATAGAAACGGCCCCTTTATTTATTGCGCTTTTTTGATTA
The DNA here is from genome assembly GCA_030693145.1 of Candidatus Omnitrophota bacterium. GTDB lineage: Bacteria > Omnitrophota > Gorgyraeia > Gygaellales > Profunditerraquicolaceae > UBA6249. Next base: position 209 of record JAUYBI010000048.1, read on the forward strand.
ACCCTTCAGCAAAATTATTAAAAACTTCATTTTGCTTTTCGGATAATAATTTCTGGCTAAATTCCTGTTTCTCTTTAGCAAATTTAGTTTCGTCGATAGGTTTGATTGTGCCGAGCTGGATAATATAGTAGCCTCCTGCGTTAGAAAGCACTCTGCTTGGTTCTTTATCTTTTAGTTCTTTAGCGGTATCCCAGAAAATTCCCGCAGAACCTAAGTTTTCGATCTGACCGCTGGATTTAAAGAATATAGTCTGTCCGGTTTTTAAACCGCTGTCTTTGGCTGCCTCATCAAATTCATTATTTTTTAGTTTTTCCGCGCACTCTTTTATTTTATTCTCCGCTATTTTTTTTGATTCTTCTTTGATCCAGGCATCTTGGATTTTGTCCTTAATCTCGGCTAACTCCGGAATGCGCGCGGGTTGATCTTTGGCTGGAGGCTCTTTAAACATGGCCTTATTTTTTTCAAAGAAAGCGGCGATTTCTTTATCGGTGGGTTTAATTTTCGCGGCAAAGCCGGAAAATAAGCTGGCGATATAGTGGATATTTAGTTCCTGGTTAGTTTTTAGGTATTCCTGGCGGGTCTGGTCATCGCTAAGTTTTACGTTTTGGGTAATTTGTTTATAAAGTTTAGCCAGAATTAAGCTTTGGCGAGTCTGTTCTTCAAAGATACGCGGCTGCAGGCGCAGGGCGTAGCGCAGGATTTCCTGATAAATTTTATTGCTAAAGCCATTTTTATCATGAAAATATGGCGCATTCTGAATTTCTTGGACAACTTCTTTATCCTTCACGTTGATGCGGCGCGTTTTTGCTTCCGCTAAAATAATTAATCTTCCCCAGGCCTGGCTTTCGAAATTTAAATATTTTTCGATCTCCGGAAGCTTGTCGCCGAATTGCATAATCGCCTTGGTTTTTACGGCGGTTAAGGAATTCCTAAACTCTAAATTTGAAACATTCCTGCCAAAAATCTTTCCGGCGATAGAAGTATCTTGCTGGTCGTTTTTTGTTCCTACAAAACCCCAGAGAGTGAATGCCGGTATAATAATTATGGCTAGCCCAATCCATATTTTCTTTGCGGTTTTTTTGTTGCGTAATATTCTTAGCATTTTTTGTTCCTCCTCTTATGCATTAATTATAAGATAAAATATGCGGATTGCAATATAGTTTTTTCCCTTGATAAAATACGGCAATACTACTATAATTACTCTAATGGATACTAAAAGAAATTTACCTAAGTGCTTGGTGGCGGTGATGGTAATCAGTTTTCTGTGGTTAGGTAGTGATGTTTTTGTTGGCGGGCTAAAACCGCCGCAGGCAAATAACCTTGTTTATGCAAGTGATGATTCGGAGAGAACTTTACCAGCATCCGGAAGCCAGAGGCCTAGTTGGCGGGTTATTTCGATGGAAGACGGCCCATCCCTGGGTTCTATGCTTGCCGAAGCCGAAACAGTAATCAGCTTACTGGAAAAAGAAAAATCCTCCTTAAAAAATCAACTTTTACAAACAGAAAATAATTTAAAAGAGCTCGAGGCAAGATTAAATGATCAGCTGGCAGTTTTAACTAAAGCTAAGCAAGAAAACGAAACTAAATTTGCCAGCCAGAAAGCTGAGCTCGGCATTCAAGATAAAGAAACTTCCTCTTTAAAAGAGCAGCTTAACGCTCTAGAGAGATCCTCGCTTGATTCCGCAAACAAGCTAAAAGCGGAATTGGCGGATTTAATAGAAAAAAACTCCTCTTTAAATAAGCAGCTAAACGCTTTTGGAAAATCTAAACTTGAGTCCGAGGATAAATTAAAAACTAGCCTGGCGAAGCTGGAAGAGGAAAAATCCTTTTTAAAAAAGCAGCTTGCGCAGACAGAAAATAACTTAAAAGAGAATGAAGGAAAATTAAATGATCAGTTGGCAGCTTTAGCTAAAGCTAAGCAGGAAAACGAAGCTAAATTTGCCAGCCAGAAAGCTGAGCTTGGCCTTCAAGATAAGGAAATATCCTCTTTAAAAAAGCAGCTAAACGCTTTAGATAGATCCGAGATTGATTCTGCAAGCAAACTAAGAGCGGAATTGGCGGACTTAATAGAAAAAAACTCTTCTTTAAGTATGCAGTTAAGCGCTTTAGGAAGATCCAAACTTGAATCCGAAAATAACTTAATAGTGATTGAGGCAAAACTAAATGCTCAGCTGGCAGCTTTAACTAAAGCTAAGCAAGAAAACGAAACTAAGCTTGCCAGCCAGGAAGCTGAGTTTTACCTTAAAGATAAAGAAATATCTTCCCTCAAAGAGCAGCTAAGCGACCTGGGAAAATCCAAGTTTGACCTGGAGAGTAAATTAAAAACCGGCCTGGCAAGCCTGGAAGAAGAAAAATCCTCCCTAAAAAAACAGCTTTTACAAACAGAGAATAATTTAAAAGAGATCGAGGCAAAATTAAATGATCAGCTGGCAGCTTTAACTAAAGCTAAGCAAGAGGACGAAACTAAGCTTACCAGCCAGAAAGCTGCTGAGCTTAGCCTGAAAGATGAGGAAATATTTTCCCTGAAAGAGCGGCTTAGCGCTTTAGATAGATCTTCGTTTGATTCCGCAAACAAACTAAGAGCGGAATTGGCGGATTTAAGAGAAAAAAGCTCTTCTTTAAATAAGCAGCTAAGCGCTTTAGAAAAATCTAAACTTGAATCCGAAAATGAATTAAGAGCTGATGTGCACAACTTAAAAGAAGAAAAATTCTCTTTAAGTATGCAGCTAAGCGACCTGGGAAAATCCAAGTTTGACCTGGAGAGTAAATTAAAAACCGACCTGGCAAGCCTGGAAGATGAAAAATCCTCCTTAAAAAGGCAGCTTTCACAAACAGAGAATAATTTAAAGGAGATCGAGGTAAAATTAAATGATCAGCTGGCAGCTCTAACTAAAGCTAAGCAAGAGATGGAAGCCAAGTTTACGCTTTTAGAAAATGAAAAAACTTCTTTAAAAGGACAAATCAGCGCTTTAGAGAAGAGCAAGTTTGATTCTGAAAATGAATTAAAGGTTTGTTTGGCTAAGCTAAGGGAGGAATCAATTTTATTAAAGCAAGCCGCAGAAGAGAAAGACAACTTGATTGTTTTTTTCAATAAAGAAACCAGCGGTTTAGAGAAGGCTAAGGCTGATTTTGAAAATAAATTCAAGGTGGAATTGATTGCTTTAAGCCAGAGAAATAAAGAAAATGAAGAAAAACTATGGGCAAAAATCTCGGCTTTAACTATTCAAGAAGCTAGCTTTAGATCGGAAATCGACCTTTTAAATAAGGATAAAAATAAGGAGAGAAAGGAAGCAGGGGATAAAATAAAAGCTTTAAAAGATGAAGAATCTTCGTTGCAGTTGAGTTTTGAGGGCCAGCTTGCTCCTTTGAATGCCAGGATTAGAGAGCTTAATGATAAAAATATGTCTTTGCAGAATGAATTGCAATCTAAGGATGAGGCCCTTAATTCTTCCTTCAGCGCCGCGGAGGGAGCCAGAGTTACGGCAGAAATTCAGTTAAGGAGCGAGATAGCTTTGAATAACGAAAAAGAATCTAAGATCAAAGAGCTCCAGGAGAAGATTGCTACTTTAGAAAGAGAAGCGCCGGATTATAGAGAGCAAGTGGATTTATTAAATAAGGCCAGAAAAGAAGCAGAATCAAGAGTAACTTATTTAATCAAAACTAAGGAAGAACTGGCAGCGGAATACGATAAAAAGTTAGCTACTCTTAAGGATGAAGAAAGGGATACGGAACTGAAAAAAGAAGCAGAGATTAAAAGCAGGGGTGCGGAAACGCCAAAAAACATTTCTGCGATCATTGAAGAAAATCCTGAGTTTGAGGATAAGCCGGAGAAAGAGCCGGTGAAGCCGCTAAAAGCAGAAATTGAAAAACCTAAAATAGCAGCTCCGCAGGCGCAAGCAGAGAAGGCTCAGCCGAAGCCGGTATCCGGATCAGTAATTGAAAAAAATTCCCTGAACAAAGAAATTTTGGTGGATTTGGTGAAAGCCGATGGGGTAGTCGCAGGCCAGAGTATGGCGGTGATGCGTGAAAATGAAAAAATCGCCGAATTAAAAGTTGTTAAGGTTTTGGATAGCTTTACGGTGGTCGAAGCCCTGTCGGAGAATGATTTTAACGCCATAGAATTATTTGATAAGGTTGAGCTTTTCCTCTAAAGCTTTTTAAATCCATCCGCATTTAAATTTTTTATTTCCATGTTTCTTATCTTGACAGTATAATAAACTCTCCCGGCCTTTATCAATTATAGTGGGGGAGGTTTAAACCTTTATTAACAACAGTAGGGTGGGTTTAAACCCACCCTACTGTTGAAAGTTAACAAGGTTTGTTACGCTGCCCCCATTATAATGTCCTGGACTATTTTATTTGCTAAAAGCTATATTTTTTGGTATAATTAAATCCTCGATTTGAATAAAAGGAGCCTGGCGATGATTGCGCGATATAGTTTGGCTAAAATGCGGAGTATCTGGCAGGAGGAGTTTAAATTCCAGACCATGCTGGCGATCGAGATTCTTGCCTTAGAGGCTTATGCTACGAAAAAGATTGTCCCACCCCAAGCAGTAAAACGGATTAAGCAGAAAGCCAGGTTTAATCTTTCCCAGATTCAGAAAATTGAAGAAAAGACACAACATGATGTGGTGGCCTTTGTTTCTAATGTCGCCCAATATATAGGCAAAGACGCCCAGTATTTGCATCTGGGGTTAACCTCTTCGGATATTTTAGATACTACACTAGGGGTGCAATTAAAGAGCGCGTCCGGGATATTAATTGAAGGCCTAGAGAAACTGCTTGAGGTTATCGCCAAGAAAGCCCTCCTCTACAAGGATATGGCTTGTGTCGGCCGCACGCATGGGGTGCATGCCGAACCGACCACCTTTGGTTTGAAGCTGGCGCTTTGGTTTGATGAAACGAAACGGAATTTAGCCCGGCTCAAACAAGCCCAGCATGAAGTTTGCCTGGGTAAGCTTTCCGGAGCCGTGGGTACATATTCTAATATCGAGCCGTTTGTGGAAGATTATGTTTGTAAAAAACTTGGGCTTAAGGCCGTTAATATCGCCACGCAGGTTATACAAAGGGATGTATACGCACAATATATGGTTACTCTGGCAGTAATTGGCGCATCTCTGGAAAAGTTTGCTACTGAAATCCGGCATTTGCAGAGGACCGAGGTTTTAGAAGTTGAGGAGCCGTTTGGCAAGGGGCAGAAGGGTTCCAGCGCCATGCCGCATAAACGTAATCCGGTAATCTGCGAGCGGATCTGTGGTTTAGCGCGCCTGTTGCGGGCCAATGCCCAGGTAGCTTTAGAAAATGTGGCGCTTTGGCATGAACGGGATATCAGCCATTCTTCAGTTGAGCGGATAATTTTTCCGGATTCTACTTTAGCATTGGATTATATGCTGAATAAATTTATCGAAGTAGTTTCCGGTATGAAGGTTTATCCTGATAATATGCTGGCGAACCTTGGCAAAACCCGTGGACTGATTTTTTCACAGAGAGTTTTGATTGCTTTAATGAATAAAGGTTTAGAAAGAACCAAGGCCTATGATTTAGTGCAGGAGGCAGCGATGCAAACCTGGAAGGGGGCCGGTAATTTTAAGGATAACCTTCTATCTTTACCCGGATCAGCCAAATATTTAAGCGCTAAAGAACTGGATAAGCTGTTCAATTTAGATTTTTACTTGCGCAACGTTAATAAAATCTTTGCGAAGGTTGGATTATAATAATAAATCCAGGGGACGGTTCTGTTTTTCCGGCCCTGGATTTGATTGAAAAATAGAACCGTCTCCTTTGTTTTAGGCCTCATTAATAAATATGCAATACAAAATCGAAGTTGTGGATAAGCCTGGTATTTTTGACGCTGTTGGCCAGGGTGTAAGTAAGGATATTTTTGACCTGGGGATTGCCAGCGTAAAAGAAGTAAGGTTTATTCAGGTTTATACTTTAGAGGGTAATTTGGCTGGCGGCCAAGTCTTAAGTATTTGCCAGGAACTCTTAACGGATAAAGTTGCGCAGGATTATAAAATTTTATCCGGCCAGTCGAATAATTATCTTAAAGCCAATCAGCATATTGTAGAAGTAGCCTATAATCCGGGAGTAATGGATCCGGTTGAGGCTTCCGTATTAAAAGGTATCCAGGATTTAGGGATTAGTAGCGTTGATTCGGTAAAAACCGCTAAGAAATATATTATTTTTGGCAAACTTTCTCCTGCCCAGTTAAAAACCATTTCCGAAAAACTTCTCTATAACAAACTTATCCAGCATGTAGTCAGCCCCAGCCTTGTTGAGGGGGGCACTAAACATTTGCCCGGGTACCGGTTTAATCTGATTACGATAGATTTAATTCGTGCCACGGATGCCAAACTCTCAGAGATTAGTAAAAAGGGCCAACTCTTTTTAAATTTAAATGAAATGCGCCAGATTCGGGATTATTTCCGTAAGATTAAACGCAACCCTACTGACTGCGAATTAGAAACAATTGCCCAAACCTGGTCTGAGCATTGCTACCATAAAACCTTCCGCGGCAACATTACCTATAAAGAAAGTAAAGCGACGCCTGCGCTTGGCAATATAACGATTAAAAACCTGCTTAAGTCCACAATTATGAAAGTCACTAAGGAATTAAATAAAGAGTGGTGCGTTTCCGTATTTAAAGATAACTCCGGAGTGATTAAATTCGATAAAGATAATAATATTTGTTTTAAAGTGGAAACGCATAATCATCCTTCAGCCTTAGAGCCGTTCGGTGGAGCCAACACCGGTATCGGCGGAGTAATCCGCGACTCCATGGGCACCGGCCTGGGCGCAAAACCGATCTTAAACAGCGATATCTTTTGTTTTGCTCCGCCGGATTTGGCGTTTAATAAAGTTCCGGTTGGTTCATTACATCCCAAGCGGGTGATGAAGGGGGTAGTTAGTGGTGTGCGTGACTATGGAAATAAAATGGGGATTCCCACGGTAAACGGCGCGATATTATTCCATGAACATTTTGCGGGCAATCCGCTGGTCTACTGCGGTACAGTGGGGATTATTCCTAAAGATAAATCTTTTAAGCAGACAAATAAAGGAGATTTAATTGTAGTTGTAGGCGGCTCAACCGGCCGCGACGGTATACACGGAGCAACTTTCTCCTCGGGTGAATTGACTCATGAATCTGAAACTGTCTCCAGCGGCGCGGTGCAGATTGGAAACCCGATTGAAGAGAAAAAAGTGCTGGATACGATTTTACAGGCGCGGGATCAGAATTTATACACCGCCATTACCGATTGCGGAGCAGGAGGGTTATCCAGCGCAGTAGGAGAGATGGGCGCGGAATTAGGGGCTAAGGTTTATCTGGATAAAGTTCCTTTAAAATATTCCGGCCTTTCTTATATGGAGATCTGGATCTCTGAATCACAGGAGAGGATGGTTATTTCAGTTCCGCCTAAAAATATTGATCAATTAATCGCGGTATTCGCTAATGAAAACGTTAATGCGGCGGTAATCGGCGAATTTACCGGCAGCAGAAGATTAGAGCTTTATTATCAGGATAACCTGGTTTGTGATTTAGCGATGCAGTTTTTACATGAAGGCATACCGCAGATTGCCAAAAAAGCAGTTTACATTCAAAGCAAACATAGGGAGCCAAAGATTACTGCCAAGAAAAATTTTACCGCTGATTTATTAAAGCTGCTTGCGCATTATGATATCTGTTCTAAGGAGTGGGTGGTGCGCCAGTATGACCATGAAGTTCAGGGCGGCTCGATTATTAAGCCTTTGGTCGGCCTTCAAAATGACGGGCCAAGCGATGCCAGCGTAACTAAGCCGTTATTTAATTCTAATAAAGGAATTATTATTTCTAACGGAATAAACTTTCGTTTTGGCTTTATTGATCCATATTGGATGGCGGCAAGCTGTATTGATGAAGCTCTGCGCCAGATTATCAGCGTGGGCGGTTCTTTGAAAGAAATAGCGATTCTGGATAATTTTTGCTGGGGCAATCCGGATAAACCGGACCGCTTAGGCGGTTTGGTGCGCGCGGCTTACGGCTGTTACGCTGCCGCCAAAGCCTACGGAGTACCGTTTATTTCGGGAAAGGATAGTTTTTATAATGAATTCAGCGTGCACGGTAAATCTACTCCCATTCCGGGCACCTTGCTGATTTCAGCCATCAGCGTAATGGAGGATGTGCGTAAAGCAGTATCGATGTATGCCAAAGAAGCAGGCAACTTAATCTACATCGTGGGGAATACCCGTGATGAATTAGGCGGCTCGCATTATTATGATTTATACCAGGCAGTCGGGAATAACGTCCCCAAAGTTTATTACGAAGAAGCAAAGAAAACTTTTAGCGCTTTAAGTAAGGCAACCGAAAAAGGCCTGGTTAAGGCCATGCACGACTGCTCTGACGGCGGTTTAGCCGTGGCCTTGGCGGAGATGGCTTTTAGCGGCGGCCTGGGTATGGAGATATTCCTGGCAGAGGCTCCTTATTCGTCTCTTGATAAACGTAATGATTTTCTGCTTTTCTCAGAATCCAATTCTCGCTTTGTGGTGGAGGTAGAGAAAGCTAAACAGAAAGAATTTGAAAAAATTTTAAAAGGTAATTTTTTTGGTTTGGTAGGATGTTTAACTAAGAAGCCGGATTTTAAAATATTTGGTTTGGACGGAAAAGTTTGCCTGGATGCGAATATAAATAAATTAAAAGAAAGCTGGAGGGAACCTTTAAAATGGTAAAAGCTAAATCTTGCCGTAATGGATTATTGGAAAAAGAAGATTTTACGCGGGAAGATACCTGGCGGATATTCAGGATCATGTCGGAGTTTGTGGATGGTTTTGAGGTTCTTTCTAAAATCGGCAAGGCAGTTTCTATCTTTGGGTCAGCCCGGACCAAGCCGGATACCCGGCTTTATAAGTTAGCGGAAGAAGTGGCATATCATATCGCTAAGGCCGGATATGCGATTATTACCGGAAGCGGCCCCGGGTTGATGGAGGCAGCGAATAAAGGCACCCAGCGGGCACTAGGAAAGTCCATCGGCTTGAATATTCATTTGCCCTGTGAGCAAAAACCGAATAAATATGTGGATACGGTTTTAGGTTTTCGCTACTTTTTTGTGCGTAAGGTAATGTTTGTGAAGTACGCCAAGGCTTTTGTAATTTTGCCCGGAGGATATGGCACGCTGGATGAATTTTTTGAGGCGATTACTCTCATTCAGACCGAAAGAATTGCCAAGTTCCCGGTGATTCTTTTTGACAGCCAATATTGGAAACCGTTATTAGAGTGGTTAAAGAAAACAGTCTATAGCCAGGGCAATATTGACCAAAGGGACCTGGATCTGTTTATTTTAGTGGATGAGCCTAAAGAGGCAGCGCGAGCAATCACGAAATTCTATGCCAAGCACTAAGGTTTGCGTCTTAAGAAGCGCGGGGACAAACTGCGATCAGGAAACGGCCGCGGCGTTTTCGTTGGCCGGAGCGCGTGCTGAATTATTGCATATTAATAGTTTGGTCAGCGGAGCAAGAACGCTGGATGATTTTCATATTTTAGCTTTACCCGGCGGTTTTAGCTACGGGGATGATATTGCCTCAGGGAAGATTTTTGCCAATGAATTAAGATTTAAGCTCGCGGATGCATTGCGTAAATTTATAGATGAGGGAAAACTAATTATCGGTATCTGCAATGGTTTTCAGATTTTGGTAAAAAGCGGATTATTACCCGGGAATAAACAATGGGATCAGGAGGCCAGTTTAATCATTAATGATTCCGCTAAATTTGAAGCCCGTTGGGTATATTTGACTGGGCCGGCAGGCAGGTGCGTCTGGACAAAAGGTTTAGAAAAAATAATTTATTTGCCGGTTGCCCACGGAGAAGGAAAATTCGTAACGCGGGATAAAGATGTTTTAAATAGATTGAAAAAAAATAAACAGATTGTTTTTCAGTATTGCGACGCCCAGGGTAAAATCAGCGGATATCCGGATAATCCCAACGGTTCTTTAGAGAGTATTGCCGGGATCACTGATTCTACCGGCAGGATCTTAGGATTAATGCCGCATCCGGAGAGGCATATATTCAGCGCGCAGCATCCGCGCAATGGGAATTTAAAATCCAAATCAGGCGACGGCTTATGGCTTTGCCAAGAGGATGGCAAACCACTGCCTCCTGGCTTGCAAATATTTAAGAATGGGGTGAAATATGTTAAAGAAAAATTGTGAATATAAACGATGCCTGCCTGCCGACAGGCAGGAGCCTAAAGAATATTGCGGATTATTCGGGGTCACCAATAACCGGCAGGCGGTCTGGCTGACTTATCTGGGCCTTTTTGCCCAACAGCATCGCGGCCAAGAGGCCTGTGGGATTGTCGCCAATAACCAGGGCGCGCTTTCCATTCATAAAGATATGGGTTTGGTGAGCGATGTATTCAGCGAGCAGGTACTTAGCCGCTTAAAAGGAAATATGGCGGTAGGCCATGTGCGTTATTCGACTACCGGTTCAAGTATATTAAAAAATTCCCAGCCGCTTTTAATTGATTATGCCAATGGTTCAATTTGTATCGCGCATAATGGGAATTTAGTGAATTCATTTGAGCTGCGGCAGAAGCTGGAAAAATCCGGCTCCATTTTTCAGACGACTACGGATTCAGAGTTAATTATCCACCTGATGGCGCGCAGTAATAAGCGCAGCCTGGAGGATAGCCTGGTCTATGCTTTAAAAAGGGTTAAGGGCGCTTATTCCCTGGTGATGATGAATAGCGATTATTTGATGGGGATGCGGGATCCGCATGGCTTCCGGCCGTTAGTTTTAGGTAAACTCGGGGCTTCATATTGCTTTGCTTCAGAAACCTGCGCCTTTGATTTAATCGGCGCGAAATTCCTGCGTCAGGTTGAACCCGGTGAAATAATTTTTATCAATAATCAGGGAGTTCTAAAATCTATTAAACCCAAAGAGTTAGTCGCCAGCCACTACGCCTTCTGCGCGTTCGAACATGTTTATTTTTCGCGGCCGGATTCCAATGTTTTTGGCCAGACGGTGCATACGGTGCGCAGGAAATTCGGAGCGCAATTAGCCAAGGAGCATCCGGTAGACGCTGATTTTGTGGTGCCGGTTCCGGATTCCGGATTCTCCGCGGCATTAGGTTATTCGCAGGAATCCGGCATACCTTTAGAAATGGGCATCATCCGTAACCATTATGTCGGCAGGACATTTATTCAGCCGGCGCAGGATGCCCGGGACATGGGGGTGCGGGTAAAATTCAATACCTTAAAGGATATCTTAAAAGGTAAACGCATTATTGTGGTTGATGATTCTATCGTGCGCGGCACCACTTCTAAAATTCGTGTGCGTAACTTACGTAAAGCCGGGGTAAAAGAAGTGCATTTGCGGATCTCCTGCCCGGCGCACCGTTATCCCTGTTTCTACGGAATTGATTTTCATCTTTCCAGTGAGTTGATTGCTAATAAATATGAAACACTCCAGAAGATTACTAAATACCTGGAAGTAGACAGCCTGAGTTATTTAAGTTTAGGCGGAATGCTTAGTTGTTTAGAGAATGGGAGCCAAAACTACTGCACTGCCTGTTGGACAGGCAAATACGCGGTAAGAGCGGAAAAGAGGCACAGTAAATTTTCTTTGGAGAGGCGCTGTTGCGGTCAAGGAGAGCTGCGGGTATAAAATAGTATTTCAATTTTACGGGTCCTGTCTTGGGGTATTTTCTTGCGCTGACGCGCTGCGAAAACACCCCAAGCCACCCGTAAAAATAAATAATTTTATTCGAAGGAGATGAGTGTGAAGAAGATTACTTATAAAGATTCCGGAGTAGACATAAAGAGTGCCGGTGTTTTTAAATCTAAACTTAAACCATTGGTGCGGCGCTCATTCCGTAAAGAAGTTCTTACGGATATTGGCGGATTTGGAAGTTTTTTTAAATTCGATAAAAATAAATATAAGGATCCGGTTCTGGTTTCCTCAAGTGACGGAGTAGGCACGAAACTGATGATTGCTAAATTAGCCAACCGGCATGATACCGTGGGTATTGACGCGGTGGCGATGAATGTGAATGATATTCTTTGTAGCGGAGCGGAATCTTTATTCTTCTTGGATTATGTCGCTTTTACTAAAGTTAAGGAAGGAGTTTTGATCGATGTAGTTAAAGGGATAAATGATGGTTGTGTTGAGGCAGGTTGTTCTTTAATCGGCGGAGAAACAGCGCAGATGCCCGGAATGTACCGGGAGGGTGAATACGATATCGCCGGTTTTTGCGTGGGAGTGGTAGAAAAAGATAAAATTATTAACGGCTCAAAGATTAAAGCCTCTGACACAGTGATTGGAATCGCCTCTAGCGGCCTGCATTCTAACGGCTATTCTTTGGTGCGAAAAGTTTTAGGGGCGACTGAGTTGAAAAAAATGGCGGCGCAATTACTGGAGCCGACGCGAATTTATGTTAAACCTATTTTAGAGTTATTGCGTCAATCTGGGGCGGCAGTGCATGGAATAGCGCATATTACCGGCGGAGCATTTTACGATAAGATCAGCCGGATATTGCCGAAAAATATTGATGTGTGTATTGAGAAAAGCTCCTGGAGAGTGCCTGAAATATTCAGGTTTATCCAGTATCAAGGCAATGTCGATGATTTAGAGATCTATCGCACCCTGAATATGGGGATTGGCTTGGTTTTAATTGTGCAAAAGGAAGAGGCCGGCTCGATAATGAATAAATTATTCGAGCTAAAGTTAAAATCCTGGACCATCGGTAAAGCAGTTAAAGGAAATAAAGAAGTTCATCTAGTTTAATTAGGGGTTGTTTCGTATTATTACAAAGGAGGTAGAAATGAATTTACTGGGATTAATTATTATTGGAGCCGTAGTTATTTTCTTTATGGGGATCAGGATTGTGCGCCCTACGCATCGGGGCCTGATCGAACGGTTGGGTAAATATAACCGTTTTGCTAACCAGGGGTTTAACTGGATTATGCCGATGATCGAAGTTATTTATCAGGTGAATGTAACTGAGCAGATGGTTGATGCTGAACCGCAGGAGATTATTACTAATGATAATTTGAATGCCAAGGTTGACGCCCAGGTTTATTTTAAAGTAAAGGCTGATGAAGCGGATGTTAAGAATTGCCAGTATAGCGTGAATAATTATCAATGGCAGATTGTAAACTTAGCGCGCACCACCTTAAGAAATATTATCGGCACCCTTACTTTAAAGTCCGCCAACAGCGAAAGAGGTAAGATTAACGCGGAGTTGCATAAGACTCTTTGCGAGGAGACGGGAAGCTGGGGTTTAGAGATTGTCAGGACCGAGCTAAAAGAAATTGATCCGCCTAAGGATGTTCAGGAAACGATGAACAAAGTAGTTAAAGCGGAAAATGAAAAACTTTCCGCGGTGGATTACGCGACGGCTACGGAAACTGTCGCTGATGGCCAAAAGCGCGCCGAGATTAAAAAAGCCGAAGGTATTAAGCAGGCCAGAATTCTTGAGGCGGAAGGTGAGGCCGAAGCGATAAAATTAGTTAATGAGGCAGCCGAGAGGTATTTTACCGGCAATGCGCAAGTACTGCGCAAATTAGAAGCAGTGGAAAAATCATTGCAGCACAATGCCAAGATCGTAATCCCGGCACATACCGAGTTGGTCAATGTAATCGGAGAAATGGCCGGCTTTTTACCCATCAAGACCAAAGAAAAAGCATTGTAGACAGTATATGTAACTATATATTTATCAACTAGATCTGTAAGAAATATTAATTGTGAAAAATAAATGGATTAGTAAAGTTAAAGTATTTCTTATATAACCAATTATCATGAAAGAAGTTACGTAGACTGTCTACAGATTCAGATTATAAGGAATAAGTGATGAATATTATTGGAGAAGTGGGGAGCCTGAATGGTTTGGTAGATTATCAAGATGGCTCTGTTGTTAGTAAGGAAATTATTAGGAAGGGAAAAGGCTCAGTAACGCTTTTTGCTTTTGATAAGGGGCAGGGGTTAAGCGAGCATACCGCGCCGTTTGACGCGTTGGTTTATATTTTTGATGGTCAGGCAGAAATTATTATCGCTGGGAAACTGTATTCCCTAAAAACAGGCGAAACTATTATTATGCCGGCAAATAAGCCGCATTCTCTAAAGGCTGTGGACCGCTTCAAGATGCTTTTGGTAATGATTAAGGCTGAATAAAAGTTGGGAAAAGGAGTGCTTTGGTGAAAAATAAGGCTGTTTATATTATTGCGGGACCGAACGGGTCGGGTAAAACTACTTTTGCGAAGACGTTTTTACCTGATTATGCGAAGTGTTCGAATTTTGTGAATGCTGACCTTATTGCTCAAGGACTAGCTCCATTTGATTCGCGCGCCGCCGCCATTAAAGCAGGGAAGATAGTGCTTCAGCAAATAAATGAATATGCAAACCGCGGTGTTGATTTTTCTTTTGAGACAACTTTATCCGGTAAGTCTTACGCAAATTTATTAACTGAGTTTAAGTCAAAAGGTTACGCGCTACATCTTTTTTTTCTTTGGATTCCCAGCCCAGAATTGGCAATAGCCCGGATTAAAGACAGGGTTCAAGAAGGCGGCCACCATGTTCCAGCCGAAGATGTCCGGAGGCGGTTTGCCCGCGGTATCAATAACTTTTTTACTTTGTACGAGCCGTTACTTGATTTTTGGATGTTATTTGATAATTCAAAGGTGAAACCTATATTGATCGCAAAAAGGCGTAATGGCCATAGAGAAGTGGTTAATGAAGAAATATTCGCGCAGATCTATAAGACTGTGAGGTAATCAATGAAGAAAAGAATGACTTTGCAGGATAAAGCGGAAGTGGCATTAAAAAAAGCGGTGCGGGGAGTTGTGGAACAGCATAAGAAAACAGGCCGTTCGCTAGCGGTATGGAAAAACGGCAAAACTGTCCGCATTTCACCGTATACGGTAAAATAAAGTCAAAATAGAGTTCAAAGTCAGCAGAGGAGTAATCTGGTGAAATTATTGAAGTTGTGGGGGCCGGTGGTGGTTTGGGCAGGGGTTATTTTTTATTTTTCAAGCATTCCTTATTTAAAAACAGATCTTAAATATGATTTTTTACTAAGGAAAATAGCCCATATTACTGAATATTTTATTTTCACTCTTCTTTTATATCGGGCATTCAGCGGCTCGTTCAAGATGAATGTTTTCCGTCTTTTTATGTATCCGGCTGTTTTTTCGCTGCTTTACGCTATATCGGATGAGATCCATCAATATTTTGTTTTGGGTAGAAGTTGTGCTATTGGCGATGTTTTGATTGATAGTCTTGGTATTGTCTGTTTCTATAGCGTGATTAAGTTTAAGCACAGGGTAAGAGGCAATTTCCCCGGGCAGGTAAGATGAAAAAAATATTATTAATGGTTTTAGGGTTCTTCTTTTTTACTTCAGCGTGTTTTGCCCAAAATTATTATGCCCTGGTGGAAATTCATATTAAAAATAATGCTGGTTTAACTTATTCCATGAACACGATAACCAAGGTTTTTAATCCGGAAGCCTGCCAGAAAGTTTTATCTCCCATAAACCAACTAAAAAATATGTATCAAGTTAGGACTGAATGCGTAACCGGACCGGAATGGGAGAAGTTACTTGGGGATACTTTTGCCAATAAACCTACTTCTTCGGTCTATATTTCTTATAAAGACGTTAGCGGTTATGAAACCAGAATTAACTCGAAGATATTGGCAAGCTCAAATTCTACTGCTAGCGGCCAGCCTGTAGACTATTCGTTAAACGAAACTATTGCTTGGGCTAATGCCATAATAGAAGCACTGAAAAAAGGCGGGATCAAAAACGCCAGGATAATTTATCCTGTAAAAAAATGAAAGGATTTCCATGTTTGACAAGATGAAGGGGTTGTTTGAAATGCAGAAGAAGATGCAGGAAGTAAAGCGCGTATTAGAGAATACGAATTTTGATATTCAAAGCTCTGATGGCTTGGTAAAAATTACGATGAATGGCGCGCAGGAGGTAAAAGAGGTGGTGATTAAAGATAACCTCGGAGAATCAGAAAAGGCGCGCTTGAGCAGTTCATTAAAAGATTCCTTTAACCGGGCAATTAAGCGTTCGCAGGAAGTGGCGGCGCAGAAAATGAAGGATGTCACCGGGTTTAATATACCGGGGCTTACTTGATAATGTTCCTACTCGCTAATTTTATATCCGCAGTTGCGCATATTTTGGATATCCTGTTTACGGTATTATACTGGTTAATAATTATCCGGGCATTGATCAGTTGGGTAAATCCTGATCCAAATAACGCTATTGTGCAGTTTCTGAATAAGGTTACCGAGCCGGTTTTAGAGCCGATCAGAAGCCGCCTGCCTTTGAATTTCCGATTTGGGATTGATATTTCACCGGTCATTGTAATTCTTGTGATTATGTTTTTAAGGTCATTTTTGATAAAATCACTTTTTGACCTGAGTATGTGGGTAAGATTTAGATGATGAAAAAATGGCCAAAGAAAATTTTTCTTACCGCAGTAATGATTTTGTTCCCGGTGGCTTTGTCTTGGGCGCTTAATTGGGAAAAACAAGGTGACTACTATTTTCTTACCAAAAATAACCGGGATAATTTTAGCCTGGCCGGTGCCGGGCCTAATAAGTTCGCGCATAAATATTTAAAATACGCAGGGGTCAATTTTCTGGCGCGGGGAGTAGATAACTGGGCGGATTACGGAAGGCTGAATCTGGAAGGTAATAATATGTTTTCTTTGCCGATACGCAGCGGAATGAAAGTTGAGCAAGTGCATCTTTTAGCCGGAGGCAATTACAGCAACAGTTATGAGCACGATGGGTTAATGCGTTTATACGGAGATAAATATTTTTACGCCACGCTCAGTGCTATTTTTGTTTACCAGGATGGTGTTTATAAAGAGCTTTCCGTTCCGGTTTTCTGGGATTGGTTTCGCGTGGGCTCAGGCGCTTGGAGCAAGCATGGGGCAAGGATTGAGTCTTTAGGCGAGAATCCGGTACGCAAAAATTGCAATATGTTCCACGTTAGTTTTATTAATCCCCGGTTAGAAGAACCGGTAAAAGATATTCTGATTATGGATAGCTGGATAGATGACCGTCCTTTTTCGGATATTTTTGCCGTGACGCTTAAGTCTGCGGATATACTGGAAGCAACGTCAAAAGAGGAAAAATAAATGCGGATTTTAGTAATTGGCTCAGGCGGCCGGGAGCATGCTTTAGTTTGGAAGATTGCCCAATCTAAATTGTGCGCTAAGCTATTCTGCGCTCCGGGTAACGGCGGGATAGCGCAAATTGCCGAATGTATTGATATTCAAGCTGATGATATTTCCGGGTTGCTGGAATTTGCCAGAAAAGAAAAAATTGATCTGACGGTGGTGGGGCCGGAGAAAGCTTTAGCTTTAGGTATAGTTGATGAATTTACCAAAGCGGAGTTAAAAATTTTCGGGCCAAATAAGCAGGCTGCAAATTTAGAGGCGAGTAAAATTTTTTCCAAAGAGCTAATGGCTAAATATAAAGTGCCTACTGCTAAGTTTAAAGTCTTTGATAGCCCGGATGAGGCAAAAAAATATATTGAGGTAACTGGCGCTCCATGCGTAGTTAAAGCTGATGGACTAGCCGCGGGTAAAGGGGTGGTCGTGGCTAAAACCGTGGATGAAGCCAAGGATGCCGTAACTTCGATGATGCTGGATAAAGTTTTTGGTGATGCCGGCAAAAAGATAATTATTGAAGAGTGCCTGGTTGGGCAGGAGGCCTCAATTTTGGTGATTACAGATTCTAAGGAAGTGGTGGCTTTGGCCAGTGCTCAGGATTATAAAAGAATATTTGACCATGATCAGGGCGTAAATACCGGAGGTATGGGCGCGTATTCACCGGCGCCAATCGTTACCGCGGATATTTTAAAAGAAGTGTTGGATAAAATAATTTATCGCACTATTGATGGCTTAGCTAAAGAAGGGATAGATTACCGGGGGGTATTATATGCCGGTATAATGCTGACTAAAGACGGTCCGCAAGCTTTAGAGTTTAATGTGCGTTTTGGGGATCCGGAGACACAGGCTATCTTGCCCAGGTTAAAATCCGATTTAGTAGAAGTGATGCTGGCAACCAGCGTAGGAAAGCTCGCTAAAATTGGCGCTTTAAAATGGGACAGCCGCGCTTGTATCTGTGTAGTTTGCTCTGCCGGAGGTTATCCGGGAGATTATTCTCCAGGGGAAGAAATCAGCGGCTTAGAGACTGCAGCTAAACTAACGGATGTGGTTGTTTTTCACGCCGGTACTAAAAGGATCAAGGATAAAATTTTGACCAGCGGCGGCAGAGTTTTAGGAGTAACCGGATTAGGCGCGACAATCAAAGAGGCAATAAATAAGGCTTACGCGGCAATAGGAAAAATAAATTTTGAAGGAATGCATTATAGAAAAGATATAGGTAGAAGGGCGATAGAGGGTAGTTGATGATAATATTTAGTAGGGGAGGTTTAAACCTCCCCTACTAATGTAGCACTTTTAACCTGGAGGGTGATATATGGCTAAAATTAGCATTCTTATGGGAAGCCAGTCGGATTTAGAAACAGTAAATGAAGCGATTAAGGTGTTAAAAGAGTTTAAGGTGGATTTTGATTTGAAGGTTTTATCCGCGCATCGGACTCCGCAGGAGGTGGCGCGATATGTCCAGGAGGCGCCTAAAAAGGGGATCAAGGTTTTTATTGCCGCCGCCGGGATGTCCGCGGCCTTAGCCGGAGTAGTGGCTGCGCATACCACTTTGCCGGTGATCGGCATACCCATTGAAACTAAAAACTTAAAAGGCCTGGATTCTCTTTTATCAACCGTGCAGATGCCTCCGGGAATTCCCGTGGCTTGCATGGCTATCGGCCGTGCCGGGGCCAAAAATGCCGCGCTTTTTGCTCTAGCGATACTTAGCGTTAGTGATGCTAAAATCAGCGCCAAGCTGATTAATTTTAAAAAAAAGATGCGCCTTAAAATTATAAAGACTAAAATTAAATTATGAGTTTAACCAAGATCATTAAAATTAATTCTATGTCTCCTCAGGAGGAATCTATCCGCCAGGCAGCTAAAGTTTTAACTGACGGCGGATTAGTAATTATTCCTACGGAGACGGTTTACGGGATTGCGGCGAATACTTTGAATGTAAAGGCGGTAGAGAGGCTTTATCAAATAAAAAACCGGCCTAAGGATAAGCCTTTTTCCATTTTGATCGCGCAGGAACACCAGGTGCAGGAGTTGGCGCGCGAGGTTCCGGTAGCCGCTTATAAATTGATGCATAAATTCTGGCCGGGCCCGTTGACCTTGATATTAAAATCCGCCAGCCAGGGTAAAGTGGGTTTGCGTATGCCGGATAACCGCATTGCTCTGGCGATTATCACTCAGTCGGCAGTTCCTCTGGCTTGTCCTTCTGCGAATATAACAGACGCGCCGGCGCCGGTTGATTTTGCGCAGGCGATTAAAGATTTAGACGGACTGGTGGATTTAGCGATTGATGCCGGCTCAACAAAATTGGGAGCGGAATCTACGATTGTGGATTTGACGGTTGAACCGCCGCAAATAGTTAGAAGCGGAGCGATCAAAGATCAAGAGATAATGGGGACAGTAAAATCCAAGTCCGTGCTTTTTGTTTGCACGGGAAATTCCTGCCGCTCGGTGATGGCGGAGGCGTATTTAAAGAAACTTTTACAAAAACAGGGGAGAACGGATATAGAAGTAAGTTCCGCCGGAGTGATGGCTTTGGCCGGTATGGGTGCCAGTGAAGAAACGCGGGGGGTATTGGCTCAAGAGGGTATAGATGTGGCAGAGCACCGCGCGCAAAGAATAACCCGGGAATTAGTAGGCCGGTCAGATATTATTTTGGTTATGGAAAAGGTGCATGAGGACAGGATTTTGCAGCTGGCTCCGGAGGCAAAAAATAGGCTTTTTTTATTAAAGGAATTTGCTAGAATAAGCGATAGTAACTTGAATATTCCTGATCCTGCCGGTGGATCTTTAGAGTTTTACCAGGACACTTTTTTAACGATTAAGGACGCTGTAGAAAGGATAAGTAAAATATTATGACCCAGTTATTGATTGGCTCAGACCATGCTGGATTCGCTTTAAAAGAAAAATTAAAGGCTTATTTAGAAAAGAAGGCAATTAGCGTAAAAGATTTAGGCACCTATTCTAAGCAGCGCTGTGATTATCCGGTGTATGCTTATGAAGTAGCTAAAAATATCTCCAGCGGAAAGTTTAAGCGCGGCATACTTATCTGCAAAAGCGGAGTGGGTAATTCCATTGTGGCCAATAGGCTTCCGGGAGTGCGCGCCGCACTTTGCGATAATCTAAAGATTGCTAAGCTTAGCCGCCAGCATAATGACAGCAATGTTTTGGTTTTAGGTTCGGGATTTGTCAAAGCGGATTTAGCCAAAAGAATGGTTTGGGCCTGGTTAAATACCGGGTTTTTAGGGGGCAGGCATTTAAGGAGAGTAAAATTAATTAACCAGATTGATAAAAAAATAAACACCCCGCGCTAATTGGAATTGCGCGGGTGTTATCTAATTACAGGAGTTTGTTAATTTTCAAGCCGTTGGATAAGCCTTTGAGATTTAATTTTTAAAGTTTCAGCGATAGCTTTGTTCTTTGATAAGAGACAGGTAGAATCAATGATGATCAGAGCCGCAATAGCCTCTTTACATTGGCCAAGAGAAGCGGGTGAGTCTTGGAGTATCTTGGAGAGACAAGCGTTCTGTTTAATCCAGTAAGTCAAAGACCAGACTAAGAATGATATAATCCAATGACGTTGGATCTGTTCTTGGTCGTGGACTTGATACTGATCAAAACAGAAGTTGTCTTTAAGTTCGCGGAAAGATTCTTCAATACCCCAGCGTAAAAGATAAGTATCAACGGCAGTCTTAACGGACATCGCGGGGTTATTGGTAATTAGGATATGCGCATCTTTTTCATCGGTATCGCTCCATTTGTCAAATATAAAGAAGATTTGTAAAGGAGTAGAACAATCCTTGAGTTTGGATTTAATGGTATAAGTGAAGAGGTGTTTAACTTTACCGTTTTCTTGAAAAACTTCAACATGTTTGAGGCGGTGGGCGTAGAATTGTTTAATCAAGGGAATTATTTCCTCAGCGCGCATATATGATTGTTGTTTGGTTTTGGGATGGGCAAAATAGATGGAGCGGTTAATCTTTGTTTCCGCGACGAAAACTAAATTTTTTGAGGTAATAAATTCAATCATCTCAGAGGAAGTGTACCAAGCGTCGAAGACAATAGCGCTAAACGGGATATTTTTAATGACAGCTTCGCTAATTAGTTCTTTGGCTAGATCAGGTTTACTTTTAAAATTTTCAGGCGGCTGGCCTTGCACGGGAATGTAGGATTTAAAATTGATCGGGAAGTGTTTGGCATTAGAGACAAAACAGGAAGCTACGGCGACATTGCAATTTTCCTGACGGCCCAAAGAGCCGCAGTATTGAAATCCAGCGCCTTCGGTTTTATGGGCATAAGGTTTAGGGCAGCCGGTATCATCAAGGGCGAAGACACCGTTGGCTGTAGCGCGTGTTGTTGATTGATTTTGAAGGATACCAAGGCGGACGTCATTGAGTTTATTAATATTCCAGGAAGAATCAGAGAAGAAGTACTGGAGTTTTTGATAATGCATGTTTGTTCTTCGGGCGATGGCGGATAAGGACAAGCGTTTGTAGTCAAAGAACATACCGTAAACCAGGCCGCGTAAAGCGGACATTTGGGTATTTGAAAATACAGGCTGGAAGCGCGCGAGAAATTGATCGATAAAACGTAAGCGAGCGTTAAAATGAGCCATAGCGTTGCTCCTTGTTATTGGTGGAATAATTGTTCGTATAGGTATATAATAGCAGGGGTTAGGAATAAAAATCAAGCAGAATTTTGACGCAACGCATTGGAATGACGTAAGTTATGTATTTACAAAAGTTACATAAAGACAGTTTTTAAAAATAATCGGGAAGAAAAATACTTTTTAACAATGTACTGTAATTAGATAAGGAGCTGTGCAAAGTGGAACATTTAAAACAATCCGACCCGGAAATTTATGCCGCGATTCAAAAAGAATTAGGCCGTCAGAATGATAATTTAGAGCTGATCGCCTCGGAGAATTTCGCGTCGCTGGCGGTTTTAGAGGCGCAGGGCTCAGTGTTAACGAATAAATATGCCGAAGGCTATCCCGGAAAACGCTGGTATGGCGGATGCGAATATGTGGATATTGTGGAGAGCCTGGCGATTGAGCGGGCCAAAGTAATATTTGGCGCAGAGCATGTCAATGTCCAGGCGCATTCCGGTTCGCAGGCGAACATGGCGGTTTATTTTGCGGCGATAAATCCGGGTGATACGGTTTTGGCGATGGATTTAGCTGCCGGCGGGCATCTTACCCACGGCCATCCGCATAATTTTTCCGGAAGATTTTTTAAGATGGCCGGCTATGGCGTGGATAAGAAAACTGAGGCTTTAGATTATGATGTAA
This sequence comes from Candidatus Omnitrophota bacterium, assembly GCA_030693145.1. Taxonomy (GTDB): domain Bacteria; phylum Omnitrophota; class Gorgyraeia; order Gygaellales; family Profunditerraquicolaceae; genus UBA6249. The sequence continues at coordinate 22,648 of JAUYBI010000048.1, forward strand.
TCCAGGAATTGGCTAAATTGCATAAGCCAAAGATGATTTTAGCCGGGGCTTCGGCATATCCCCGGACAATTGATTTTAAAAAATTCCGCCAGATCGCCGATAGTGTTGGGGCGTATCTTTTCGTGGACATGGCCCACATAGCAGGGTTAATTGCCGCCGGCTTGCATCCATCGCCTGTGCCATACGCGGAGTTTGTTACTTCCACGACGCATAAAACTTTACGCGGCCCGCGCGGCGGGTTTATTCTGTGTAAAAAAGAGTTTGCCAAAAAAATTGACAGCCAGATTTTTCCCGGAATTCAGGGCGGTCCATTAATGCATGTGATCGCGGCTAAAGCCGTAGCCTTTGGCGAGGCAATGACCGCGGAATTTAAACAGTATCAGCAGCAGTTAATGAAAAATGCCGTAGAATTAGCCGCAGCCCTGGAGAAAAAAGGATTCCGCATTGTTTCCGGGGGTACGGATACGCATTTAATGTTAGTGGATTTAAATGCCAAGAATGTTACCGGTGCGGATGCCTCAAAAATTCTAGGCGAAGTTAATATTACCGTAAATAAGAATCTTATTCCGTTTGATTTAAAGAGTCCGACCGTTACCAGTGGTATCCGCTTGGGAACTGCGGCAGTCAGCACGCGTAAAATGAAAGAGGCCCAAATGGTTCAAATTGCCGGGTTAATTAATGATGCGCTGGAAAATCCAACCAATCAGGAAAAATTAGCGCATGTGAGAAAAGGGGTAATTGATCTAACCAGGAAGTTTCCATTGTATACGGAGTTATTAAAATAAAATGACCAAGAAAAAGAAAATACCTGTGCATAAGCGTCCCAGCTGGGATGAATATTTTTTAGAAATGGCTTCTTTAGTGGCCAAGCGATCAACCTGTTTGCGCCGTAGCGTAGGGGCAGTTTTAGTCAGGGAGAAAAGAATTTTGGCTACCGGTTATAACGGCGCTCCCAGCGGTTTAAAACACTGCATAGAAGTCGGTTGCCTGCGCTTAAAATTAAAAATCCCTTCGGGAGAGCGCCATGAATTATGTCGCGCTTTGCATGCTGAGCAGAACGCGCTGATTCAGTCATCTCTTCACGGCATCAGCGTTAAGGGCGCCACCTTATACGCCACTAATCAGCCTTGTGTTATTTGCGCTAAAATGTTGATTAATGCCGGGATAAAAGAGATTGTCATTGCGCAAGGTTATCCGGATAAGATGGCCATGGATTTTTTAAAGCAGGCAAAAATTAAAATAAGGAAAATATGAGATGTCCGTCTTGCGGATGTAAAGAAGATAAGGTAGTAGATTCCCGCGCGACAGCCGAGGAGTCCGCGGTCAGGCGTAGAAGAGAGTGTTTAAAGTGCGGTAAGCGGTTTACTACCTATGAATACGTGGAAGAGGTTTCGCTCCTGGTGATTAAAAAGGATGGGCGCCGGGAGGCTTGGGACCGTAAAAAAGTTTTGGCCGGGATTATCCGGGCTTGTGAGAAAAGGCCGGTGAGCGTGGAGAAGATGGAGGGAGTGGTTACCCAGGTTGAGCATTCTATCCAGAAAAAAAGCGACCGGGAAGTTTTAGCCAGCCGCATCGGTGAGCTGGTCATGGAGAAATTAAAATTAATTGACGATGTAGCCTATGTGCGCTTTGCCTCAGTCTACCGGCAGTTTAAAGATGTGGGCCAATTCATGGTGGAGCTAAAGGACATTCTAGGCAAAGATAAAAAGAAAAAATAAGTAATTGGCGTGTAGTCTGCCAATCAAAAGAGTCTGCCAATCAAAAGGGGACGGTTCTCGAAGAGAACCGTCCCCTTGTTTTTCTTGTTTTTAATCTGTTAGATTTTGCTAGCTCTTACGTCTATTGGTAGTAGAAGGAGAAAAATAGTTGACTAAATATACCAAATATGGTATATTTTAAGTGAGAGAAGCATGATTAAAAGATTGAATGAAAAAGATTATAATGTATATTATAAATGAGGGTATTAACTATGAGTATTAATGAGAGGATTCATAAAGGAAGCGGTAATGTTTTTGCGGACATCGGGCTTGCTTTTCCTGAAAGAGTCCAAGCCCGGGCTGAGATAATGTTTCTCATCGCGGGAATCATTAAAAAACGCGGCCTAACCCAAAAACAAGCATCTAAGCTTTTGGGGATTCCTCAGTCTAAAGTTTCCTGTTTAGTCAATGGTAAGCTTAGTATGTTTTCTCTGGACCATCTTTTTCAACTGTTGAATTCGCTAGGTAATGATGTTGAGATTACCGTAAAACCGAAAACTAAATCCGAAAGAATAGCCAAAACACACGTTTTACAATTGGCCTAAGCATAATCTGATCCACCCATGCCTCAAACTAACTACATCTCTAACGAAATGTTCGCCTGCCTCAAACGCTATTGGGGCTATACTCAGTTTCGTCCCTGGCAGGAAGATACTATCCTCGCCATTCTCGATGAGCGGGAAACCTTGACCATCCTACCCACCGGCGGCGGCAAATCACTCTGTTTTCAGCTTCCCGCTTTGCTCAAAGAAGGCATGGCGGTGGTTATTTCGCCGCTAATTTCCTTAATGAAAGACCAGGTTGATGGCCTTAAAGATATGGGCATTCTCGCTGAATGCCTAAACTCTAGCCAAACCGTAAAGCAACAGCGCGAGGTGATCAAACACATCCGCGACAACCAGGTTAAACTTTTGTATATTTCACCCGAACGCCTGCAAACCGAAGAGACCATGGAATTATTAAGATCAGCCGCCTTGTCATTCTTTGTCATCGACGAAGCCCATTGCATCAGCCACTGGGGCCATGATTTCCGGGATGAATACCGCCAGTTGGGCACGATCAAAGACAATTTCCCGGGAATAAACATCCACGCTTTTACCGCTACCGCCACCAAAGAAGTCCAGGAAGATATTCTCGCTCAGCTTAGATTTGTTCACCCCAAAATCAACATCGCCTCAGTTGACCGTCCCAACCTGGCCTACCGGGTTATGCCCCGGCAGAGCATTATCCCTCAGCTCACCGAGGTTTTAAAAAAGCATTCCAAGGAAGCCGGGATTATTTATTGCCTGCGCCGCAAAGACGTGGATGAGATCTCCCAAAAGCTGAATAAACTCGGATACAAGAACCTGCCTTACCACGCTGGCCTGACTGACGAAGAGCGCCATGCCAACCAGGAGCGCTTTATTCGAGAAGAAGTCAATATTATCGTCGCCACCGTAGCTTTTGGCATGGGCATCGACCGCTCGGATATCCGTTTCGTGATCCACGCCGCCATGCCCAAGAGCATTGAGCATTACCACCAGGAAACCGGACGCGCCGGCCGGGACAGCTTGCCTTCATACTGCTACATGTTTTACGGCGGGGGTGATTTCCGGGTCTGGGAATTTTTCTCCAAGCAGTCCGCCAACCGCCAGGTGATGCTGGATAAATTAAGGATTATGTATAATTTTTGCACCCAGCCTCAATGCCGGCACAAAGTTTTCGTCAATTACTTTGATCAGGAATATCAGCAGTCTTCTTGTCAAGCCTGCGATTATTGCCTAGGTGAAGTGGATATGGTCGATGATCCCCTTGCGCTCGGTCAAAAGATTCTCAATTGCGTTGACACCGTCAAATACGGCGATGACCAGGGTTTTGGCGCCGGATACCTAGCTAACGTTTTAAAAGGAAACCTCACCGACCAGATTAGCAGATGGGGCCATCAGCACAACCCTAATTTCAGCGCCATGTCCGGCCAAACTTTGGTTTTTATCCGCTACCTCATCGAACAGCTCATCGGCCAGGGTTTTTTAGAGCGTCAGGGCGAATATGATACTCTTGCCATGACCGACCTCGGCCAACAACTTTTAAACGGCCGGATCACCCCCATATTAGCCAAGCCACTGGTCGCCGAAAAGAAGAAAGCCATTGCCGCCCGCCAAAAAGCCAAAAAAGCCCAAGATTTCGCCGGCGTGGACGAGGAATTATTCGAATTGCTTCGCAACAAAAGATCCGAATTAGCCCACAAACACGGCGTTCCCGCCTACATTATCTTCGGTGACAAGTCCCTAAAAGACATGGCCTCCCGCAAACCCACCACTCGTGAAACCTTCTCCGAAGTCTTCGGAGTAGGCGACCACAAACTAAAAACCTACGCCGACCATTTCATCAGCGTGATCAAGCAGTATACATAGGGGACGGTTCTATTTTTTAGCCTAAGGCAGCATACTAAATCACTACTGTCCCATTATAACTTGAACAGTTTCAATTGGTTATCGTTTTCAGTGTTATCATCGATGAGATTAGTTTCCATAAGTGCTTGCAATATATGCGTTTTCTCGAAAATGGTCACGCTCAAAATCTGTAAAATTGT
>JAUYBI010000050.1 GCA_030693145.1 Candidatus Omnitrophota bacterium
ACCTGTTGATCGGTAAATCTTTTGTGTAATTGTGCCATACTTGTAAACCTCCTTTTTCTTACAAGTATGGCACAAAAAACAGTGCACTTTTAAATTGTAACTCCCTTTAAAAACAGTGCACTTTTAATTTGGAGATGACACAACGAAAACAAAATCTTGCGCAAGCCCGCATGCTACGTTATACTGCTTGGAAAGCAACCCGTTCTTTGTTGCTTCCAGCGGCTTTAGAAGTAGTTATGCAACCGGCATGAGGTCAAATTCGCTGAAAAATTCCGACCAAAAAGCTTTTGAAATACTTAAGCTTTCTCTTACAAAATAGGGGACGCGTCTATTTTTCTAACACTAAGCTCGGGGAAAAATAGAAACGTGCCCTATTTTTATTAGATAAGGTGACAGTCACCTTATCTTTAGATTCTTCGCCCTTCGGGCTCAGAATGACGCGGATAGCCTAATTCTAGATTGCTTCACCCCTTCGGGCTCAGAATGACGCGGGGGCGGTGGTTTTCAATAATAAAATTACCTGAGTAATATCGCGGAAGCCGGATTCGCGGCGGTTGGAGGCGACTTCGGAATTAACCTCTCTTACCTTTTCGTAGCCGTAGGTTTTGATTAGACCTATGTAGGTTTCGATTTTATCCAAGTCTTTGGGTTCGTTAAGTTGAGTGGAAAGTTCACAAGCTTTCTGGGTTGGGTCAAGGCCGTATTTATCGGTTAGAGCTTGAAGTGCCTGTTGAAATTGTTCCTGAGACTGTAAAGGATTTAAACGGTAGTCGTTGGCCAGGCGATCGTCGAATTCTCCGGGCTCTTCAGGCTTATGTCGATAAACCTCCAGGATATTTTCCTTCTCCAGTTCGGTTATGCCGTTGGTAATTGCGCGCTTGGAGATATAATATATCCGATTTAAGTCCTCGTTGCTTCTGAACCAGTAGGGATTATGGTTTGATTCTTGGGCTTCACTAAGAACAACCAGAAACATATATTTTGCCGGAAAGGAAAGTTTTTGATATAAACCATAGTCCCAGTAAGTATCAGGAATAGTAATCTCTGTTTTGGAGGATGTGTATATTAAATTAAGTTCTTTGCTCCAAGGTTTATGCTGGATAAGGCCGTATTTTCGAGTTAGTTTTCTTAAGGGTTGAAAGAGATTAAAGTAGTAATTTTTGGTGTAACCCAAGGCCTGAGCGAATTCCTGATAGTTGATTTTTATGGTGGATGTATTTTGGCTTTGAGCTTTTTTTGCCAGATATAAATAAAGGTCAAAGGCTTTTTCTGAATGGCTAGTGAAGAGTTCAAATAAAAGTGGCTTGGGTGGAGTAATTATTAAACTAACAGGCAATTTTAGGCCTGGTGAATCTTGAGGCTGGATGGGCGGCTGATGGCTTATTTCTATCTTAGTGATATAATCCAATAATTTCTTTGCCTGTCGCGGGCCTTTTGTGTAAGTGGCGAATTCGTAGTTGTCATATAAAGAAGCACGGGACCAGTTAAAGCTACCAAGGATACAGATTTTGGAGTCAATAACTATGCCTTTACCGTGGAGCACGGCTTTAGTACTATCTATGAATACGTCTATGCCAGCTTGTTGGAGGCGTTTATAGGCATTGTAATTAACTTTAAAAGTAGTGTCATCCAGAATGACCTTTACGTATACACCTCTTTTTTTGGCGTTAATTAAGCTTTCCAAGAGAATTGAGGCAGGGTTATCAGTGGGGGTGGGTTCTACGTTAATGAGATACATCGCCACGTAAATTGATTCTTTTGCTTCTTGAATGGCTTGGTGGGTGGTTTGAAAGTAGTCCTTACCCAGAAGAACATTACTTTCGGCGCCAAAAACAGGAGTGGCGATAAAGGCAGATGAGATTATAAAAATTGAGAGCAAGAACTGACGCATAGAAATGTACCCTTTATAGCCAGCCTTTTTTTAACCAGTATGCATACTCCTCTTGCCAGTCATCCTTCCTGGCTTTAATTACCCGGGAAAAATACTGCTTCCCCTTCTCGATATCCTGCAATTGCTCCGCGTACAATTTTTTCTCTCTAAGATCAGCAGCAATTTTCTTACCCAGCCTCAAAGCCTCATCTTTTTTATCCTGGCCGAATTGCTGCTGGGCAGAAACTCCTCCTGAATATTGCGCTCCGCAGGCAGCACCGTAATATTTAAGATAATCCAGGACTTCCTGGTTCTGTCCGCTGCCGCTAGATACGGCTCCGGCAATATATTTACCCTCCAGCCTTTTGCAATGGATAAAATGCGCTGAACGGTCAAATAATGCCTTCATCGACGCGGTTACCTGGTTAATATAGTTAGGTGAAGCCAAAAGTATAGCGTCAGCTTTAAGCATTTTCTGTAAAATCATACTGACATCATCCTTAAGCGGGCATTCCAGGATTTTCCGATGACAAGCCTCGCAGTGCTTACAGAAAAATATCCTAAAATTGTCCAGATGCAAGGTTTCGCCAGAGATACCTTCCTCACTCAAACTGCGCAGAACTTCTTTAGCTAATAAAAATGTGCTGCTCTTTTCTTGGTGCGGGCTTGAAGATATTAACAAAACCTGCAATTTTATCCCCCTTCCCTCATGTTGATACTGGCGGCCATCAGATAGCCCCTGGCTCTTTCCGTTAATTTATATCGCGAAACAATATCCCAGAATGCCCGGCTATGATTTGGCTGGATTAAATGCGCCATTTCATGAATGAGCACATACTTTCTGACCCACTTGGGCAAGAGGCCTATTTTGTGTGAGATACGAATTTTAGCGGTGCGATAATCGCAACAACCGAATCGACTATTCTGATTAGTGGAGTATTCTATTGACTCTATTTTTAGTTTATTGTCAAAATATTTCTCATTGAGCGCGTTGGCTAAATGCGCGAGATTTTTTTCTTTATCCAGTTCGTTTTTTAGTTTTTTAGCGGCGAATTTCAATTTAAAACCGTGGATAATCTTATCCAGGCGCTCTTGCGAAAGCATTAAGGGGGCATTAACCAAAAGCAAATCATTAACTATTCGCGCGCTTACTGAACGCCGGCGCCTTGGGCTACGAATTATTTTTACTTCCATAGGTATCAATAAAATTCTTAACTGCCCGGCCAATGGCTTTAAAATCTTTATTCCCCTTACTCCTCAACCTCGCCAACCAAGCTCTCATAAAACTCACGGTAATTTTCTTTTCGGTCACTCTCCCGCAGAGCAATCGCGGTGCGCGGATGCTCATCCAGAATCCCGGTAATCGCGTAAGGAATAAAGTATCCCCATTCGATTTTTTTTTGTAAAGGAATAAACTCCTTAGAAATTACATCCAGAATCGGCCGGATATCATATTTGGGATTCTTCAGGAATCCCAGGATTAACTCCGTAGGGCAATTTCCTGCCGCCCGGCCTAAACCAAAAATAGTTGTATCGACATAATTCGCGTCATGAATAATTGCTTCGATGGTATTGGCAAACGCAAGCTGCTGATTATTGTGCGCGTGCATCCCAATTTCTTTAGTTTTCAAGATACTTTTTGCCTTCTTAATTAAAAATTCCGTGGTTTCCTGATACAATGAGCCGAAACTATCCACGATATTAATTATCCTGGCTTTACATTCTTTTTCAAGCTGTTGCAGGCACTCTGTAAGTTCGTTATCCAGAGCCCTGGATATTGCCATAATATTTACCGCGGTTTCATAGCCTTTATCCGCGAAATGATTAACCAGATAGATCGCCTTATCCACATCCTTCACGTAAGTGGCCACCCTAATCATATCCACCGGGCTATCCTGCTTCGGTAAAACATCATCCACATCCACCCTATCCACATCGACCATCACTGAAATCTTAGTCGCAGATTCAATTCCCTGGATCATTTCTCTGATATCCTGATCATTACAGAATTTCCATTTACCGTATTCTTTGGAGCTAAAAAGCCGCTGGGAATTTTTATAACCAACCTCCATGTAATCAATACCCGCTTCCGAAAGTGCTTTGTAAACTTCGCGCACAAAACGCATATCAAAATTATGATTATTCATCAAACCGCCATCCCTAATCGTACAATCCAGGACTTTTATCTTCTCTCTAAACATTGAATCCTCCTGTTATTTCTGCGCTTTATAGAATTTCTAGCTTGGGGTTACTCCATTAGCCTTTTTTCTTCAAATTATCAGGCGCATTAACGGAAGTAATATTCGTTGATTGGATGATATATAAAGGATTACCTTCCTGGTCATACTTGTTATCTACGCGCAGCGCTTTGGTCGCTACCAGCTTCATCTTAATCACTGTCCCATCATCCAATAAATACTGGTTCCAATATTCGCTTGTCTGATTGATATCAATAGGCCAAGCCTCAACTTCTTCCCCGCCGAAATTAATCTTTATTTTATTTACCAAAGCTCTCCTCCCGCTTCGCGCCTAGTTAATAAAAGCAATAAAGGACTACTCCTGCTTCCCTAGTCCTTTATTGTGCAAATAATAAAATTTTTAATAGATTACTTTTTTAACTCAGCTTTTATTTGTTTTTCTGCTTCCAGCCAATCCCTCAGGGCATCTCCCGAAGCACTCCCCCGTTTTTCAAAAAGCTTCTGGGCACGTTTACGAATCTTATCGGAAACACTTTCACCAAACATCCGGCCTGACCCGGACTGCTTATCCTTTCCCTTAACCGTCATCGCCCTATCCTCCTATTAAAAACCTGGGGACGGTTCTATTTTCTAAAAAATAGAACCGTCCCCAGGTTTTATTAATTAACGGCCTTCGTTTTTACGCTTAGAGTAACACTCTTTACAGTATATTGGACGATCTTCTCTGGGCTTAAAAGGCACTTCGCATTCTTTTTTGCATTCACCGCAGACTGCCTTATGCATTTCCCGGGGACCCCCGCCAAATCCACCACCTTGCTGATATGCCATACTTCCTCCTTTTTGCTGCTTAAATAAAACTTATTCCATTAAATAATTATAAGACTTTGTCGAAAAAAAATCAAGTATTAATTTTTTTAATCAGCCAGGCCATGTTCTTGCCCAAATCACTCATCGTGTTTAAGCCCTCCTGGTCGCAGGTTACCTCCCCGATCTCGCGGCCGATCCCCACGTTCCAATATGACGCTCCCACAATAATCATTTCGCCGATGGTAAAAAAATGATTTATGGAATCAAAGGCATGAATCGCCCCGCCCCTCCTGACCGCTACCACCGCCGCTCCTACTTTACGTTTAAACAGGTTATGATTAGCCCGGCTGACCATGCCCGTTCTTTCAATCAAAGCTTTGGCGCCAGCTGTGCAATCAGCAAAATATGTCGGAGAACCGATAATTATCCCATCAGCCTTCATCATCTTGACAATATATTCATTAACCGGGTCATCCGTTACCGCGCATTTGTTATTTTTAGCAATTAAACATTGGCCGCAACCCATACACCCGCAGATTCTTTGCCCGGCCAGCTGAATAAGCTCAGTTTCAATGTTTAAGCTTTCCAGCTCTTTAAAAACTTGTTTGATCAGAATTGCGGTATTCCCATCCTTACGAGCGCTGGCGTTAAATGCAATCACTTTCATTTTTTTAGCCCTCATGTTTAATGCGTGATTTTATATAACTGGCGGCGCTGCTCTTTAACCTGTTCATTAGCTAAATATTCATCAAAGGTAGTGCTGATGCGGTCAATATATCCCCGGGGGGTAATTTCAATAATCCGGTTGGCTACCGTCTGGACCAGCGCGTGGTCATGGGAAGAGAATAAAATTGTCCCCGGGAATTTATCCAGGCCGCGGTTTAAAGCGGTAATTGACTCTAGATCCAAGTGGTTAGTCGGTTCATCTAAGATCAGTACATTGGGCTGGGTAACCATCATCCGGGTAAACATGCAGCGCGCCTTCTCTCCGCCGGATAAGACATTCACCGGCTTTAATGACTCTTCTCCTGAAAAAAGCATACGGCCTAAAAAGGCGTGAATAAATTCATTTTCGGTGTTGCTTGAGAATTGCCTGAGCCAATCCGCTATGCGCTCGGAGGAATTAAAAAATGCGGAGTTATCCCTGGGATAATACGCCCGGCGGGTAGAAACACCCCATTTAAAGGTTCCGCTATCTGCGCTAGATTCATTCATTAGGATTCCAAAAAGCATGGTCTTGGCCAGGTCATTGGGCCCCACAAAAGCCACCTTATCCCCCTTATGAATGGTAATATTAAGCCGCTCAAACATTACTTCTGAATCCAGTTTCTTAAATAAATTATTTATACTTAAAAGATCATTACCAGCCTCGCGCTCCGGTTCAAAATTTATATACGGGTATTTTCGCGAAGAAGGCCCGATATCATCTAAAGTAAGCTTTTCCAGAATTTTTTTACGGCTGGTAGCCTGACGGGCTTTAGAAGCGTTATTAGCAAAACGCATGATAAAATCTTTTAAATCTTTACGCTGCTCTTCGATTTTCTTGTTAGATTCGCTGCGCTGCCGGGCGGCAAGCTGGCTGGCTTCTGACCAAAAAGTATAATTACCCGGGTAAAGCCGGATCTTACAATAATCAATATCCGCGATATGCGTGCAGACTTTGTCCAGAAAATGCCGGTCATGCGAAACCACAATCGCCGTATTCTGGAATTCACAAAGAAACTCCTCCAGCCACATGCAGGAATCCACATCTAAATGGTTAGTCGGCTCATCCAAAAGCAGGATATCCGGATTTCCGAATAATGCCTGCGCTAATAATACGCGCACTTTTTGTCCGGCTTCCAGCTGAGTCATCTGCGCACTATGTACTGACTCCTCAATGCCCAGATCACTTAGGAGTTTGGCGGCATCCGACTCAGCGTTCCAACCGCCTAGCTCGCTAAACTCTTCCTCAAGCTTTGAGGCATGCATTCCATCCTCATCGGTAAAAGGAGTTTTGGCATAAATTAACTCCTTTTCCGTCATGATTTCATAAAGCCGCTTATGCCCCATAATTACGGTAGTTAAAACCGTATACTGGTCAAAAGCAAACTGATCCTGTTTTAAAACAGAAAGCCGCTTGCCTGCGGGAATAGTTACTTCTCCGGCAGAAGATTCAATCTCTCCGGAAAGGATCTTTAAAAAAGTAGATTTACCCGAGCCATTGGCGCCGATTAAACCATAACAGTTTCCCGGTGAGAAAACGATATTTACTTGAGTGAAAAGTTTACGCTGGCCGAACTCTAAAGATACATTGCTTACGGAAATCATAATTTAGTTTTTTAAATAAGGAGGACGATTCTATTTTTTATTATTATATAGAACCGTCCTCCTTTGTTTCTTATCGATAATTACCAAACCCCTAATTATATACTGGCAGTTAATAAAAGTTACTTTCGGCCACTGTGATGAGGCCTGCCGCCTGCTCCACTGCTTGGCCTTCTATCCGGGCTTGTCCCTTCTCCACCTCTAGGTCCAGGAGGATTCTCCCAGTTTGTTCCTGCTCCGCCTCTGGGTCCGGGTGGATTGTTATCCCAATCCTTCTTTAAAGGCAAATTACCTGCTTGCCGGGCTTCTTGAACATCATTTTTTAATTCCTGCCTATCTGCTTGCAACGCCTGCTTATCTTGCTGTATCCCCTGCACATTTTCATGATGCATTACCCTTAATTCTTCTTTAAGCTGAGCAGCTGTCTGTAAATCATTTGCTTGGTATGCTTCTGCAATCCGCTGCCTCAACTGTCTCTCTTCCTCTTTCGCCTCTTCTATATTGCCTTTTATTGCTTGTCTTTGCTCTTGTAACTGCTGACGATCGTCAGAAAATTGCTGTTTCCATCCGGTATCAGCAGATTCCTGTCCTTCTTCAGCAGCTACAACACCAACTTTAATTAAAGAGAAACATAAAAATAAACCGCCTAAAACAACTACTGCTTTTCTCATCAATTCCCCTTTCATAATATTACCTTAACTGGTTAATAATTTTCCGCTAAAACTTCAAAATAAGCCTGTGGATGTTTACAGGCAGGGCACTCTTTCGGCGCCTCAGTTCCCTCAATGACATAACCACAGTTAAGGCAATGCCATTTTACGCTTGTTTTCTTCTTAAACACCTCGCTATTGCCAATATTATTAATTAACTTCCGATAGCGTGCCTCATGAAATTTCTCAACCTTAGCCACCTGCTCAAAAGAGCGCGCTACCTCAGGAAATCCTTCGTCTTTGGCAATTTTGGCAAAATCTGCATAAAGCGTAGTCCACTCCATATTTTCTCCGGCAGCAGCCTTTTCTAAATTAGCCTTGGTATCGCTAATTACCCCGGCAGGATAAGCAACCGTAATCTCTACATCCCCACCCTCCAGATATTTAAAAAATATCTTGGCATGCTCCTTTTCATTCTCCGCGGTTTCAGTAAAAATATTAGCCATCTGCTCAAATCCCGCTTTTTTGGCAACTGAAGCAAAATAAGTATAGCGATTACGCGCCTGCGACTCACCGGCGAATGCCTTTAATAAATTTTGCTCTGTTTTACTGTTCTTAATGGATTTACTCATTTTCAACTCCCCTATTTTACCTTACCCTGATTAGCCACCGCTTCCGTCGCTTTCCTCACTTGTTCCGCATCACCCAAATAATAACTTTTAATGGGTTTTAAATTATCATTTAACTCATAGACCAGGGGCAGCCCGGTGGGAATATTTAAATTTACAATTTTGGCCTCGGAAATATTATCAAGATACATTACCAAAGCGCGCAATGAATTTCCATGCGCGGCAATAATGACGCGTTTATCGCTTTTTACCGCCGGAACAATTGTTTCATGCCAAAAAGGCAGAAATCTAGCTACCGTATCTTTTAGGCATTCAGTAAGGGGTAATTCTTCAGGCTTAAGATCCTTATACCGCGCCTCATGAGCCGGATAACGCGGGTCATTTTTTTCCAAAGCCAGCGGAGCAATATCGTAACTTCTCCTCCAAATCAGAACCTGCTCTTCTCCATATTTTAAGGCCGTCTCGGATTTATTCAAACCTTGTAAAGCTCCGTAATGCCTTTCATTAAGCCGCCAGGAATTATAAACCGGTATCCACATTAAATCCATTTCATCCAGAGTCAACCAAAGCGTGCGGATCGCCCTTTTTAACACGGAAGTATAAGCCAGATCAAACACAAAACCTTCCCGTTTAAGCAGCTCCCCGGCCTGCCTGGCCTCCTCTACTCCTTTTTCCGATAAATCTACATCCGTCCAACCGGTAAAACGATTCTCTTTATTCCAGATGCTTTCTCCATGCCTCAATAAAACTAATTTCTTCATCAGGTCTCCGCTTAACTTTTTTAAAAATTATTGGTGCCCTGTTTTATTGCCATAAAAATTACTTCTGATTATGAACAAGGTTAAAAAATAACTCAGCGCCCCTAAAACTAAACCTATAACCAGATACCCTACCATTACCGGCAAAAAGACTTCTAAAAAGGAAACTCTAAAAAATTTAGCCCAGCCGAAATTTTTAAGCAACTCTTGAGCCTGCTGTTGCACCAGGCGCCCATTCATCTTTAGTATAACAGAACCCACTTTTATTGCCAAGATAAAAGTTACCAGTGAGAGCCAGGTATTCGTAAGCAGGCTGCCCAATAACGCTGCCGCGCGATTAGCTCTAAAAACCAAAGCCAATAATAATGCCGCAGCCGGGCCGGTTCCGGGCAGCAAACCGGAAAATACCCCTAAACCCACACCTAAAGCAACTTTTCCGGCAGAATCATTAATTTTAAAAAGTTTAGCAAAAATAAAATTTATAATTTTTTTAAACACTGGCTCTTTCGCGTATAAGTAGGGTGGGTTTAAACCCACCCTACTGCTGTGGATAACCCTAATATATCTTTAAGCAGGTTTAATATTTACTCCGGCAAATCTTTCCGCCCCGTATGACTCCTGAATCCAACCGTTAAGTAAATGATAACGCTCTAAAATTTCCTTAGCCTCCTGATATTCCTCTTTTTTCAGGCGGCGATTTATTTCGGGGTAACCCGAGGCCAAATGATACGGTAAATACTGGCTCATTAAACTTATATAGGTATCTGCGGATAGTTCGCCGGCAATAAATTTCATGATCTTTTCTGTATGGCCGGAGCGGTTAGGCAGCACCAGGTGCCTGATGATTAACCCTTTTTTAATCAATCCATCCTCGCTAAATTCAGCTACCCCCACCTGCCGATGCATTTCCTTGAGCGCCTCTTGATTATATTTAACATAATCCGCAGCTTGCGATAATCTCTGAGCAACCAGGCTATCCCCATAACGGCTATCCGCTAAATAAATATCAACAATCCCATCAAGCAACTTAATGATCTTAGCCAATTCATAGCCACTAGTATTGTAAACTAATGGTATTTTTAAACCTTGCGGGATGGCTAACTCTAAACTCTTCAGTATCTGCGGTAAAACATGCGTTGGCGTTACCAAATTAATATTATGACACCCCAGGCCCTGTAACTTCAGCATTACTTCTGCCAATTGCTCAAAAGTATATTCTCTGCCCGCCCCTAATTGGCTAAACTCATAATTCTGACAATAAACACAACCCATATTGCAATGGCTAAAAAATATCGTACCGCTTCCTTTTTCGCCTGATATTGGCGGCTCTTCACCATGGTGAGCCAGGAAACTAAAAATCTTGGGAAGGGACGCGGTTTTACAAAAACCAGCTTTATTCTTCAAACGATTTACTTTACAACGGCGTGGGCAAATCTGGCAAGATTCAAGAGAAGAAAATAACTGCTCAACTATTTTCTCTAATCGGCCGTTTTTATAGGTATGAATATACGCAGGATAATCCGCCATCTTATTATTGGCTTAGGGCAATAATCTCTTTCTCTGCCTGTTTAATCCGCTCGTCAATAGGCGGGTGAGAACTTAAAAAAACTAGGCTCGGGCCTGTATTTTTACCTTCCTGTTTAAGTTTCTGAAAAAAAGTAACCATGCCGCGAGGGTTAAAACCAGCTGCTTTTGCATACTTCACCCCTAATTTATCCGCCAGATATTCATCCTTACGGCTATAGCCTAAGACGATAACATTAAAAACCACATCCACTGCCTGAAAAATCTGGCCTTGTCCGCTTAAACCTAAAGCCACTGAGCTAATCAGCTGATAACCTAAGACTGCCTGCAGGCGTTTTACACTATGGCGCGCTGCAATATGCCCCACTTCATGAGCCAAAACAGCTGCTAATTCATCATCATTAGCAGCATCCATCAAGCCATAATTTACATAAACCATGCCTCCGGGTATAGCAAAAGCGTTAAACTCCTTATCTTTGACAATATTAAAATGATAGCTAAGGTCTCTGCGATCGGAAACTGCGGCAATTTTATTACCGATTGCCTCCAGGCGCTTTCGCTTTACAGGGTCATCCAGCAGTTTCATCTCAGCAGAGATTTGCCTGGCCATCCCCTTACCCAAAGTAACTTCTGCTTGCGTATCAATAAACAGGGTTTCGCGGTTACCGGTTGCCGGATTAAAAATAGTAGTGCAACCGCTTAAAATAAAAACGCTATAGACAAAAATAACACAGGTTAACTTACGGAGCATAAAGCTTCCTGATTTGATTAAAAATATCGATATATTCTTTACTGCGGTAATCCGGATAGGTCCACTCATTGGCAGAGAACGAATTTCCTCTAAAAGAAAGGGTTATTTCAGCAAAGATGCCTTTGCGCAAAAATATCCTATGCGCGTAATCCTTAGTCGTGGCCAATACCAATTTAGCTAAATTAAGATAGCCCGGATCGATATTCACCTGACGGGTTTTGCCCGTTAAAAATTTTGTTTCCAGCCGATTGGTATAAAGCTTAATCCGGTATAAATCCTGGATAGGAGTAAGTTCAGTAAAACTGATAAATCTTCTTTTTAACGCTTTACCCATTTCGGCTGCATAATAATCTGTATAATTAAAATCCATGCATGCTGAGGTAAAATCGATTTTACCAAATTTCTTTCTTAATTTTTCTTTAGCTTTTATAAAAATAGCTTCATCTTTATAGATGAAGCCGATAACTAACTTTACTTTCAAATTATATTTTCTGTTTTTTTTCAATTCGGAGTTTTAAGGCAAGAACTGGCTGATATACTGGGCGATTTTTTTACGCTGATCTTCGCGCATTTGATTAAAAAATATAGCCAGGTTAAATCCGCCGTTGGACTCATCTTCCGTCCTGACAACCACTCCCTTACATTCAACAATCGTGCTTTTACCTGCCTGCCCCTTGTTCGGCAGGCTTAATTTTACGGAAATTTTGGTAAATGGCGGCATGTATTTATCCAGGTGGCAATAGGCACCCACACTGCTGATATTGTGTGAAACGGTAGAAAAATCATAACCGTTTACCGCCAGATTAAGCGGCAACTTATGCGCTAGGCGCGGATGTATCCTGCGTTCTTTATTGCTCTTGGTCATTTTTTCTCTTCTGCCTTGGATTTATCAATAAATGCACGCCAGCATCTTTTACTGCAATAGAATTTGCCTTCGCGATAATAGCGTTTTAATTTCTTAATCAGCTTGTTACAGGCCAAGCAATTAGTCTGTATTTCGGCTTTGGGTTTAGCTTCTACTTGACCTTCCTTAACTACTTCTGCTGCCATGACATTTTTCCTTTCCCTGGTTTGAAACTAACGATTTTGCATATTAATGAAATCTTTGAGGTAGCTCTGCTCCGCACTATTAAACTCTACAAACTCTATACCGGTTTGATTACGGTTAGAATGCGCCAGCGGCATTGACCAGGCGACCTTACCAATAGGCCTTAATATCCGGTTTAAAACATTAATTTCAAGCATGACCAACCTCGAAACAGGCATAAACTGTTCATTAGTGATCCTTAAGCCGCCGTAACTTATATCCTTGCTCACACAACAATCAAAATCCGGTTTTCCTCTAAACTGATAACGAATCTTGGAATGAAAATTTACTCGGGGAAAACAACGATTTTCCTTTTGTTTTTGCCATGCCGCCATGAAAAAAATATAACACATATTTTCAAATATGTCAATACTTTACAAAATTTGCAATCTTTGCTATAATTACATAATGTACTGTAAATACTACCGGCTAAAAGAACGCCCCTTTAACGTTACCAGCGATCCGGCTTTCTTTTTTTCCAGCAAAAAACATAAAGAAGCCCTTTCCCATTTGCTTTATGGAGTCTCTCAAAGAAAAGGAATTATTGTTTTAACCGGAGAAATCGGCACCGGTAAAACTACTATCTGCCGTTTTTTCTTGAATCAAATCGGCAAAAACGTAAAAACCGCTTTCATCCTGAATCCTACCTTCTCTGAAATTCAATTGCTGGAATCAATCGTTAAAGATTTCGGGATTAACCCTAACCATAAAACAAAATTGGGCTTGGTTTTAGAGCTAAACAATTTTCTCCTGCGCGAATCCAACGCCGGAAATAATCTGGTGCTGATCATTGATGAAGCGCAGAATTTAAAACCCAGTTTACTTGAGCAGGTCCGGCTGCTCTCCAACTTAGAAACAGAAAAGGATAAACTCTTGCAGGTAATCTTAGTCGGACAACCGGAATTAAATACCCGGCTTAATTTATATGATTTAAGGCAACTACGGCAAAGAATCATGGTTAGATACCACATTACTCCGCTAGACAGCGATGAAATCAAAAACTACATTAACTACCGCTTAAAGATTGCCAGCTCGGAGCAGCCGTTAGAAGGCCAAATTGAATTCAGCGATGAAGCTGTCGATTTGATCAGCCGCTTCTCCGGAGGCACACCCAGATTAATTAATATGATTTGCGATCGGGCGCTTTTAGCCGGATTTGTCAGCGAGACTAACCGGATAGATTCTAATATTATTAAAAAATGCATCGAAGAACTGGACAGTTATGCTGTGAGTAAAAACAGATGAGCATTATTAATGAGGCCTTAAAAAAAACCGAAGAGTACCTCCAAAAAAATTCCGCTAAAGATAACCCTTTGCCGCCAAAGCCCTCTGGCCCAAAACCATACATCCTCTATATCTTAATTTTACTGGCCGGGCTGGCGCTGGGTAACTTTATATTTAACCTGCTGAGTTATAAAATCCAAACTACTCAAACTTCAAAGAAAAATGCTAATGCGGTTACCCCGGCTACAAATTCACCCCCTCTGCCTGCCTTGCCAAGCCAACCAGCAGAAGAAACAAAACCTGTAGAAACCAGCTTTGTTTTAAACGGAATATTCTTTTCCGATGAAGACGGCTACGCATTAGTGAATAACCAGATTGTCAGAGAGGATGATTACGTTGATGGAGCTAAGGTAGGTTTGATTACTGCCAATACCGTAAAACTAGATAACGCCGGACAAACAATTACTCTTACCACGGCCCGTTAGCAGTAAAACAGGGGACGGTTCTATTTTTCTATAGAACCGTCCCCTTTGATTTTTTATTATAATATTAGATTGCCCCGCGGACTGCTTCTTTAATTAAATCTAATTTGATATTACGCACGATCCTGGGTTTACCAATACCCCTGATAAGCACAAATTTATTTTCCTTACCCGAAAACTTTTTATCGTGATAATGCGCCCGGATAATCTTGGCTACGGCTACGCCTTTGATCTTAATAGGCAGGCCATAAAGCTCAATCAAATTCTTAATACGCACCGCTGATTTTACAGCGATTAATCCTAACCTTTTACTTAAATCCACAGCAACGATCATGCCCAGGCTGACTGCCTGGCCGTGGTTATAACCTTTATAACCGCCGGCAGCCTCAATAGCATGGCCAATCGTATGGCCGAAATTAAGAATACTCCTTAAGCCGGAAGTCTCTTTTTCATCCTGCGCAACTATGCCTGCCTTAATCCGGCTGCAGGCATTAATGATTATTTCTAAGGCGGCAGGATTTCGCTGTATTACTTCTTGATATTTATTTTCTAGAAAATTAAAAAGCTTGGGGTCATTTATCACCGCGTATTTAATCACTTCCGCCATCCCGCAGCGAACTTGCATTATATCCAGGCTTTTTAAAAAATTTACCTCACTAAAAACCAGCCTGGGCTGATAAAATGTTCCCACTAAATTCTTGCCTAAATCCAGGTCAACGGCGGTTTTGCCGCCAATCGCCGAATCCACCTGAGCCAGCAAAGTCGTAGGAATCTGTATGTAGTGAATACCGCGCTTATAAACCGAAGCCACAAATCCTGCCAGGTCTCCCACCACCCCTCCCCCAAAAGCAATAATAAAAACTTTTCTCTTTTGGTCAAACTTAGCCAACTCTTTAATTACTGCGCTAGCTGTTTCTATAGACTTACTTTTTTCGCTATCCGCGACCAGCTTAAAATAGCAATTAAATCCGTTCCCGGACAAAACTTGCGACAACCTCGCGCCATATTTATTCTTCAAAAAGGCATTACTGATAATGAAGGCATCTGTTCCGATATCCATTTTTTTTAAATACGCGCCGAGTTGATCAAGTATGCCCCCTCCTATAATTATGTTGTATGCCCGCTTACCTAAATTAACGCTTACCTTATGCATATTAAAAACCTACCCCCAGCATTCTAATTACGGCGCCCACCAGCGGCCAAAGCAGGCGATCAAATATTCCCAACCAGATAAATACAAAAAGAATAATAAAACCATAGCGTTCAAATGCCGCATACTGCCCTGATAAACGCTCCGGCAACAGGCCCATTAATATTTTTGAACCATCCAGCGGCGGGATAGGTATAAGATTAAATATGGCTAAGACCACATTAATCGTCAGCAGATTAAAAAACAAATAAGCGCTAATGCCCTGCGTAGGAATAAATCTCAATATTCCGGCGATAATAAAAGCCAGTATAAAATTAGCCAGTGGCCCGGCTAGGCCAATCCAAATCATATCTCTTTTGGGATTCTTCAAGGACCAATAATTTACGGGAACAGGCTTGGCCGCGCCAAAAACAAAATGCCCGGCGGTGGATAAAAAAAGCACCAGCGGCAAAAGAACGGTCCAAAAAGGATCGATATGCGCCAGCGGATTTAAGGTCAATCGGCCGCTTAATTTAGCCGTAGAATCTCCCAACTTATAAGCGGCTAAGCCATGCGCAAATTCGTGCACGGTCATGGCAATCAATAAAAGCGCAAAAGACACGGCAAAGGAAATAATTAAACTCAATTTAGCGCCTCGATAATATCAATCTGAATAATAGAATATTTACTTGCAGCCGGGCTGATTAATTTTCCCGTGACCTTCACTTTACGGTAATTAAGGCTGTCTAAACTTTTGCGATCGCCTTTAAGAAAATATATTTTATTTTCAGAGGTAATCAGCTTATGCGTGGCCTTGCGCCAGAGGACTATTCCGTAAGGGCTAACCTTGCCCTCAACTACCAATTGATCGCTTAATTTCGCAGTATCTGCGGCCTTAACCGGAATATCCTGTTGCGCAAGCACAACCACCTCTTTATTCACAAATTTTTTATTCACCCAGCCATAACTCTGATAAACAGGATGAATCTTATACCAGCCCCCCTCATCTGCAATGACATTAACCACCGTGGCTTTGTCAACTTTCCCCAGAATCCATGCCGATTCAGTCGGCCTCAACCGGATATTTACCCTGTCTTTAATTACCTTAGCGCTAAGGCACTTGCCGGATTGGGAAGCAAAATCAGCATCAACATCATTGCATTCAAGAAGATTCTTTTTTATATAAGCAGGTGCTTCTTTAGGCAGGCGGATCTTATACCAATCATAAGCTTCCCAAACAACTTCTACTAATTCGCCTTTAGCCAGAGTGCAAACAACCTCTGCGCCTACCGTAGCATCCACTCGAACATTTACGCCGCGGGTATTGATCTGGCCTGTAAAAACACCAAAAGTATCCGCAAAAACAGTACCCGACAGGCTAAAACAAACCATAAGAAAAATAAGCGTCCTCTTAATTTTAGGGTTTAGCAGCATTTAATTTAACCTCACCTTTATTTAAGCCTTAGGAGCAGCCTTAGCCGCAGCTTTAGGAACAGCAGCCTTAGGAGCCGCAGCTTTGGAAGCAGTAGCTTTGGAAGCATCCTTTGCCCCGGCAGCTGCCGGCGCTGCGCCCGCTTCTGTGGCCGTAGCGGCTTTCTCCACCTTCTCCTTTTTAATCTTGATCCTTAAGCTCTTGATCTTGGGTAAACCATAGACCGAATCCCCTTGTTTCCAATTACCTTTTTCCTGCATCTGCCTGATGCGCTCAATACGTTTTAATACTGAGCGGGTCTTTTTGTCCTTTTCCGAAATAGTTAATGACGGATGTATTGACATGTTTATAGCCTCCTTATGCGGCAACCCGCGTAGGCTCTCTGCAACTGGATCAGCAAAGGTTGCGCGCTCTCTTGATTAGAAAATTTGCCTACGCACAAAATAATATAATCCCCTTTAGCGAAAGCCATCGGAGTTAATCCTTCTTTTAGTAACAACTGAACTTCGGCTAAAGCCAGCTGCTTATTTTTAAAAGTTGCTACCTGGATAGTGTAATCAGCCTGTCCCGGGGTATTATTTTTAACCCAGCCAATGCGCTTACCCTTTTCTACCCCCAAAGAAAAAGAAATAATGCTGGTTAAAACCAGGCCCATAATTAAAAGCATAACTTTTTCATATCCCCGGATCCGCAAAAAAAAATGATTCCTGGGCAGACGCGGCTTATATTGCCCGTTATTCTCACCTGGCGAAAAAAGTTCAGATTGTGAATAATCTTGCTTTCCTACCATAAGCTAACCTTATTACCTAAGAGCCATTCTGCTCCAAATAAACTCTCTTATTGAACTTTTTAATTACTTTTAAGAAAGCCTCAACTATTTTAGGATCAAATTGCGTGCCGCTCTTTCTCTTGATTTCCTTTATCGCTGAAGCAATATCCATTCTTTGGCGGTACGGCCGGCCATAAACCATAGCCTCAAAGGCATCGGCCACCGACATAATCCGCGCGCCCAAAGGAATTTGGCCGCCTTTGAGCTGCGAAGGGTAACCCGTCCCATTATATTTCTCATGATGATACATAATGATGGGAATAACCGGACGTAAAACTTGTAAAGGCCTTAAAATCTGCGCTCCTTTAACCGGATGCTTTTTAATAATATCATACTCCTCATCAGTAAGTTTAGTGGTCTTGGTTAATATTGCCTCCGGAATATCCGCTTTTCCGGCATCATGCAAGAGGCTGGCGTATTTAAGGCTTTGCAGCTGTTTCTCATTTAAATGGATCTCTGCACCTAATGCACAAACCAGCTTACTAAAATGCGGTGAATGCGTGTAATCCCGGGAAACATGGGTATCCAAAAACGTGACCAAAGACTTAATACTGCCAAAGACTATGCGTTGCTGTTCCTCGTAAAGTTGCATATTCTTAATCCCGATCACCGCCTGCTCCGCCATCGTCATCAGCATTTCCTGGTCAAACAAATCAAACGGCTGAATAGGCTTAGTGCGTTTTATAATCGTAAACCCCATCAGGTCTTCGGCAATAAGCGGAATACCTAAAAGATTGCCCTTTCTCACGGCCAAGGAACCTTTGACGATTTTTTTTTCAACCCTGCCGCCGATTTTAGTCTTTTTGTAAACTACCAGTTTCTTATTGTCATTAATCGTGCATTTAACAATAGAATATTTTTTACTCGGATCCAATAAAACGATGGAGCAATATTGGGCATTAAAAAATTGGCAGAATAAGCGGCCCATGCGGCTGATTAACTCATTAACCTCATAGGTAGAGTTAAGCAAGCGGTAAATACTATGCACCGCGGAAATTAAAAATCTATACTTTTTCGTAGGGGTTGAATAATTTTTTATACTCATCTAAAGCGTACCGGTCAGTCATGCCGGCGATGTAGTCACAAACAACCTGCCTTACTCCTTCCTGAGGAATCTTGCGTTGTATCTCAGAAGGCATCTGTGCGGGGCGTTTGAGGTATTCAGTAAATAATTCCCGGATAAAACGCTTGGCTTTAGTGCTCATGCGCACAACCCGGTAATGGTGGTAGAGCTTCTGCATGAGAAACTGCCGAAGAGGTTTTCTTAATTCCTTGATCTCTTGGCTAAAAGTTACAATTTTTCCGCCAAGCTTATGCACATCAGTATATTTTTTAATCTTACGCCGGGAAATCTCTGATTGCGTATGCGCAATTAGATCCGTAACCTGTAAATCAATTAAGCCGCGGATAATCAAATACTTCCGGCTGCTGGGGTTAATTTTAGCATATTTCTGATTGATCAGGTGATTTATTTTTTGCCAAATTTCCAGATTTTCCAAATCACTCTCCTTGATCAGCCCGGAAGTAAGGCCGTCATCCAGATCATGATTATCATAAGCAATCTCATCAGCCACATCTACCACTTGGGTCTCCAGCGTCGGCATTTTATTGGGGTAAAACTCCTTGATCTCCACCGCAATATCAAAGACCGAGGAGTGTTTCACGATCCCCTCTCTGACCTCCCAACTTAAATTCAAGCCCGGGAATTCCGGATAACGCTCCTCCAGGAAATCCACTACCCTTAAGCCCTGGAGGTTATGATTAAACCCCCCGGATTTAACCATTAATTCATTAAGCACCTCTTCACCGGAGTGCCCAAAAGGCGTATGCCCCAAATCATGAGCCAAGGCAATGGCTTCCGTTAAATCCATATTTAAACTTAAAACGCAGGCGATAGTCCGGGCAATCTGAGAAACCTCAATACTATGCGTCAGCCGGGTACGGTAATAATCACCCTCGTGATTTACAAAAACCTGAGTTTTATATTCTAATCTTCGGAAAGCTGCTGAGTGAATAATACGATCCCGGTCACGCTGATAACATGACCGATACGCATGCTCATCTTCTGGATGCGCCCGGCCGCGCGAATCGCAGCTTTTCATCGCATAAGGAGCAAGAAACTTATTTTCAAATTCGTTAATTTTATTTATCGGCATTTTTTAAGCCTAAAGACAACTCCTCCAGTGACTGCGAGATAACCTTGGTATTGCCAATAACCGGCATAAAATTAGTGTCCCCCTCCCAGCGTGGAACAATATGTAAATGTAGATGCCCGGTAATTCCCGCGCCTGCCTGGCGGCTAAGATTAAAACCAATATTATAACCTTGTGGCTTTAAAACTTTTTGTAATAGGAGCTTGGAGCGTTTTAAACATTTAAACATATCCAGTGACTCTTCTTCGCTTAAGAGCTCAATATCGGCGACATGCCGTAACGGAGAAATTAAAAGATGGCCATTATTATACGGATAGATATTCAACAAACAAATAGATTTTTTTGTTTTAAAGATCACATAATCAGTAAGCTTGCTTTTCTTCGCCCGGCAAAAAATACAGCCTCCGGCCTTATTGCTACTTAGGTAATTGATTCTCCAGGGAGCCCAAAGTTTATCCATAATGAGTACTCCACAGGCTTTAGCCCGTGTTTTCGATAGTGTAACAAACCTTGTTGACTTTCAATAGTAGGGGAGGTTTAAACCTCCCCTACTATAATTGATAATTAATAAAAGTCAGCGGAGTTTAATATAATGTCGTGGTTTCTTTCCTGAATTATCCGCAACGACTAAATTTTTATTATCTTCGCCTCAATCCCGCTCTGGCTGTCGGACGCCTGGCCGGAAATGGCTAACCTTTTCTTTAATTCAATTACCCCGTAAGAATTGTACGCAGCGCTAAGGTCAGTGGCACTTCCGGGGTTAAAAAATAGTACGCCGTCTATTCTTTCATTCATCGGTTTATGCGAATGGCCAAAAATAATCAGATCACAATTATCTTCCCGGAAGGCATCTTTAAGCAGTTCTGGAAGATTTAACGCGGGCCCCGCTCCATGCATCAGGCCCACTCTAACCCCAAGAATCTCCAAAACCTGCTTTACCGGATATTTTTTCCTCACCGCCTCCTGATCCATATTCCCGGCTACCACCACAACTTTTGCGCATACGGACTTTAATTCCTCGATTACCCCTAAACTTACTATATCTCCGGCATGAATAATTAAATCCACATGCTTAAAAGCATCCAAAACTACCCCCGGGATATGCCCGCCTTTATCCAGAATATGCGTATCCGAAATTACGCCGATTTTTGCACTATTTACTTGATCCGGGGAATTATGGCTAAAGTTTATAGCCTGGCTCATGCAATTACCCGCGGCTTAGAAAATAAATCTAAAATCTGGTTTAAGCTGTTTAAATCCCAGGTCCAGATCTTCTCTTCCAACGCTCTGAGCCTGGCATTGGGGTCAATTTCTTTCAGCGTCACCATAATCTTACGCTGCGATTTATGATGATACCTTTTACATTCTTTTGAAAACTCCGTGATATCCTGCTCGGTAAGCGCATCAGATTTAATCGCCATAATCCACAGCGCATCGCTAGAACGGCCCAATAAACCATCTTTTAAAAAACGCTGGCCAAATACCAGCGGCTTTATCTCGCGAAAATGATGCAGCCGGATCTTTTTACGTTCAATCTGCACAAGATCATCCTCAAATAGCTGCAATAGTTCCCAAACACGGTTAGTCAACGGTTTAGCCGACTGTTTAGCAAACTCGGCAATCAGCTCCCGGATGTTATCACGGAACTTTTCTTTTTGATTCTTAGCGTCAAATGATAATGAACGCATCTTCTCCTGATAAACAAAACGCATCCAATAAGCAAATAAACGGTCGCTGACCTTAAGAAAATCCCCGCTGCGCGTAATCGCGTCCAACTCCAGAAGATAATTAATCCTGATCGCTAGATCTTTTTTTTGCTTATGTAAGATGTGGGCAATATCTTTAATACGATTGCATCCGGAAGCAATCAAATAAAATATGGAGACATAATCATTGCTGGCGCCCACATCTAAAAAACGCTTAATATAATTAGAGAATCTCTGATTAAGAATCCCCGAAGTATTAAATAACAGATCCTCAAGGATATCCGTTAAATCTACCGCGGCCACATCCGCTTGGCTTGGGCTATCAGCAACCAAATCCTTGCCTTGTGGATTATTAGACAAGGCATCGGCGATCAACTCCAGGTATAAGGGATAACCTCCGGTAAAGTTAATAATGAAATCTTTTAACTGCGGATTTAATTTTAAACCGGGGACGTGTTGTTTCAAATAGCGGCCACTAGTATGAATATCAAATGGCTCAATAGTAATAATCTCAAAATTACCAAACAATAAAGAAAGCTGTTTAGAGAGAATAACCCGGGTTTTAAACATCCTGGAGCTCGCCAGGCAATAGAGCGTATTTTTCTGCACCATGAGCAGTTTACTCCACTCCCGGTATAAATTTTTTACCCCAATATCCTCCAAATTATGAAATTCATCTAAAAATATGACCGTAAACTTACCGGTTTCCTGATGGATCAACTCCGACAGATTAAAAAGCTCGGTAATAATATTTATCTTCTTCCTCCGGGAAAGCTCATTAAGTATAAAATTTATTCTTTCTGCCGTCTTAGGTATATACCGTGAGGATTTGGCAACTAAATAATCCAGGTCTTCCTTTATAGGCAACCCGCTATTTAAAAGAAAATTATAGAGTAACGCGCCGATGAATCTTCTGGCAAATCCCTCAAGAGGCTCAGGCCGCACCTCTAAAAATACGGTAATAATTCGAAGGTCGTAGAAGTTAGCTAAAAATTTAGAAATAATACTGGTTTTGCCGACATTTTCATCACCGATTATAGCAATATTCTGCCGATAACCCTCCTTCAGGCTGCTCACGCGCTTCTCTAATATCTGAATATAATTATTACGGTCAAAAAATTTGTCTTTAATCATGATAAATAAAATAACGGGTTCTGGGGCATGGCGCCTCTACGAATCTCAAAATGCAGATAGCTATTTTTATCTCTGGTGCTGCTACCCACCCGGCCGACCAACCCGCCCCTTTGCACATTTTCTCCCGGTTGCACAAGGATCTCTGAAGCCCTGGAATAAACACTACACAGGCCGTCTCCATGGTCGATAATTATGGTCTTGCCATAATTACCGAAACTACTTGAAGAGAAAACTATTCTGCCGCTGCGCGTGGCCAGTATATCTGTGCCTGCGGGAGCCTGAATATTAATACCCTTATTGATTAAGTTGTGATAAGTGGAACCAAAACCGGCGATCACTCTACCTCTTAATGGCCAGATAAAATCATCCCCCCCGGATTTTATCGAAATATTCTGCGGCCTTAAACGGTTAGGAATTAAAAGAACCTGGCCGGCTTCCACAACCGAACTTTCAGAAATATGATTAAGACGAATAATATCATCAATATCTACGTCATAGAGCTTAGAAATCTTCCAGAGTGTTTGGCCTGCTTCTACGCGGTGATGTACTCCGCCAACCCCTCCAGCCGGTACAGATAAACTTGGCCCGGTATATGGCGGGGCAGTTGCGCAGCCGGCTATACTCATAACTATTAAAATTAAAATTATGTTTTTCATTAACCCTTTAATATATTCTATCTATTTAGCTACACACTTATAATAAACTCAATTAACCTTTATTAATTATCAATTACAGTAGGGGAGGTTTAAACCTCCCCTACTGTTGAAATTCTATTATTAATATCATAGCGGGTGAGCGGAATCGAACCGCCATGTGCAGCTTGGGAAGCTGCCATTCTACCACTGAATTACACCCGCAAAACATTTATCTGCGCGTACAATCTTCCATCAATTTAATAGAACAGTATTTCCCGCACATCGTGCACACACTAGAAAGCTTCGGCTTACTGCTTAATCGATACGCCTTGGCTTTATCAGGATCAATGGATAATTTAATCTGTTTTTTCCAGTCTCTTGCCTTTCGGGCAACCGAGATACTCCTATCCCAAGAAATCGCCAGTTTTCTGCGTTTAACTAAATCTCCGGCATGCGCGGCAATCCGGCAGGCAATTACCCCCTCCCGCACATCACTGACAGTCGGATGACGCAGATGCTCGGCGGGAGTTACATAACAAAGAAAATCCGCTCCTACGCTAGCGGCAATTGCTCCTCCGATGGCCGAAGTAATATGATCATAGCCGGCAGCCACATCGGTAACTAAGGGCCCAAGCACATAAAAAGGCGCGCCGGAACAATATTTTTTCTCTAAAGCAATATTTTTTTCTATCTGATCCAGAGGGACATGCCCCGGGCCTTCAATCATTACCTGCACACCTCTGGCCCTGGCCCGCTTAGCTAATACTCCCAGAATTTTTAATTCCGCGATCTGAGCTTTATCCGTAGCATCTAAAATTGAACCCGGCCTCAACCCGTCGCCTAGGCTCAGAGTTACATCATATTTATTAGCAATATCCAGGATTTGATCAAAATGCGAATAAAAAGGATTTTCTCGCTGATGATATTTTATCCAACTAGCGATAATCGCTCCACCGCGCGAAACCACCCCCATCAGCCGCTTATGCTGCCCGAGTACCTTTAAACTGCTTTGCGTTACTCCGCTATGTATAGTAAAAAAATCTACGCCCTGTTCAGCCTGATCATTTAATACCCCTAGAATATCTTGAGCGCTGAATTTAAGAAAATTTTTATTTTTTTCTGCCGCCCTGACTGCCACTTCATAAATCGGAACCGTACCCACCGGCACGGTTGAGTATTTGAGAACCTCTCTTCTTACCTGGGTAAGATTGCCTCCCACACTTAAATCCATCAGCGCATCCGCGCCATACTTTATTGCGGTTTTAAGCTTCTGAATTTCATCAGCAATCCGGGATTTATCCGTAGAGGTGCCGATATTAGCATTAACCTTAGTGGACAATCCACTGCCCACAGCAATAGGCTTTTTTATTTTATGATTAATATTTAAAGGTATAACTGCTCTTCCTGAACGGATAAGGCGCATAAGCGCTTCAGGCTTAATTGCTTCCAGATGCGCGACCTTACGCATGAGCGCAGTGATAATATTTTTCTTGGCGTATTCCAGTTGTGTCATATTTTTTTTAACTTCTTCCACCGTAGGGGAGGTTTAACCCCCCCCTACGGTGGAAATTATTCTAAAAACTTAACTGTTACAATAAGCTTGATATTTTTTTAAAAGACTCTTTTTCAATTTCATAAACTTTATACCTGAGTTGTTTAAAACCTAAAGCCGCCCTGGAATCTACCAGCTTGCTAAATTCTTCCAGCACGCGTAAAGATTCCTTAACTCTCTGAATATTGGCCAAAAAAATGTCTTTACAATTACTGCGCGCCAGTTCCCCGCGGGAATTAAATCTTCCTACGTCCGCCTGCGCTCTACGCTGGCTAAACAGCTTAGCCGGCGGGTAGATCTTGCCGCCCAAGCTATCTATTTTATGCCTAATTTCCTTAAACTCTGCCGTGAACTTACGGTTATCCAAAATAAATCGGGCCACCTCTTCACAAACACGCAATCCCTCTTTAACCCGGTTCAAATTAGCATCAATTATACGGCCGATATTATTCTTTTGAGAAATCCCTAACGATTTTTTCAATGAGTGCACTAGTTGAGCGGCCCTTAACTAAATTAACGGTAAGAACCTTTCCGCCATAACTGGCTACAAAATCTGCGCCGATTATTTTTTGCTTGCTCCAATCCGCGCCTTTAATCAGGATATCCGGCTTAAGCGCTTTAATTAAACGCAGCGGATTACTCTCATTAAATAAAACTACAAAATCCACACTGGCTAATGCGGCTACTGTCTTTAAACGATCACCTTGTCCGATCACCGGACGATTTTTAGCTTTAATCTTTTTAACGGAAGAATCGCTATTCACTGCCACCACCAAATAATCCCCATATCTACGGGCATCCTGAAGATATTTGACATGGCCATAATGCAAAATATCAAAACAGCCGTTAGTAAAAACTATGCGCTTGCCGCTCTGCTTAAGGTGCCTAACTTTACGTTTGAGGCTAACGGTTGAGATTATTTTTGTTCCTGACAAAGCTCCTGCTCGATCATTTCGCATATTATGTGGGCAATAGTAATGTGCGCTTCCTGAATCCTGGCGGTTATTTTGGATGGAACAACCAAAGATACATCAGCGAGTTTTACAATATCCCCTCCGTCTCCGCCGCTTAAAACTACAGTTTTAATCCCCATCTTTTTGGCCTGTTTAATCCCTAAAGCTACATTTTTTGCTTTACCGCTGGTGGATATCCCCAGCACCACATCATTCTTCTTTCCCAGAGCTTCGACTTGCCGCGAGAAAACCACATCATAACCATAATCATTAGCCAAAGAAGTAAGTATCGAGGTATTCGTAGTTAAGGCAATGGCGGCTAATGCCGAACGATCCTTTTTAAAGCGCCCGACCAGCTCAGCGGCAATATGCTGGCTATCACTGGCTGAACCTCCGTTGCCAAAAACGATTACTTTACCGTCTTTTTTCAGGCAGTCAATCATCAACTGCGCAATCCCGGCGATTTGGCCGATCTGATTGCGTAAGATCTCTTCTTTCACCTGAATACTTTCTAAAAGAATATCTTTTATTCTCTCGTACATTTTACTTTACCTCCCCACGCTGCTAGTTATCCAAAAAATACCTTGGCAATATTGTAAAGCTCCATATCCACCGTTTTTAAAGTCTTCACTGCCTCCTCTAAAGGTACATCAATGATCTTGGTGCCGGCTAAAGCTACCATTTTCCCGAATTTTTTATTAATGATGAGCTCTACGGCTTTTACCCCGAAGCGCGTGCCTAATACACGGTCAAAGGCAGTAGGTGAACCGCCTCTTTGAATATGGCCCAAAACGCTGACCCGGGTTTCAAAACCGGTTCTTTTTTCAATTTGCGCGGCTAAATCCTCTCCGATGCCTCCGAGTCGCACATGGCCAAAAGCATCTAATTTTTGTTCTTGAGTAACCATAGCGCCATCCTTAAACTGAGCGCCCTCAGAGACCACAATAATACTAAATGTCTTGCCTCTTGCATGCCTTTTTTTAATAACATTGCAGACTTCATCCAGATCAATGGGAATTTCAGGAATCAAAATCATATCCGCCCCACCGGCGATACCGGCCTCAATAGCAATCCAGCCGGCGTGCCTGCCCATAACCTCGGCAATCATAATGCGGTGATGGCTTTCTGCGGTTGTATGTAAACGATCAACGCACTCCATAGCCACATTTAAAGCAGTATCAAAACCAAAGGTATAATCCGTAGCCGATAAATCATTATCAATAGTCTTGGGCACTCCCACGATATTAGGCAAGCCGTCTTTGGCCAGCTTGGAAGCAACCCCCAGGGTGTCTTCCCCGCCGACAGCGACTAAAGCCTCTAAGCCCATCTTCTTAAAATTATCTTTAACCTTTTGCAGTTCGCCTTCCTTTTTATACGGATTAGTGCGGCTCGTCCCTAAAATTGTCCCGCCCTTAGGCAGGATCCCTGAAATCGTATCTATATTTAAAGGCATAGTATCATTCTCGACTAACCCCTTCCAACCATTTTTAATGCCGATGATTTCATAACCTTCAAGTAAAGCTCTGCGCACCACTGCTCGAATAACCGGATTTAACCCCGGACAATCACCCCCACCTGTTAAAATCCCGATCCTTGCCATTCTTTATGTCCTCCTTCAATGACGGCACAACTTATGGAGTTCGTTAGAACTCCATAAGTTGTCTGCCGGAATTGAATCCGCCAACGCTTCAGTGGCGGATTAATTCATTTATTTAAACCCTGCCATACCCGCTAAAGGGTATTGTTGAACGGTCCTCTTGCTCAAACTCTTTCTTTCTGCGGGCATCTTTTTCATCATAAGTAATCTTGGCTACATGAATTCTGATAATAATTTGCTCATCAACACCTAAAATCTCCTGAATTTTAGATTTAGTTATATCTTGAAGGCGGCTGGTCAACTCCGGGATATTTGCCTCAGAACGCAAAACCACGCGCATTTGGACAATAATTCCTTTTTTATTCGCCACCACGTTCGGCCTTAACTCTTTAACTTCAGGAATTATTCCTGCGAGGCGCCGGATCAAGTCCTCTACCGCTGAAAGCGAAATAGTTACTTGGCCGGCGGAAGTAGTAAAAGCAATTGTTTTTTCTCTCTGAAATTTTCCCAGGATAATCTGGGCAAAAGAAAAACTGATTAAAATTAAAAGCGCTCCAGAAAACCCGATCGCTACCCGGGAATTATGGTTACTCTGAGCAAAAGTAAGTAAATTATTTATATCCGCGGGCGAAAGCAGGTTTAACGCAAACACAATCAGCGCTAAACCAATGGCCATAATCATCACCGCGTAAAATACAATCCCTAAAACGGTAAAAAATTTCATAGCTCTAGCCCCTTTCTATGCCTTGCACATTTACATTAATTTCTTTAATGGAAAGATTGCTCATCTTTTCTAATGCCAGCCGTACATTCTCCTGAACACGGTTGGCAATTTCCGGAATGTTATAGCCATACTTAATAATTAGAGGTATTTGGACTCTTACCTCTTCATTCCTGGAGATATCTACTTTGATCGCCGAAAAAAATTTATTACCCAATAATTCCGCCAAGCCGCTTTTTAAATCCCTACCCACTCTTTTAACCCCATCAATCTCTGTGGCCGCGATTAAAGATATCGATGAAATTACATTTTTATGTATCCTTAAAACTCCTAATTCATTCCGGGATTCATCACGATTCATTTATCCCCTCCCTTGCCTTCATTCATCAAATGATCCTGCACAAAATGCGTAGAGATATCCCCTTTTTTAAACAAGGGGTTGTCCATTAATTTAAGGTGAAAAGGTATGGTGGTTTTAATCGGAGCAATGTAGAATTCACTTAAAGCCCGGCGCATAGTTTTAATCGCCTCCTGGCGGTTATTCCCATACACAATCAGTTTAGCCACCAGCGAATCGTAATA
>JAUYBI010000063.1 GCA_030693145.1 Candidatus Omnitrophota bacterium
GGTCAACGTCGATGCCGATAAAAATATCGTATTCATTGGGGCTGTATACCATGTTTTCCTCCTTGTGAAATGGTTAAACTATTTGCCTCTAGTTTATACCATGTTTGGGAAAGCTTGGTACTCTAAACATATTATCTATTGTAGTAGGAGAAAGTAATGAAAACGCGGAAAAAGGAGGGAAGTATGGATACAAAGATAGCGATATTTAAAGGGAAAGGAATACGAAAAACCATTCATAAAGGCGAATGGTGGTTTTCGGTTGTGGATGTGTGTGGGGTATTAACGGATAGTCTTGATGCCGGTGCATATTGGCGAAAACTTAAGGAGAGGTTGAAAGGCGAGGGTAGTGAAGTCGTGACATTTTGTCACGGGTTGAAATTGAAGGCTTCTGACGGAAAATTGCGTGAAACTGATTGCGCTGTGTAAGATAAAACGGTTAAAACGTGAAAACTTGCGCGATCATATGGATGATTTTGAGCTTATTTTTACTATGCTTGGAGAAAGGGCAACTACCGAAATTCACCGAACCGAAGATTCTCGAGGGGTGCCGAAGCTTAAAGCTGATGCCAAAGCTGGAGGAGATATTGCCGGTAATGCTAGAAAACAGTTGGAAAAAAGAATAAAAAGGCCGATTGTCTCAAGAGATAATTTTTTGGAGCAAACTAAGAAAGCTAAGAAATTATCTAAAGACGTTATGTTAAGTTGTAGGAAAGTCAGAAGAATTAGAGAAATTAACAGGGACATTGCTTGTTGATAGTAGTAAAATTAGGAGAGACTTTTTTGGTAAGCGATGGGCAGGATGTGTCTATTTTTCTTGCTTTAGATTCTGGAAAAATAGAAACGTTCCCTGTTCCCATCAGGAATTTGCTTGGGTGGAAGGCTCCGTTTACGCTGGAGGAG
This sequence comes from Candidatus Omnitrophota bacterium, assembly GCA_030693145.1. GTDB lineage: Bacteria > Omnitrophota > Gorgyraeia > Gygaellales > Profunditerraquicolaceae > UBA6249. The sequence continues at coordinate 901 of JAUYBI010000063.1, forward strand.
GGGGTTAGGGAGACGGTTAGGAAAATGAAATTGTAATAAATAACTTGACTTTTATTGATTATTTTGGTAAATTAGCAATATGGCTAAATTAGTGAATTGGTACTTATTTGAGAGAAAAGTCAAGGAAAAAGGCCTGATTATATTCTCACCGTTGGATGTAAAGCGAATTTTTGGCGTGAGTAAGGTGGCCGCGACTTTTTTAGTCCATCGCTACGCAAAAAAGGGATTTATCAAGCGCCTAAAGAGAGGCATCTATACGCTTAATGATGTTTCTGTTCCTGATATTTACCTCGCGAATAAGCTATATGATCCGTCCTATGTTTCATTGGAGTTCGCACTGTCTTTCCATCGCGTTATCCCAGAAACCGTATATGAAATTACCTCGGTAAGCACGAAGCCAACAAGGCAGTTTAACGCTTTGGGGAAAACGTTTTCTTATCGTCGTATAAAGAAGGAAGCTTTTACCGGCTATTCTGTTTATCGTCAAGGTGGTGCCAGCGAGTTAATTGCCGACCCTGAAAAGGCATTTGTAGATCTGACTTATCTGCGATTGAGAAAGAAGAAACAATTATTGAGCCGTTTTGATAAAGGGAAAATTAATCCGGCAAAGGCATTGCGCTACGCGAAGTTATTTAATAATGGAAAACTTATTAGTATTATGAAAACGACACTTAGATGATAAGCCTTGACGCTATTAGAAAATTAGCGGCTCAATACCGTACAAGCGAATATCCTAATATAGTCAGGGAATATTTTCAGCATCTTTTCCTTTCGCAATTATACAGGATGGAGAAGTCGGACAACCTTCTTTTTAAGGGCGGCACGGCGTTGAGAATCGTCTATGGCAGCCCGCGATTCTCGGAAGATTTGGATTTTTCAATTTTTCACGTAGAGCAATATGCCCGAAAGAGATTTATAGAAGATTTATTTGCCGCGGTATTGGCGGAAATTGAAAAGACGGGAATTAAGGTGGACCTTGGAGCGAAACCCGGCACGACAGCCGAGGGTTATTATGGAGATGCGACATTTCATATTTACGATTACCAACCTATTTCCGTATCCATAAATATTTCCGCGCGCAACGGAGGTGACATTAAAGGAGAAGTAGACAGCGTCGCCAGCGACTTTGTACCGACCTATAATATTTTCCATCTCTCTCAGGAATTGTTGGTAGATGAAAAGGTATTTGATGCGCTTTTACGCCGCGGGAAAGTCCGTGATTTTTACGATTTATATTTCATTATGAGAAAAGGGCTTCTTTCCGCGGAACAGAAAGTGCGATTGAATGAAAAGAAAGATGAGATTTTAAAAAGCTCAGGAAAAGTAGACTTCTATGGTGAGCTATCCGTATTTTTACCTCAAGATCAGCAGAATATTATACGCGATTTTAAGAATAATTTAGTCAATGAGCTTAACCGTCAGTTGAGTGGAACAATGTAGAAAAGCCCAACCAGTAATAATAACTATCAATATTAAATGAATAGATATTCAAGGGGATTAATAATCGGCGCGGTTTTCTTTATGTTGGGAATTTGGTGGATGCGATTGGTGTTTGCGTTGAACATCCCAAGGCAGTAGGAGAGACTTTTTTGGTAAGCGATGGGCAGGATGTGTCTATTTTTCTTGCTTTAGATTCTGGAAAAATAGAAACGTTCCCTGTTCCCATCAGGAATTTGCTTGGGTGGAAGGCGCCGTGGACGCTGGAAGAGGGGATTAGGGAGACGGTAAATGGCATATAAAAAGACTTGACTATTAAACTAAACTGGTATATGCTCCTAATTAGTAATACTAATATGGAGGATATTGCAAATGAAGAATATACTAAGAAAACTAGTTATGCAGCTTCCGCATCACCAATCCGCGTTTTTATGGGGAGCCAGAAAGACAGGTAAGTCCACGTTTTTGAAAGAAAGATTTCCTAATAGCTTGGTATTTGATTTTTTAAAAACCGATTTGTTTTTTGAAATGTCAAAAAATCCTTCGCTTTTGCGCGAGCGGTTACTTGCAAAAGACGAGGCTGCGCTTGTTGAGCCGATAATACTCGATGAAGTGCAAAAAGTTCCGCAAGTGCTCGATGAAGTGCACTGGTTGATAGAAAATAAAGGCTTGAGGTTTGTGCTTTGTGGTTCAAGCGCCAGAAAACTAAAAAAAGGCCATGCTAATTTATTGGGAGGCAGGGCATGGCGTTATGAACTTTTTCCGCTGGTTAGCCAAGAGATTACAAATTTTAATTTGTTGCGCGCTTTAAATCACGGGCTGATACCGTTTCATTATTTGCAAAGTGACCTAGATTGTAAAAAATCTTTAGAGGCTTACGTGCAAGATTACTTACGCCAAGAGGTTTTTGCTGAAGGGTTAACGCGTAATATTCCCGCGTTTTCAAGATTTTTTGATGCTTTTGGCTATTCGCATGGCGAGATAACGAATTATTGTAATATCGCCCGTGAATGTGGTGTTAATTCTAAGACGGTAAAAGAGTATTATCAAATACTTATAGATACACTGTTGGCTATAAGAGTAGAGCCTTTTAAGAAAAGACAATCCCGGCAGGTTATAACTAAAGCTTCAAAATATTATATGTTTGATGTTGGTGTCGCCGGTTACCTGACAAAGAGGCACCTAACTGAACAAAAAGGCGCGGAATTTGGGAAGGCGTTTGAACATTTTCTGCTTATGGAGATGATTGCGTATAGATCTTATTCAGGTAAGGATTTTGCGATAAACTTTTGGAGGACAAAATCAGGGCAGGAAGTGGATTTTGTGCTGGGCGCAGGAGAGGTTGCTATAGAGATAAAGGGAACTGCTAGGATTGATAGAAAAGATATGAATGGGTTAGATGCTTTTATTCAAGCGTGTTCTCCGAAAAGAAGTATTATAGTTTGTAATGAGAAAGAGAAAAGGCTGCATGGGAAAATAGAAATTTTACCGTGGGAGATTTTTTTGCAACAATTATGGCCGGGGAAAATATTGTAAAACTAGGGGACGCGTCTATTTTTCTTGCTTTAGATTCTTGAAAAATAGAAACGTCCCCTGTTCCTTTTACGCGGGAAGAGGGGGTTGGGGAGATGAATTTTTAGATGAGCAGAAAATTGTTGACTAAGTAGCTATTTTCGGCGATAATGGAAACTATGAAATACATCCCAAGGCTTTTGGAAGATAGGATTAGGCATACGGTCGAGCGGGGCAAAAGCGTTTTGCTTATGGGCGCGCGTCAGACTGGAAAGACGACATTGGCTAGACAGTTTAAGTCTGATCTGTCGATATCGTTTGTGCAACCTGACGTGCGACAACGCTACGAAAAGGCGCCGCAATTGCTTAAGGGCGAGGTGGAGGCTCTCGTTCTTGATGTGAAAGGGAAACGCCCACTTGTTATTTTAGATGAGGTCCAGAAAGTTCCTGTTATTCTTGATGTTGTTCAGGATATGATTGATCGCGGGGTGGCCAATTTTATCCTTACGGGTTCAAGCGCACGCAAGCTTCGTCGGGGAGCACAGGTTAATCTTCTCCCGGGCCGGGTGGTGGCGTTTCGAATGGACCCGTTTAGTCTGCGGGAATTTCCCGCGAAGGACCTCGCCGAAAGGTTGTTGTATGGATCTCTCCCCGGGATCCTCGCGGTTGGAGCGCTTCCTGACAGGGAGACCGATCTCGGAGCGTATGTCACGACGTATCTGGAAGAAGAAATCCGCGCTGAAGCTGTTGTGCGGAATATCGGGGACTTCGCGCGGTTCCTTGAGCTTGCCGCTTCCGAATCCGGCGGGATCATTAATTTGAGAAAATTATCGCAGGAGATCGGCGTGTCTCATACGACGATCGGCGCGTACTATCAGATACTGGAGGATTGTCTTATCGCCGAAAGGATCGAGCCGCTGACCCACAGCAAGACTCGAAAGAAGTTGACTAAATCTGATAAATGCTTATTTTTTGATCTGGGTGTTAGGCGGCTTGCTGCTCATGAAGGAACGAAACTTTCCCGGGATACAATGGGGCTGGTTTTCGAGCAATTCATCGGCCTTGAGCTTTTAAGAAGCGCGCATACGAATGGCAAGGGCGTTAAGCTCCGATTTTGGCGCGATCCTGACGGTCCTGAAGTTGATTGGGTTGTTGATGCTGATGGTGTTTACACGCCTATTGAAGTTAAATGGACGGATAATCCCGCGCCAGCTGACATTCGCCATCTTGAGGTATTTCTTTCCGAATATAAGACCGCTGGGACGGGATACGTTGTATGCCGAGTTCCGCGCAAGGTCAAACTGAGCGATAGGATATTTGCCATTCCATGGCAGTCTATCGATGAGATCGGATCTTAGTAGATCTGGATTTAATTAAAATGATTGCTGGCGAGATAAAAACTCGGGGACGGTTCTGTTTTTCTGGAAAAAGTACCGGGAAAAACAGAACCGTCCCCTGTTCCTTTTACGCGGGAAGAGGGGGTTGGGGAGAGTGGGGGAATTTGTGTCTTGACACATTTACTGAAATAGTGTATATTTATATCAGGGGGTGATAAATATGGTGAAAACAGGGATGGCGCGAGATAGATTAAGTATTGATGTACTTCCTCAAGAGCACAGAAGAATAAAAGCCTATGCGGCTCTTCACGGTGAAACAATTCGGGAATATGTTGTGGAAAGCGTGCGGGAGCGTTTACGTCAAGAAGGCGAAGAAAAAGAATTATCAGCTCTAACTATGGATTTAAAGCAAGATCCTATCTTAAGGGAATTATGGGATAACGCAAAGGATGCCGCGTATGATAAAATATAAACGGGGAGATATAGTTCTTGTTGATTTTGGCTTTTCCGAAGGAACCGGATCCAAGAAAAGGCCTACCCTTATAATAAGCAGTGATAATTATCACAATGATCGACAAGAAGTAATTGTTGCGGCTATCACGGGGAATATAAAAAGGGCGCTATTTGGTGACACTAAAATAGATAAATGGAAAGAGGCAGGGCTTATCTGCCCGTCTTTGGTTACAGGAATTATGCGAACAATAAAAGGTAGTATGATAATTCGTAAATTAGGGACTCTATTGATACAAGATTTCCAAAGGGTACAAAAGAATCTTGAAAAGACGATGGGATTCTAACGAGCAAAAAATGGGGCCGTTTCTATTTTTTCAAGGATATGGTAAAACGAATTTTTGATTTAATTTTAGCTTTGGTTTTAATAGTTCTATTGAGTATTCCGATGTTAGCTATCGCCGTATTCATTAAGCTAATGCAAAATAGGGGACGGAAAATAGGGGACGCGTCTATTTTTCTTGAGCCTAGCGTTACTAGAAAAATAGAAACGTCCCCTGTTTTATTTTGGACGGATCGGGTGGGGGTGAATAACGCCATTTTTAAAATGGCTAAATTCAGGACGATGAAATTAAACACGCCTCAGGTAGCCACACATTTAATGGAAAATCCTGAAAGATATTTGATTCCCGGAGGAGAGTTTTTACGTAAATACAGCCTTGATGAGTTACCGCAGTTATTTAACGTTTTAAAGGGGGATATGAGCTTTGTGGGGCCACGGCCGGCATTGTTTAACCAAGATGACCTAATAGCGTTACGCACTAAGAAAAATATCCATACCTTGACTCCAGGAGTTACAGGTTGGGCACAGGTAAACGGAAGAGATGACTTGGCGATACTGGAAAAGGTTGCTTTTGACGAATATTACCTCAAGCATCGCTCCTTTGTCTTCGATCTTTATATTATCCTTTTGACCGCGATAAAGGTGGTGAGAAGGGAAGGCGTTAGGCATTAGAAACGTCCCCTTATTATTAAAAATCGTATCAACTAATTGCTAAAACTACAATTTGCTATATAATATTAGGCTATGAACCTAAAAGAATTAATCTTTAGATGCCGGCGTTTAATTATTATCGCTCTCCATTTAGCTTTGGTGGTTAGCGCCTATGTGCTTGCTTTTTATCTGCGTTTTGATTTTAAAATTGATAACAGCTATTGGCAGGTGATTAGTAAAACCCTCCCTATGCTCATCTGCATTAAAATGGTTATTCTTGGATATTTTGGGCTTTATTCCGGTTTATGGAAGTATGCCAGCATAGACGATATCTGGAGAATTTTCATGGCGCATGTTTTGGCCTTGCTATGTTTTATCCCCGTAGTTGCTTTTATCCATACTTTCGCGGGTTTTCCGCGTTCAATTCTTGTTTTGGATTTTATCTTAAGTTTTGGTTTTATAGCGGGCATCCGTTTTGTTACCAGGCTATTGCGGGAAAAATTCCGTCCCGAATATAGAACTAAGCGTAAAAAGGCCTTAATTATAGGCGCGGGTGAAGCAGGGGTGATGGTTTTAAGAGAAAGCCGGTTGAATCCTAAAACTAATATAGAGATAGTGGGTTTTATTGATGATGACCGAAGAAAAAGAAATCTACGTATCCAAGGAATAAATATTTTAGGGGCTTGCGGCGATATTCCTTCTATTGTTGAAGAATATGGCGTTGAGGAGATTATTATTGCTATTCCTTCGGCTAAGGGTGAAGAAATAAGAAGTATTATTTCGCACTGCAAGATTCCTTCTGTTAAGTTCAGGATTGTTCCGGGCCTACAGAAGATAATCAGCGGAGAGCTGGAGGTTAAGCCGCGCGAAATAAAACCTGAAGACCTTTTGGGCAGGGAGATAGTTACGATTAACGAAAAAGAGATTAAAGATTATTTATTTGAAAAGGTAGTTTTGGTTACCGGAGCCGGCGGGTCAATCGGTTCGGCTTTATGCAGGCAAATAGTGAATTTTAACCCAAAAGAGATTTTGCTATTTGATCATAATGAAAACGATGTTTATTATTTAGGAATTGATTTTTTGACTAAATACCGGCATATCAAATTCAGGACGATAATCGGGGATATAAGAGATATAGGTTTGCTAAAGAGTGTTTTTTCTCTCTATAAGCCCGAGATTGTTTTTCACGCGGCGGCGCATAAACATGTTCCGCTGATGGAAGAGAATCCCGCGGCGGCAGTTAAAAATAATATTATCGGCAGCAGAAACCTTATCTACGCGGCCAACCACTACAAAGTTGAGAGGTTTATTTTCATATCTACGGACAAGGCGGTAAACCCGACGAGTGTTATGGGCATGACTAAAAGAATTGTGGAGATGATCTTACAGTCTAAAGCTAAAATCAGCAAGACTAAGTATATGGCAGTTAGATTTGGCAATGTTTTAGGCTCAGATGGAAGCGTGATTCCATTGTTTAAGAGGCAAATTGAGGAAGGCGGCCCTTTAACCATCACTCACCCGGAAGTTAAAAGGTATTTTATGAGTATTAATGAGGCAAGCCAGCTTGTTTTGCAGGCAGGGAGTATGGGTAAAGCCGGAGAGATTTTTATTTTAGATATGGGGGAGCAGATAAAGATTTTGGATTTAGCAAAAGAAATGATTATTCTTTATGGCTTAAAACCCGATGAGGATATAAAAATTGAATATATTGGATTGCGGCCCGGCGAGAAGCTCTTTGAGGAGACATTGCTGGATACGGAAAAAGATAAGGCAACTAAGGCGGATAAGATTTATATCGCGGAGCTGGATGCTTTTGACCCGCGGCACTTGAGGAATCGGATAAGGGATTTAGAAAGGGTAGTTAAGGTTATGGATAGCGCGACAATCGTTAAAAAACTACAAGAGATTATAAAAATATGAAGTTAAGAATATTAAGATTCCTGGATGCGGCAGTTGAGTACGCGATTTACGGGGTGATTTTTTTCATTCCCATTTCTATAGCCATGATTGGGATTTTTGCCGGGATGGCAATTGTTTTCTTTTTGGTTAAAAAGATTTTATCCCCGGATTTTACTAGTATAAAAGCTAATAAAATGCTATTCCTATTTCTTTTGTTCTTTTTTGTCTTTATGGGTTTATCACTGTTTAACAGCGGGCCGTTAGTTGCTAAAAGCTTAAAAGTGCTGCTTATAAAGTGGGGCCGGTTTCCTTTGCTTCTTTGGGTAATCATTGATACATTCCAGGATACCAGGCGCATTGTTAAGGCAGTGTGTGTTTTTCTGTTTAGCGCGGCATTGGTGGGGTTTACGGTTTTTACGCAAAAGTTTTTTGGATTTGAATTCTTGAGGGGGAGAGTTTCAGGTGGTTTCTCGGTACCGAGTATAGGCCCTTTTCAAAATCCAAATGGTTTGGCAGCTTACCTTACTAGTGTTATTCCTATTGTTTTGAGTTTCAGTTTATGGAAATGGAAGAAGATTGCTATTAAATTGTGCCTTCTTTTGATTACCGCCATGCTTATTATGTCTTCTTTTTGGACTTTTTGTAGAGGCGGGTGGTTAGGGCTTATAGCAGGTTTAATTTTTGTAATCTTGGTAACTAATTATTGCCATTTGAAAAAAGCATTTTGGGTTCTGTTTTCATTTAGCTATGTTGTTTGTGTGCCGTTAATAGGCCTAGCTTTATTCTTCTTTCAGAACAGACGGGATAGTTATAGGTTTACTCTTTTCCATGGCGCTTGGGGAATGATTAAAGAGCATCCTTTGCTTGGTAAGGGAATTGGCACCTTTATGGATTATTGCGCTCTTTACACAAATAACGGGGGAGTTTTTTACGCGCACAATTGTTTTCTCCAAATTTGGTCTGAATCGGGGATTTTTTCTTTATTGTGTTTTATTTTGTTTGTGGGGTATGTTTTCTATAGAAGTATTAAGGTGAGCTTAAGAATACCCAGATCCTTAAACTATTTTATTTTAATAGGCTTAACCGCGGGATTGTCGGGTTTTTTAGTGCACAGTTTTTTTGAGGTGCATTTGTATTCTTTTCAGCTCAGTTTTATTTTTTGGGTTGTGTTGGGGTTGACGGCTGCCTTGAGTTCTAGCTTGGAGCAGGGATAATTAGGATAAATAACGAATATGGCAAAAAATACAAAAGAGCAATTTCCAAGCTATATCCCGCTATACTACAGAATATTTTGCGCGGCCCGTAAACTTAGGCGTCAAACCTGTGTTCGTATAAATGAGGATAAAGCTAGAAGAAATGGCCCAATAGATGTTATTCCTGATGGGCCATTTGTGTTATTTGATGGGGGAGTTAAAGCTAATCCGGTTGGCTCTATCAATAAAAGTGCTTATTGGGTTAAGGATGATTTGTCTTCACCTAAGATAAGAGATGCCGCTGAGAAAATTGAGCCTGTTAAGGATTTGCTTCGGTCGAAGAATTTGCGCTATACTTCATCAGCGGGAATGTTTACCCCGGGTACATACACGCAAGAATCGGAGAAGCGTAAATTATGGGAGAATTCCTGGGTTGCGGCTCATTCCGGAGTTAAGGCCGGACATAAGGTGTTGGATATTGGAGGCGCATCAACTGCCTTTGTGTTTTATTTAGCCAGCCTCGGATGTTCTGTAAAAGTTGTAGATAATGACTGGAGCTGTTGCGGGATGATTTATAACACAAAATATGTCGCAAGAAAAATGAATTGGGATATTGAAGCGTTTGATAGGGATGTTTCAAGGCCTATTCCATTTCCCGATAACAGTTTTGATCGTGTTTTTTCGATATGTATGGTAGAGCATTTAACTTCAGGTGTACGCCGCAGGATGATGCGGGAGGTGGGGCGCGTCTTAAAACCCGGTGGCATTGTGGGCCTTACCATTGATTATGACCCAGATAGAAAAGTGCTTATTGCTGATAAGGGCTTAAGATTTGGGTATAGACAAAAACTTTTTGATGAGATAATTAACCCTTCCGGGCTTTCTCTGTATGGTAACGATGATCTTGTTGATACAGGTACCGGTGAAGATGGATTCGTTGGAGCATTTTTTCTTAAAAAATAAAGTAGCCTGTAAGGAAGGAGATTATATGAAAGTAGTCATTTTAGCGGGTGGCAGAGGCACAAGAATTAGTGAAGAGACAGAGGTTTTGCCAAAACCGATGGTAGAAATCGGAGGAAAGCCGGTTATTTGGCATATTATGAAGCTGTATTCTCATTATGGTTTTAATGATTTTATTATTTGCTTGGGATATCGGGGGTATATGATTAAAGAATATTTCTCGCACTATTTTATGCATATGAGTGATGTGACCATAGATTTATCTAAGAATGAAACAAAGATTCATACCACTGCCTCTGAACCGTGGAAGATTACTTTGGTGGATACGGGTTTAGAAACAATGACTGGAAGCAGGCTTAAGAGAGTGGAGAAATATGTTGGAAAACAAACCTTTCTTTTAACTTACGGTGATGGGTTAGCGGATATTAATATGGTAAAACTGACTCAATTTCACAAGAAGAATAAGAAATTAGCAACATTAACTGCTATTCAAAATGCCGGAAGATTTGGCGTGTTAAATATTGACTCAAGAAACAATGTTTCAGAATTTTTAGAAAAACCAAAAGCTGAAGGGGGCTGGATAAATGGTGGTTTTTTTGTTCTTGAGCCAGAGGTATTTAATTATATAGATAATAATGAGAATGTAGTTTGGGAAAAAGAACCACTTGAGAAGCTATCCAAGCAGGGGAAATTATGCGCTTATAAGCATACTGGTTTTTGGGGATGTATGGATACTTTAAGGGATAAAATAAGTTTTGAGAAAATCTGGCAATCTGGGGTTGCTCCTTGGAAGGTTTGGAAATGAAGGTAATGGATAATAAATTTTGGAAGGATAAGAAAGTACTCATTACTGGTTTTGAGGGTTTTTTAGGTTCTAACCTGGTTAAAGCCTTACTTGAGACAGAAGCAAAAGTTGTTGGTTTGGATATCAAGACTTTCCGTAAGGAAACGATTCTTTGCCCCCAGGATTACAAGAAAATAGTTGTTTATAAGGGTAGCGTTGCTAATCGCAATCTCGTTAGGGGCATTTTGCGCAAGCATTCAATTAACGTAATCTTTCATTTAGCCGCGGAAGCGATTGTCAGCCGGAGCCAGGCAAACCCATTAAAAGCGTTTAAATCTAATATAGCGGGAACTTGGGAAGTTCTAGAAGCTGCCCGGTTACAGGGTAATGTGCAGGCTATCGTTGTTGCTTCCAGTGACAAGGCATATGGTAGCCATAAAAAACTGCCTTATCGGGAAGATGCCCCCTTAATTGCAAATCATCCTTATGATGTTTCTAAAAGCTGCGCCGATTTAATAGCAAATACGTATTTTCATACGTATGGGTTGTCTGTAGCGATTACACGTTGCGGTAATATCTATGGGCCTGGAGATTTTAATTTTAGCCGCCTTATTCCTGACGCAATAAGGTGTATTCTATTTGATAAAACGCTTAAGATACGCAGTGATGGCCAATTTGTCCGCGATTATGTTTATGTCGATGATATTGTGGCTGGGTACATTAAAATAGCTGAACTTTTGAGAAAGAATAATCTTTCAGGTGAAGCTTTTAATCTAAGTGACGAAAAGCCAATAACTGTGGTTAAGTTGCTAGGGGGAATTAGTAAAATTAATCTTTGTGGAAATAAATTAAAGTATAAGATTATGAATACAGCTAAATATGAAATAAAAAAACAGTATCTTTCTGCAGCAAAAGCCAGGCGTGTCCTAGGTTGGAAGCCTAGATATAGCCTAGAAGATGGTCTTAGAAAAACAAGTAGATGGTATGCGGAATATTTTAATAAACAATGAAGTTGCATTTTCTAGGAACAAATGGGTGGTTTGATACACGGTTAGGTAATACGCTTTCGGTTTTGCTGGATACCGCTAAGGCGTATATTGTGTTTGATGCGGGAGGCGGATTTTATAAACTTGATAGATATGTAAAAGAAAATAAGCCGGTTATTCTTTTACTCAGCCATTTTCATTTAGACCATATTATAGGCCTGCATGCTTTAAATAAATTTAATTTTATTCAGGGAATTAATGTTTTTGGCCCAAAAGGAGTAAGCAAGATATTTGAAGTTATTATTAATACTCCTTACTCAATGCCTGTAAAAAAGCTTAAAACAAAATTGACGATAAAGGAATTTTCGAATAATTTAAAGTTTCCGGTAGATATTAAATATAGAAAACTTTTGCATTCTAGCGCTTGTTATGGGTATAGGGTGTTTGCAGAGGGTAAGTCAATAGTTTTTTGTACGGATACCGGGCCTTGTAGGAATCTTGATCTATTAGCTAAAGGAGCGGATGTTTTGATAACTGAGTCATCTTTGGCTCCGGGTCAGGTAGATAATAGTTGGCCGCATCTTAATCCTCAGCAAGCTGCAGGGATAGCTAAGAATGCAAAGGTTAAGAGATTATTTTTAGTTCATTTTGACGCCGGTATATATTTAACAAATAAAGATAGGATTTTAGCTCAAAGCGCCGCAAGGAAGATATTTAAGAATACATTAGCGGCTAGAGATGGTTTAGGGTTGAGTATATAAAAAATAAACCTTGTTGATATTCTAAAAAAAAGCAATATTTATAAATTACAGATGATGAATTTCAATGGTCTTATAGAGCATGCGCGGAGTGTGCGTGTTAACGCTTTAAATATGATTTATAGAAGCAAGGCCAGCCATATAGGGAGTGGATATTCTTGCGTTGAATTACTTGTGTATCTATATTCAGGTTGGTTAAAAGTTTCTCCAAATTTATTGTTAGATCCAAATCGTGACCGTTTTATTTTGAGCAAGGGGCATGCAGCCGCGGTATATTATGCGATACTTGCTGAATTCGGATTTATTCCTAAAGAGTGGCTGGATAAATATTGTCAGATTAATTCTCTCTTAGGTGGCCATGTTGATCATAATGTCTCCGGAGTTGAAATTTCCACAGGTTCTTTGGGGCATGGTTTGCCAATTGCTGTTGGTATGGCTTTAGCCGCTAAACGTAATAATAAGAAATATCGCGTGGTAGCGCTATTGTCAGATGGCGAGATGGAATCAGGATCTAATTGGGAGGCTTTAAATATGGCGGGTGCACAGAAATTAGATAACTTAATTGTGATCATTGATCGTAATGGGCTCCAGGCTATGGGGTCTACCGAACAGATTCTTCCTATGAATAATTTGGATCAGCGTATTAATAGTTTTGGTTGTTTTTGTAAGACAATTGATGGACATAATTTTAATAAAATTCATGCTTGTTTTAAGCGTATACCGTTCTCTAGTGGTAAGCCTTCAGTGATTATTGCTAAGACTGTTAAAGGTAAAGGTGTGAGTTTTATGGAAAATAAGCTGGAATGGCATTATCGTTCACCGAACAATGAACAGTTTGAAGCGGCAACGAGGGAGTTGAAGCAGCTATGAGAACAACTTTCATGAATCGCCTTATTGAGATAGCCCGTGAGGATGAACGTATCTGTCTAATTGTCGGTGATTTGGGTTTTTCTGTTGTTGAGCCTTTTGCTAATGAGTTTCCAGATAGGTTTTTAAATGCTGGAGTAGCTGAACAATCAATGATTAGTATTGCTACTGGATGGAGCATAGCAGAGAAAAAAGTTGTGTTCGTCTACAGCCTAGCAAATTTTCCTACATTACGTTGCCTTGAACAAATTCGTAACGACTGTTGTAATCATAAGGCTGATGTAAAAATTATCTCTCTGGGGAGCGGAATTACATATGGGCAATCCGGATATTCCCATTTTGCAGTTGAAGATTTAGCAGTAATGGGAGCTATGCCTAATATGACGATTTTTACACCGGCAGATCCTTATGAAGCCTCAAGGTGTCTTGATTTAGGCGTAAAGTTTCCGGGTCCGGTTTATTTCCGGTTAGCAAAAAATGGTGAACTAAGACTAAAAGAAGAAAGGTATTCTTTTGATATTGGTGATTTTATAGAATATAAGAGTGGTAAAGATATATGTATAATTGGCGTGGGTACAATTCTGTCTGAATGTTTGCAAGCCGCTAATTTATTAGCCAATGATGTTGCTGCTGAAGTCATTGGTTTGCCTGTATTTAAACCTTTGAATGAAACGAAATTGATAGATTTATTGAGGAAATTTTCTTTTATAGCGACAGTTGAGGAGCATTCTTCTTATGGCGGGTTAGCCAGTGTTATTGGTGAAATTATATCGCGCAATGGGTTGAATGCCAAACTCTTGAAGTTTGCTTTGCCTGAAGGTTTTGATAAGATTGGCCCACAAATTGATTTACGCCGTTTGTGTGGTTTAACCTCTGAACAAATTGCCAGTAAGATTCGGGAGCTATTTTAATATGCATCCTATTGTAAATGAAGATTTAGAATATATTACTTCGGTCAAGATTCCTTGGGGAGATTTAGAAGGTAAGAGTATCCTTATTGCCGGAGCCAATGGTTTCTTACCTGCTTATATGATTGAAACAATTCTGTTTTTAAATGACCATAGATTTAAAAATAAGGCTAAGGTTTTTGCTCTCGCGCGTAATAAGGAGAGGATTTTGGTCAGATTTTCCGGTTATGGCAGGAGAAAAGACCTTGTTTTTATTATTCAGGACGTGTGCTCTCCGCTTAAAATATCTAAAAGGATGGATTTTATTATCCATGCTGCCAGCCAGGCAAGTCCTAAGTTTTATGGAGCTGATCCGGTTGGGACTATCTTAGCGAATACTGTGGGCACGGCAAACCTTCTTGCTTTAGCGGTAAAGCATAAAAGTGAAGGGTTTATGTTTTTTAGCAGCGGAGAGGTATACGGAGAAATGGCACCCGGTCAGGAATCGATTAAAGAGGATGCCTACGGTTTAGTGGATCCTGTTCTTATCCGTTCCTGCTATGCTGAAGGTAAACGTGCCGGAGAAAATATGTGTGTTTCTTGGAGCCATCAATATGGGGTGCCGGTTAAGATTGTTCGTCCTTTTCATACCTATGGCCCGGGGATGCGGCTTGATGATGGAAGGGTGTTTGCTGATTTTGTTTCCGATATTGTAAATGGAAGAGATATCATAATGAAAAGCGATGGCAGCGCAGTAAGGGCATTTTGTTATTTGGCTGATGCAATTGCGGGTTTCTTCACAGTTCTTTTGAAAGGTAGTACTGCCCAGGCTTATAATGTTGGAAATGATGAAGGCAAAATCAGCATAGCTGAACTTGCTAAAGTATTAGTTGATATATTTCCAGATAAACATTTAAAGATTATACGCAAGGAAAATGAATATGCCCCAGGGTATATAAAAAGCAAGATACCTATGAATGTACCTGATACCAGTAAGATTCGGCAATTAGGATGGAAGCCGTTTTATTCCGTAAAAGAAGGTTTTAGCCGGACGGTAAGGAGCTTTAAGAGTGAATAAACTGGTAGAAATTGAAGAACAATATAAAGCCGGACGCTTTAGCAAAAAGGCGTATATTAATCTGATGCATAAATGCCACCTTGTGCTTTGGGAATATTTAGAACTAATTAAGGACAAGAATATTGCATCTATTGAAATTAATCAGAGACAGATTATCTTAAAAACTAAGGATGGGATTAGGTTAATTTGCGATCCGTTGGATAAACGGCATATTTTAAAAGAGATTCTAAATTTCGGTGACTATGAACCTACCGAATTGCAGATGATTAAGCGCTTTCTAAAGAAAGATAGTGTTGTACTTGATATTGGAGCAAATATAGGCTGGTATTCGATTAATCTTTCCAAGAGTGTTCCAGGAGGCAGGATAATTTCCTTTGAGCCTATTCCGAAAACATATGAGTATCTAATTAAGAATATTGCTTTAAATCAATTGCGCAATATTAAGACATATAACATCGGTTTGTCCAATAAGGCAGGTTGTTTTAATTTTTATTATAATCGAAACTATACAAGTGCAACATCTTTGGTGAATATTATTAAAGATGACAATGTGGCTATCGTGAAATGTCGAGTCGAAAAGTTAGACGATTTTTTAAAAAAAGCAAAAATCATGCAGGTTGATTTTATCAAATGTGACGTAGAGGGAGCTGAAAAATTTGTTATTGAGGGTGGCCAGGAAGTAATTAATAAAAACAAACCTATTATTTTTATAGAATTATTAAGAAAATGGTCAGCGAAATTTAATTACCATCCGAATAGTATAATTAACATACTTAAGGATATAGGTTATGGATGCTATATAATTAAAAAAACTAAACTTAAGAGAATTAAAAAAATTACTGAGATTACGCAGTATACAAATTTTTGTTTCTTGCATAAAATCAAGCACTCTAAATTATTAATTAGGTTAATTTGATAACAATGGAAAGAAAAATAAGAAATAAAATACATACTTATATAAAAGATTTATATAGTTTGCGGGTTTCTAAGGAAAAGTTTATCTGCGGGAAAACTCGTATTAATTATGCCGGCAGGGTTTATGACGAAAAAGAAATATTTAATTTAGTGGATGCCTCTTTAGATTTTTGGTTGACTGCTGGCCGGTATGCCGGGGAGTTTGAAGAAAAAATGGCAAAGTTTTTAGGAGTAAAGAGCTGCCTTCTAACTAATTCCGGTTCTTCGGCGAATCTGTTAGCAATTTCAGCTTTAACATCGCCTTTGCTAAAAGACAGGCAGTTACAGGCTGGCGATGAAGTTGTCACAACAGCCTGTGGTTTTCCTACTACGCTTAACCCTATCTTACAGAATAAACTTGTACCGGTATTTATCGATGTAGAGATGGGGACGTATAATATACGGGCAGAACTGATTGAAAAGGCTATTACCAAGGAAACCAAAGCTATATTTATCTCTCACACTTTAGGTAATCCTGTGGATATCGATTTAATTTTAAGAATAGCCAAGAAACATAAACTTTGGTTTATTGAAGATAATTGTGATGCTTTAGGCTCAAAATATAAAGGCCAATATACCGGGACATTCGGAGATATTTCTACTTGTAGCTTTTATCCTCCTCATCATATAACTATGGGGGAGGGAGGGGCAGTGTTAACTGATAATCCGCTTCTAAGAAGGATAATAATGTCTTTTCGCGATTGGGGGAGAGATTGTTGGTGCGAATCGGGTCATGATAATACTTGTAAAAAAAGATTCAGCCAAAAATTCGGTGATTTGCCATATGGGTATGACCATAAATATATATATTCGCATATAGGTTATAATTTAAGAGTTACTGATATGCAGGCGGCTGTCGGGTGCGCGCAGCTGGAAAAGTTGCCGGGTTTTATCAAGGCGAGAAAGAAAAACTTTGCTTTTTTCATGAAACATTTTAGAAAATACGATAAATACTTAATTTTACCCGAAGCTGCAGTAGGATCCGGGCCGAGTTGGTTTGGTTTTCCAATTTTAGTTAAAGAAGGCGCTCCTTTTACCAGGAATGATATCGTCAATTATCTGGAGGCGAATAAAATCGCAACGCGTATGCTTTTTGGAGGTAATTTAACTAAACAACCGGCATATAAGAATGCAAAATATAGAATATTCGGAGATTTAAAGAATACAGATTTAGTGATGAATAATCTTTTTTGGATTGGAGTTTATCCTGGACTTAATCATTTAATGTTAGGTTATATGAAAGACACTTTTAAAGGATTCTTTAGTAAAATATGAAACTTTCAATCGTTATTTTCTGTTTTAATGAAAGAGCCACTATTTTAAAGGCTATTGAACAAGCAAAGCAGATTGATATTGATAAAGAAATAATTGTTATTGATAATTGTTCAACTGATGGCACTAAAGATATTTTAGAGGCGCTAGAGAAGAGCGCCGCGCTAAGAACGGTCATCCATAGCAAGAATATGGGGGTTGGGTATTCAGTAAGGGAAGGTATTTCTCTTGCTGAAGGCGAGTATTTTTATGCTCCTTGTGCAGATTTAGAGTATAAAATGGAAGATGTATATAAAATGATGGAGAAAATTGAGAGTGAAAATTTAGATGCTGTTTTTGGTTCAAGGCTGCTGGAAAGGAAAGGTACGTCTAAATTTAATCTTATTAAAGAAAGACCATATTGGCTTGGCTCAATTATTGCTACGTTTTTAACAAACTTATTTTATGGAAGAAATTTTACTGATGTTATTGCGACTAAATTAATAAAGACAGATATTTTAAAAGGATTAGGTTGTCAGGCTGCTAATCAAGCTTTTGAGTTTGAGCTGGTTAGTCGTTTATGCAAAAAAAGATACAGAATCGGGGAAGTTCCGGTTTGGTATAAGCCACGGACACATAAAGAAGGTAAAACTATCAGGGTTATTGATATGATTCCTGCTGTATTGGCAATTTTGAGAGTAAAGATTTTTGGTTAGAAAATCCATTGGGAATTGAAAGGACGATTAAATTAGCGCGGGTGCTAAAAGATAAAAATATAGAATACGCTATTTCCTGCCGCGTCAAACCGGTTAATGATGAGATGATTGCCCGGTTAGTTGAATCCGGATGCAGGCATATAACTTGGGGGGTAGAGAGTTTATCCGATAAGATACTAAATACAATCGATAAGAAGATTACCAAAGAAGACGTAAAGAACGCTTTTGATCTTTGCGCCAAATATTCGGATAAGTTGTCGACCGGCGGTTTTTTTTGCGTTGGTGTTCCGGGAGAAACCGAAGAGACGATCAATGAAACCGCGGATTATTTAGACAAGAATATAAAATCAACCCATGGGCCCGGAGCTTCGATGCTTTATATTCTTCCGGGGACAAAGATTTACGGTGAATTGGCCAAAAATAATGGATTTGACGAAAGAGTTTGGGTTAAAACTGATTCGGTTTATTATTACACTCGGGAGAACAGCCTGAAAACATTGAATCGGTGGCGGAAGAGAATTAATAACAGCGGAATAAAGCTGCCGTTTCATTCCAAATACTTTATGGATTACGCTTTAAACGGAAACAAAGAAGATATGAGCCTTATCGGCAGATCGTTACGGAAAACCCGCAAAAAACTGGGAAGGTTTATTAATATGCTGCGCAACAGGTATTAATCTTTAATTTATAAGAGAAAGATTGAATATGCAAACGGCAAAAGATCTTTATAAGTTGCGTTTTAATGAGAATGAAAAAAAACGTAAGAATGCTTTATGGCAGGTACTTTGCAGGGATTTCTTGCAGGGTTTTATTAATCCTGAATCTAGCGTCCTTGATTTAGGGGCTGGGTTCTGTGAGTTTATTAATAATATCAAAGCTAAGAATAAATATGCGGTAGATATAAATCCCCAGCTGAAGAATTACGCCGGAGAAAGCGTGCAGGTTATAAATGCGCATTGTGCTAATTTGCAAGAAATAAGTACTGAGTCAATAGATGTTGTTTTTTCAAGTGAGTTTTTTGAACATCTAAAGAATAAGGAAGAACTATTCGCGACGCTTAAAGAAGTGCATAGGATTTTACGTGAAAGAGGTAAATTGATCGTTGTCTGCCCAAATATTCGCTATGTTGGCCATAGGTATTGGGATTTTATCGATCACGGGTTACCGTTAACCCATTTGGGTATGCGCGAAGCGCTTTTGATGCACCATTATTCAGTAGTTAAGTTAGTGCCCAGATTCCTGCCCTATACTACTAAAAGCCGTTTTCCTAAGAGCCAATATCTGCTAAGAATATATTTAAAATTACCAATTTTGTGGAGAATATTTGGAACCCAGATGTTTATTGTTGCTGAGAAAAAGAGGGCAGAATAATGGAAACTTTTCTTTTCTTTTTACAGAATATTTCCCCGCTTTTATGTTCTTATATGCTAACACGTAAGTATTTTTCATTTAAGGGATATGTCGATACGCTACTTGCGTTCCTGATATTATTTTATGCTCAGATTATAGCGACAATCATCGTGCTGGGGACTCTCCATATTCTATGCCTACGCAATGTTTTATTATTTAATTTCGCTATGTTTTTCCTGATTTGGTTTATTGCAAGGCCGGCACAAGATTACAATGTCAGAGATGATTTGTATAAGTTTATATCATGGTTACGCGCATTTTCCGTAACTGATAAGATTGTAATTTTCTGTTTTTCTCTCATCTGCGGTTTCGCTCTAGTTAAAGTGGTGGTTAATCTGGTTAATCCGCCGTTTGGTTGGGATGATTTAAATTACCATTTTACTTTTGCGGTAGAATGGTTTAAAAACGGAACACTAGCAACACCAATAGTTGTCAGTGATTACCCCGCCCCCAGTTATTATCCTTTAAATGCAAGTTTTATATTCTATTGGTTGTTGTTGCCATTTAAAAATGTTTTTCTTGCCGATATAGGGCAGGTACCATTTTATGGCATTGTTTTTTTATCGATGTATTCTATTGGTAAAAAAATCGGACTTAACCGCAGGTTTTCATTTTACGCGGCTATTTTATTGCTGCTTACGCCTAATTATTTTAAACAAATGAAGATTGCTTATGTTGATGTTATGGTGACTGCCTTTTTTTTGCTTGGCCTTAATTTTTTGTTTAATTTACAGAAGAATTTTAATATTAAGAATATCCTGCTTATCGGGTTATCCACTGGATTATTAATCGGCACTAAAATAATCGCTATTCCGCACGCGTTAATTATTGCTTTATATTTTTTATGGTTGTCATACCTGGTGTGCGTTAGAGATAGGCTATATTTCCGGCTTCTTTTGTCAGGTATTATTTTTATTTTAGCTATTCTTTCTATGGGGGGGTTTAGCTATGTCAGGAATTTTATCATGACTGGGAATCCTCTTTATCCTCTTAATGTAAATATGTGGGGAGTAACGCTTTTTAAAGGAGTTTTGGGCGGAGAGTTTATTAATAATTCAGAGAACTCATTTGGCTGGGGGAAGTTTCTTTTTAGTGAGGGCGTAGGCGCAGGGTTTATTTTATATGCAATACCGGGCTTAATTCTTGCTGGAATCGGTTTAATCAAGAAAAGGCCACAGCATAAACCGTATTTATGGCTTCTATTTACATTGATTCCGTTTTTGTATTTTGTTTATCGTTTTGGAGTCGGTATCCCAAATACTAGATATCTCTATCCCTGGTTTGCGGTATGTTATATATTGGCAATTTGGGGGATCTCTGTTTTTATGATTCCGGAAAAATGGGTTAGGTACGGCCTTATTGTGTGCGCCCTTGCCTCAAGCGGAGAATTCGCAAGGCGTCAAGAATTAATATTCTCGTTTATGTTATCAATATTATTATTTGTAATATTCCTTAATGCCTATAAGATCAAACGCTCTTTATTAGTTAAGCCTTTTATGGCATTTTATATAATTTTTATAATAGGAGCTTCGTTTTTACAATATTTTTATATCGATTACTCTAAAAATGAGCTCAAACGTTACAAATCCTCACGAAAGAGCTCAGGATTCTGGCCGGAAGCTATTGACGCATGGATTTGGCTTGATCAGAATACTAATGGCAATAATGTAGCATATGTTGGCAGGCCTGTACCGTTTCCTTTATATGGCACTAAACTTAAGAACAGCGTGTTTTATGTTCCGGTAAATGAAGGGGGGCCGTATTTACATCTTTATAAAAATGCGTGGTATTCTTGCCAGGGTGGATATGAAAATTTTCATAATGTACTCATGGAAGCAAATAATTACCGAGGTAAAGCAGATTACAATACTTGGCTAAAGAATTTAAGGGAGAAAAATACGAACTTCCTTTTTGCCTATTCGTTGCATCAAATAAAAGGCATAGATTTTCCTATTGAGGATGATTGGGCTAAAGCGCATCAAGAAATATTTAGTTTGGTATTTGTTAATAAAATAATACATATTTATAAAATAAGATGAAACTATCTATTGTAATCCCCGTATATAATGAAGAAGAAAATATCGGCCAAGTAATTGAGCACATAGAAAGCCAGATAAAACTTATATTTGAATTGATTGTAGTAAATGATTATTCTTCTGACAGGACCGCGGAGATTGTTGCGGGCTTAGCGAATAAATTTAATAATATAGTTTTGGTAGAAAATAAGTTTACGCCTGGGTTTGCTAACGCGGTTAAAACAGGACTGATGAGCGCGAAAAACGAGGTAGTCGTGCCGGTAATGGGTGATTTGTGCGATGACCTGGGGACGATACCGCTCATGTTTGAGAAAATCAAGGAAGGGTTTGATGTTGTTTGCGGAGCGCGTTATATAAAAGGCGGCGCGCGGATGGGCGGTTCAAAAGTAAAGGGGTTCTTTTCTTTTTTTGTGGGCAGGACAATGTCAATGTTTACCGGGATTCCTACGCAAGATGTTTCTAATGCTTTTAAAATGTACCGTAGGGGAGTGATTCAGAGTATAAACATTGAGTCAACAGGTTTTGAGATATCTATGGAGTTGGCGCTTAAGGCCTATTTTAAAGGGTTTAAAGTCGCGGAAGTGCCCACTGTATGGCGGGAGAGGGAGAAAGGCAAGTCAAGTTTTAAGATGTTTAATCTGACGCCAAATTACTTCCGGTGGTATTTGTGGGCGTTGAAGACGAGATTGCTTCGCCTCTTTGGGGCTCGCAATGACGGGGTAGAGGGTTAAAAATAAAAGGGGACGGTTCTATTTTTCTTTAAGGCATAAAAGTAGGGCAGGTTTAAACCTGCCCTACTGTAAGAAATAAAAATAGAACCGTCCCCTTTTAAAAAGGAGAATAATAGTGCAAAAGTTTATTAAAATAGTAGGAAAGATTAATTATTGGTCAATCATCTTGTTGCCGTTTTCGGTTGCCATCGCGCCGGGAGTTGCTAATACAATTATTGGCTTGATGATTGGCGCTTTTTTGATTGAGAAGATAATAAAGAAAGAAAAGCTGTGTTCTGTTTCTCTGCCAATCATAATTTTTGGGGTGTTTATGATTATTGGCGCGCTTACTTTTATAAATACAGTCAGCATAGTGAATAGCCTGAATGGAATGGTTAAATTATTTAAATTCTTTTTCATCTTTCTTGTCTGCAGTGAGAGTATTAAAGACAAGGAACATTTTAAGAAAATTGCAATTTCCGTGGCATGCGCTATTTCTCTTATTGGGATTGATGCCCTTTGGCAGTTATTTTCGGGAAAGGATTTTATACGCGGAAATAGTATCCAGGAAGCTATAGGCTTGCCACGGCCGACAGCTTCATTCCCGAACTGCAATGTTATGGGGGCGTATCTTACCGGTTTAACGCCGCTAATTGCTGGGTTGGCATTGTTTTCTTCGCGATTAAAGAACAGGATATTTCTAACTTCCGCGGCGCTAATTGGAAGTATTGGTGTTTATCTTTCTTTGTCTCGCGGGGCAGGCCTGGGGCTTTTTGTAAGTATACTCTTTTTGAGTTTAGTCAGAAAGAATAAGATTATAACTTCGGGGCTTATTTTATTACTTTTAGTTTATCCTTTTGTTATGCCTAAAAATATTAAAGAATGGGCTAAAAGCGTTAACTACAATCCGATGATTTTGTTGACTGACGAAGTAAGGATGAGTATTTATCGTAATACCGCGCATATGATTAGTGAGCATCCGTTTATTGGCGTGGGGATTAATACCTTTTCAAAGAATTATGGTAAATATAAGACAGCAGCCGCTGAAGCCAGAATGAAGACGCCAGACACTATTTACGCGCATAATAGTTTTCTGCAACTGGGTGGAGAGATGGGGCTGCTTGGCTTGGGAACATTTTTGATCTTTTTGTTCTTTACCCTAAAGTCTATTTGGTTAGCTTTTAAGAGAAATACAGACCCTTTCTTAAAAGCATTCTGCGTATCTGTTTTTGCGGCAATTATAGCTTATCTAATTAACGGCCTTACCGAAACAAGCCTTTATTACGCGCGGGTAGTTATGATTTTTTGGTTTTTGATCGGAACTGGATTAGCATTAAATACGAGATTGCTTCGTCCGCCTTCGACGGACTCGCAATGACGGATAGGAGAATAAATCATGCTGTCAGTGATAATACCGGTTTATAATGAAGAAAAGACAATTGAGGCAGTAATAAAGAAGGTTAATGACCTGCCTATTGAAAAAGAAATTATTGTGGTTAATGATTGCTCAAAAGATAATACTGCCGCAATCTTAAGGCCGCTTTCTTTTAATCATCTAAAGGTTATACATCATGGCAGTAAAAGAGGCAAGGCAGCCGCGGTGCGTACGGGGATTGAGAACGCGACAGGCGAATTTATTCTTATTCAGGATGTGAATTTAGAATACGGGTTAAATGATTATTCTAAACTTTTAGAGGCAATTAAGAATTCAGGCGCGGATATGGTATTGGGTTCCCGCTTTGCCAAAATGTGTCTTGGTAATTTTTTCTTAAGCATTTTCTTTGGTATAAAGTTAAATGACTGGTTTACCCGTTGTCAGCTTGTGCGCAGGGAAAGCCTCTTGAAATTATTGCCGGAGTTGAAAAGCGCTAATATTGCGTTTGAGATTTTAACTAAAGCGGTAAGGAAAAAAATGCGTATAATCGAAGTGCCTATTTCGCAATGAATAATATTATGAAAAAAATATCTATATTCTTATCTTCACTGGTCATTTTTCTGGGAGTTTTTTATTTTTTTTGGATTTCCCCAAAGTATACTACGCCAATTTTGATGTATCACAGTATTAGCTATGAAAAGGGCACTTTTTTTGTTACTCCGGAGAATCTGCTTAAGCAGATGGAATATATTAAGAGAAACGGCTATGAGGTGATCACTTTAGATGAATTGGCCAGGAGTATTAAAGATAAAAGGCGGCTTAAAAGAAATAAGGTTGTTATTACTCTTGATGACGGATACGAAGATAATTTTATATATGCCTATCCGGTTTTTAAGGAGTTTGGTTTTCCGGCTACGATATTTCTCCCCACGGATTTTATGGGGAGAAAAGGTTTTTTAAATTGGGATGAGGTTAGGATTATGTCTAAAAACAGAATATATTTTGGCGGGCATACCAAGACTCATTTTTATCTTGGGCTTGCGCAGGATACAGGAGCCGCGCGTGAGGAAATAGCCGGGCCTAAGAAAGCAATTGAGCGGGAAATAGGCGCCCCGGCGGATTATTTTTGTTACCCTGCCGGCGGTTTTAACGAAATCGTCAAAAAATTAGTTAAAGAGGCAGGTTATAAGGGCGCCTGTACTACGAATCGAGGGGCGGATAGGTTTAATCGTGATGTTTATGAACTCAAAAGAGTCAAACCGACTAATTTCGACATGGTTAAACCTTTTTCCTTCCGGTTAAAGCTTTCAGGGTATTATAATTTATTCAGAAGCAAGAAAGATTCATATTAAAGAGTAATATAGACAGTGTATCTAACATCTTGGAATGTAAAGAGATATAGAACAAATACTCAAGGTTTAGGCAGGTTTATACTTGTAAATGCGGAGAATATATGCTATATTCTCCGCATGGAGTACGTAGAATAATGAGATATATCCACCAACTTGATGTTTGGCCGAAGTTTATATGGGAGCATGAACATATTGCGACCTCACTTGGCGTAGTACGTAATCGCCAAGGCAGATTGATGGGGCGCATGGAGGCGATGGGGTTTCCTTTACGGGCAGAGGCTTTGTTACAGACCCTTACGCTTGATGTTTTAAAAAGTAGTGAAATTGAAGGTGAGGTTCTTGATCCTAAACAGGTGCGCTCATCCATTGCCCGAAGGCTCGGAATGGATATTGGCGGTATTGTTGCTTCCGATCGTCATATCGATGGCGTGGTGGAGATGATGCTGGACGCAACGCAGAATTTTGATAAGCCACTTACAAAAGATCGCCTGCTTGGCTGGCACGCGTGCCTGTTTCCTACAGGGCATAGCGGGATGCGTAAAATTGTTGTTGGTTCCTGGCGCGATAATAGCCGCGGTCCGATGCAGATCGTTTCTGGTGTATTGGGGCGCAAGCGAGTACATTTTGAAGCTCCGGACGCCGCCCGTCTTGATCTGGAAATGAAGAATTTCCTCGATTGGTTTAACAGTGCCACGGAAATCGACGCGGTGTTAAAGGCGGGAATTGCCCATTTCTGGTTTGTGACTATTCATCCTTTTGAGGATGGCAATGGCCGCATAGCGCGAGCGATCACGGATATGCAGCTTGCCCGCGCTGACGGAAGCGCGCAGCGTTTTTACAGCATGTCCGTGCAAATTCGTAAAGAACGAAATGCTTATTATGAAGTGCTCGAGAAGACGCAGAAGAATACGCACATGGATATCACCGCTTGGCTTGAATGGTTCTTGGCCTGTTTGGATCGGGCGCTTAGCTTAACGGAAAGCACTTTGGCGGAGGTTTTTAGGAAAGCGCATTTTTGGGAGCTTCACCCGTCCGAATCGTTCAATGAACGGCAAAGAATAATTATTAACAAATTATTTGATGGATTTGAAGGTGTGCTTACGTCTTCCAAATGGGGAAAAATAGCAAAATGTTCGCAGGATACGGCCCTACGGGATATTCTCGAACTTGTTGAAAAAAAGATTCTCATCAAAAATTCTGCCGGCGGACGGAGTACAAGTTATTTGTTGAGAAAATTGTAATAGCAGTATAGACAGTGTAGCTAACATCTTGGAATATAAAGAGATATAGAACAAATATTTTTAGTTAGATTTTGGCCTTTTCTGCGACAGTTAATGAGTGCTAGTTTGTTGTTGAGGATGTAACAGTACATCCAAAGGATAAAACAACGGGATGCTGAACTTTTGTTATTGTAAAAAGACTTGCAATTCTTCGTATTTGATATATACTTTAGTTAGATAAGAGTGATTTTTATCACATAAACTAAACCAAAAGGTGTCTATGAGACGATCAATAATAAAGCAATTAATTTTATGGAAGAAGTCGGAACAGAGAAAGCCGCTTATTTTGAAAGGCGTTCGTCAGGTTGGTAAGACGTGGTTGTTAAAGGAATTTGGTAAAAAATATTACGAAAATACGGCTTATTTTAATTTTGATGAGCAGGGAGAATTAAAACAATATTTCGAAACGACCAAAGATGTTCAAAGGCTCCTTCAAAATCTTACTTTGATCAATGGCGCTCCGATTCTTCCGGGAAAGACGCTTATTATTTTTGATGAGATTCAGGAATGTAACGCGGCGCTCAACGCGTTGAAATATTTTTGCGAAACCACGCCGGAATATCATATTGCCTGCGCGGGATCGTTATTGGGGATCAAGGTGTCAAAACCGGCGTCGTTTCCCGTTGGAAAAGTTGAGTTTCTAGTGATATATCCGATGACGTTTACAGAGTTTTTGTTGGCAATGGGAGAAGAAAAGCTTGTCCAATATATTGATAATATTGACGGTTTAGATCCTATCCCGGATATTTTTTTTAATCAGTTATATGAAAAATTAAAGATGTATTTTATTACCGGAGGTATGCCGGAATCAGTACGCGCCTGGGCGGAAGAGAGGGATGTCGCGCGGGTTCAAAAAGTATTGCGGAATATATTGGATGCGTATGAACTTGATTTTTCAAAACACGCCCAAATAAAGGATATTGCCAAACTGGGATTGATCTGGTCGTCGATCCCGTCTCAGCTTTCAAGAGAGAATAAGAAGTTTATGTATAGGGCGGTTAAAGTTGGGGTAAGAGCAAGAGAGTATGAAGACGCGCTGACCTGGCTTTGTAATGCCGGGCTGGGGTACAAAATATATCGTAACACAAAACCGAGCCTTCCTATCTCAGCGTATGATGACCCGGGCGCGTTTAAACTTTACGCGGTTGATGTCGGGCTTTTGCGCCGGCTGGCATTTCTTGACCCGGTGTCGTTTGGTGAAGGTAATAGGTTGTTCTCGGAGTTTAAAGGGGCGCTCTCCGAGAACTATATTTTGCAAAGCCTTGTGACTCAATATGAAGGTTTACCGAGATACTGGTCTAGCGGCGCGACAGCCGAGGTTGATTTTACTATTCAACGCGGTAACGATATTCTTCCGATAGAAGTTAAGTCGGATGAAAATGTGCGAGGCAAAAGTTTCACCTTGTACAATCAAAAATATGCCCCATTGATACGGGTGAGGTTTTCACTAAAGAATCTTAAAAAAGATAATAATCTTATTAATATCCCGATGTTTTTGGCGGATCATCTTGATAAATTCATTGACCTGGCGGTTAATGAGAAAAAATAACATAGACTGTCTATGAATTTTAAAAATATACTTGTAATACGCAGTGACCGGTTTGGAGAGTTTCTGCTGAATATCCCGGCAATGCGCGCGCTGAAAAAATTATATCCACAGGCAAAACTTACCTTGGCGGTAAATTCCGCGGTTTGCGAGTTAGCAGGCGCGGTTGAATGTGTTGATGCGGTGGTGGTTTGGGATGAAGTTAAGGGAAATTTAAGGAAGCATAAGTTTGGCCTCGGTGTTGTTTTAAACCCCACTAAAGAAGCGCATTGGGCTGTTTTTTGGGCCGGGATTCCCGCGCGCGTTGGCTATGACAGGAAATGGGGATTTTTGCTGACGCATAAATTAAAAGATACTAAACACCAAGGCACGCGGCATGAAGTGGATTGTAATTTGGAGTTGGTGGGGTTGTTGGGGGCGAAGAATGACGAGATTGCTTCGGCGCCTGCGGCGCCTGCGGCGCCTCGCAATGACACAGAGTGGCTCATGCTTCCTCGCGATGACAAGTATGAATTTTTAGCGGGGGCGATTGCGATTCATCCGTTTACCAGCGACCCGGTTAAACAGTGGCCGGCTGAGAGGTTTGGGGAGTTAGCGCGGAGAATTATGGAATATCGGGGACAGTCCCCTGCGGGGACAGTCCCCTCTAAGGTGAAGGTTGTGTTTGTGGGGAGAACTGAAGATCGGGGACAGTCCCCTTCGGGGACAGTCCCCTCTAGTGATGGTATTATTAATATGATCAATAAAACTTCTTTGGTGGAATTAGCGGCATTATTGAAACGCTGCTCTTTGCTTATTTCCTGCGATAGCGGGCCAATGCATTTGGCCGCGGCTGTGGAGACGTCGGTAATCGCGTTGTTCAGGAATGATCTGCCGGGCAAAACCGCGCAACGCTGGGGGCCGTGGGGAAATGGCCATTTGGTAATAGAGAAATCAAATTTAAATGCTATAACCGTGGATGAAGTATTTAATGAGGTAAAGGAGAGATTGAATAGATGAATTATGCTGTAATTCTAGCCGGTGGAGTGGGAAGCAGGTTTTGGCCGTTTTCGCGCGAGCTTGAGCCAAAGCAGTTTATGAAAATTATTGGAGAGATGAGCCTGCTGCAGGCGACTATCCAGCGGTTAAAAGGCGTGGTGGATCCGGCGCGCACTTATATTATTACCAATAAAATATATTTTTATGAAGTTAAGGCTCAGATTGCTAAGTTTCGCATTCCGGATAAGAATATAATTTTAGAGCCGCTGGGTAAGAATACTGCTCCGGCAGTTGGGCTATGCGCAAAATTAATCAGCCGGCTGGATAAAGAGGCAGTGCTTTTGGTTTTGCCTTCGGACCATTATATTAAGAATGTGGAAAATTTTAAAAAGACAATTAAAAAGGCAATTGCCTGCGCCAGGAAAGATTTTCTGGTGACGATAGGAATTAAGCCGAGCGCGCCGTCTACGGGATATGGATATATAAAGGCGGGTTACAGGGAGAACGGGCATTTTGTAGTGGATAAATTTTTGGAGAAACCGGATTTAAATAAGGCCAAGAAATATTTTAAAGATAAGCAATTTTTCTGGAACAGCGGGATGTTTATCTGGAAGGCTTCAGTTTTTCTGGAGGAAGTTAAGAAATATTTACCCGGATTGTATGCTAATCTGCAATTAATAAATTCCGTAGTTGATATTGCCGGTGTTTGGCCGCGGATTGAAGCTATTTCAGTTGATTACGGGATTATGGAGCACTCTAAACGTATTGCGCTTATTCCCTCTGACTTTTATTGGACGGATTTAGGCAGTTGGGAGGCTTTATCGGAAATTTTCCCGAAAGATAGAATGGGTAACATCGCCAGCGGTGATACTTTGAACTTAGATAGCCAAGGCGTTTGTGTATTCTCTAGAGGTAATCGATTAGTTTCAACTATTGGTATTAAAAATACGGTAATTGCGGATACTCCGGATGCTCTGTTAGTTTGTAATAGGAAGAGAACTCAGGACGTTAAAAAATTGGTTGATTTGATGAAGTCTTTAAATCGTAAAGAGCATCTAGTGCATTTAAATGAGAGAAGGCCATGGGGATCATTTACGGTTTTACAGCAAGGAGTTGGTTTTAAGATCAAACTTATTGAAATTACGCCGCATAAACGTTTAAGTTTACAGCGGCATAAAAGCCGCGCTGAACATTGGGTAGTGGTCTCTGGCGCAGCTAAGGTAGTCAGCGGACAGAAAGTTTGCCGGGTGCAGAGTAACCAGAGTATTTATATATCAAAAGGCAAAAAACATCGCTTAGAAAATACTACTAATCAGCCTTTAAGAATTGTTGAGGTGCAGACCGGCGCGTATCTGGGAGAAGATGATATTGAAAGATTCCAAGATGATTTTAAGCGGTAATTATAAATTTATTGTTGACATAAGTTAACCAACGGTTTATATTATTATATAAATTGTTGGTTAACAGGAGCGACTATATGAAAGGTTTAATTAAAGGGGTGTTGGCAGAGGAATTGGGTAATTCTTTGCGTATGAAGAAAAGATTTACAGAGGAACTTGATAAACTTCCTAAGGGGTGCCTTGCTCGTAAAAAAATTAAAGGGCACTATTATTTTTATTTAGTTCAAAGGCGTAAGGATAAGTTTCTATACAATTATAAGGGCAAGCTTTCATCTGATGAAGTTAAAACATATAAGTCTTTGCAGCTTAAGCGTGCCAATTACCGTAAGTCTTTGAGTAAGCTAAATAAACAGGTTAAATTTTTACGGAGTACTTTACGTGGAAAACAGCCAGTATAAACTGTTTATTGAAGTTTTAAAAAGAATCAATAAGGTTGGTGTGTTAAAAAATATTGTCCTTATCGGCAGTTGGTGCATCCCCCTTTACAAGGAGTATTTCTTAGGAACCAGTTACGTTACTTCTATAACGACTAGAGATGTAGATTTATTAGTTCCTTTGCCTTTAAATATTAAAGTTAAAGTAGATATAGAAAATTTACTGAAAGATCTGGGTTTTGTTTTAGGTTTTAGCGGGCCACAAGGTTACATGAAATTGGAGCACCCTGATCTTAGTTTAGAGTTTTTAGTGCCTGAAAGGGGTGCTGGATTAAATAAACCATTTAAACTGCCGCAACTTGGTTTAAACGCGCAAAGCCTCAGGTATCTTAATCTTCTGACTACAAAGATTATAAACGTAGAAGTTAATGGTTTTAAAATAAATTTACCGCACCCTGCTGTTTTTGCTCTTCACAAATTAGTTATATCAAAAGAAAGAAAAAATAAAGATAAAGGAGAAAAAGACCAAGAAGCAGCAATTAGAATAATAAGGGCACTGCTTGATAAAGGCGAAGCTGATAAGTTGAAGTTTTTCTTCATGAGTTTTACTCCTAAGCTGCGCAAGGTGATTATAAATATATTGAGAAATATGGGTGAAATAGATTTAATAGATGTTTTTGAGCGGAGTTAGTTTATGAATAAAATTCTGATGATTAATCCGTTTGGGATTGGGGATGTTTTGTTTACCACGCCGGTAATCAAGGCGATTAAGGGGTGTTATCCGGATAGTTTTATCGGCTACTGGTCGAATTTACGGGTTAAGCCGATCCTGGAAACCAACCCTCAGATAAATAAGGTTTTTGCTCTTTCGCGTGGAGATATTAAGAAAATTTATCAGGAGTCGTTCTTTAGGGGCATCTGGAGCGCGATGATATTAATCTGGGAGATAAAAAAAGAGCGTTTTGATATTTGCCTTGATTTTTCTTTAGATCACCGTTATAGTCTATTTACAAAAATAATCGGGATAGGCAGGCGCATCGGATTTAATTATAAGGGCAGGGGGAGATTCCTCAGCAACCGCGTGGAGATAGATGGTTATGAGCATCGGCACGTGGTGGAGTATTATTTAGAGCTGCTTAAATTTTTAGATATTCCGGTTGGTGAAAAAAATTTATTTTTGGTTGTTTCTTCTAGCAGCGAAATGAAGGCAAAAAATGTGCTGGCGGCATCCGGAATCGAAGAGAAGGATTTGGTAATTGGTATTGCGCCCGGTGCTGGCGGCAGCTGGGGTAAAGACGCGCCTTACAAGCACTGGCCGGCATTAAAATTTGCCCAAGTAGCGGATAAGCTGATTAATGAGTTTAAGGCCAAGGTGGTGATTTTGGGGGATGCGTCAGAACGCAAGATCGCCGAGGTGATGGTGTATGCGATGCGCAATAAGCCGATAGATTTGACGGGTAAGACGGGATTGGAGATTTTACCGGGGATAATTATGAATTGTAATTTATTGATTACTAATGACGGCGGGCCGATGCATATGGCCGTGGCTTTGGGGGTGAGGTCAGTTTCAATATTTGGCCCGGTGAGCGAGGCGGTGTATGGGCCGTATCCTGAGAATAACAACCATGTAGTTTTGAAATGGGATATGGCTTGCCGGCCGTGTTATAAGAATTTCAGGCTTGCGGCGTGTGATCAGGATAGGGAATGTTTGAAACAGGTGAGTGTCGAGGCGGTGTTTGCTGCAGCGGTGAGATTATTAAATTAAATAATTGTTTTGTATCTCAAAGAGATTGAGATAGTTACATAGACTGTCTACTTATGAAAATAGCTGCGTTGGATCTTAAGAAACAAATTGCGCCGATCCGCCGGGAATTGGATGCGGCGATAAAAGAAGTGATTGATAATACGAGTTTTATATTGGGAGCCGGGGTGGATAAATTTGAGCGGCAGGTGGTTGCATATTCCGGGGCAAAATATGCCATTGGGGTTTCCAACGGTACGGACGCGATAAGTTTGGCTTTGTTGGCGTTGGGAATTAAAGCCGGGGATGGGGTAATTTGCCCGGCGTTTACTTATTATGCCACTGCCGGAGCAATAGCGGCTATGGGAGCGCGGCCGGTTTTTGCGGATATAGGCCGGGATACTTATAATATTTCTTTAGAAGGCGTGGAAAAGATTTTATCCCGGAAAAATAAATTCAAAATTAAAGCGATTATTCCGGTGCATCTTTATGGGATGTGCGCGGATATGGATGGGATTTTAAAACTGGCGCGTAAGTATAAAATTAAAGTTGTTGAGGATACAGCGCAGGCATTTGGCGCTGAGTATCGGGGGAAAAAAGCCGGGACGCTGGGAGATTGCGGCACGGTAAGTTTTTATCCGGGTAAAAATATCGGCGCCTTTGGCGATGCCGGATTAATTTTAACGAATAATAAAGGATTGGCGGAAAAGCTAAAGATTTTACGTAATCAGGGGAATAAAAATAAATATTATCATTTGGTTTTAGGCCGCAATAACCGCATGGATTCGATTCAGGCAGTGGTTCTGGATGTTAAGTTAAAATATCTGGATGAATGGAATAAGAAGAGGCAGGAGGTCGCGCAGTATTATAATAAAAATCTCGCGGGGTTGGGAATAAAGACGCCGTTTGTGCCTAGCTATACCACGCATATTTATCATCAGTATACTTTAAGGGCGCCAGTTTCCAATAAGGGGTTTGTGGAGTATTTGCAGTCCCATGGTATTGATTCGCGGGTGTTCTATCCGGTGCCGCTGCATCTTCAAAAATGTTTTAAATATTTAGGGTATAAAATAGGAGATTTTCCAGAAGCAGAGAAGGCGGCAAGGCAAACATTTACTTTACCGATTTATCCTGAATTGAGTCTGGAGGAAAAAGATTATATTATTCAATCTGTGAGGGATTATATCCATGGCTAAGTTATCGGTGATGATTTTAACAAAAAATGAAGAAGCTTGTATTGCAGAGTGCCTGGAGTCAGTGAAATGGGCGGATGAAATTATTGTGGTCGACGATGAAAGTACAGATAAGACAGTTGAAATTGTTAAAAAATATAATGCCAGGGTTTTTTATCGAAAAATGGATGTTGAGGGGAAACACCGAAATTGGGGATATGCACAGGCAAGGAATCGGTGGGTTTTAAGTTTAGATGCAGACGAGATGGTTATGCCTGAGTTAAAAATTGCCATTGAAAAGGCCATTGAGTCAGATAAGTTTGTGGCTTATGACATTCCTTTACGTAATTATATCAGCAATTATTGGGTAAAATATGGCGGTTGGTATCCGGCGTCAAAGGTGCGTTTGTTTAAAAAAGATAAATTTAAATATGAAGAGGCAGTAGTGCATCCACGGGCTTTTATTGACGGAGCTTGTGGACATTTGCATGCTGATATTATTCATAAAGGATATCCTGATTTAGAACATTTCTTAAATAGCGTTAATCGCCAGTCAACCTTGGAAGCGCAAAAATGGATTACTACCGGGCGCAAGATGACGCTATTGTGGGCAACCTGGAGAGCGGTGGATAGATTTTTTAGGAGATATTTTGGGAAAAAGGGGCGCAAGGATGGCATGTACGGATTTATTATTGCTTTCTTTGATACGCTGTATCAGATATTAAGTTACGCTAAATTCAGAGAAATGCAAAATAAGAATAGATAATATGAAAGTAGTATTTTTAGATAGAGATGGCGTTATTAATAAATATCCCGGCGATAGGCGATATGTAACGTCACTGAAGAAGTTTAGATTTCTTCCGCGCGCAAAGGAAGCAATTGCTTTGCTGAGTGGGGCGGGTTTTAAGGTATTTGTAGTATCGAATCAGGCTGGGGTGGGCAAGGGTATATATAGCCAAAAGACACTGGACGCGATAACTGTTAAGATGCTTATGGATATTAATGAGGCGGGGGGCAGGATTGATCAGGTTTATTATTGCACGCATCGTAAAGAAGCAGGTTGTTTATGCCGCAAGCCCAAACCGGGTTTGCTTAAGCAAGCCGCGCGGGAATTTAAAGTTAACCTGAAAAAGGCATATTTTGTGGGTGATACTATCCGCGATGTGCTCACCGCGCAGGCCGTAGGCGCTAAATCCATTCTTATTCTTTCCGGCAAAGAGAAATTGTCTAATCAGAAAAACTGGGAAGCAAAACCGGATTTTGTGTTTAAGGGCCTGCTGGAAGCAGCGAAATTTTTAATTTAAATATTTGTTTTGTATCTTAAAGAGTTTGAGATAGTTACATAGACTGTCTACTGATATGAGAGTATTAATTACTTATGTTTCGGCTGGGGCGGGGCATCGCCGGGTGGCTGAGGCAGTACATAGTTATCTAAAAGATAATCGCCAGGATTTAAGCCTGGAATTGGTTGATCTATTGCCTTTTGCCAATCCTTTTTTTCGTTTTTGTTATAATAACGGCTATCCGTTTTTAGTGCATTATGTTTCCTGGCTCTGGGGGTTCTTTTTTTGGATGACCGAATTTAAATTAACCCGCTGGTTTAGCCGTGAACTTGCCCGGATGGTGAATTATTTTAGCTGTCGAAAATTTATCCGCTATCTTGAGGATGAAAATTTCGATTTTATCATCTCCACGCATTTTCTCAATTCAGAATTGGCCTCTAATTTAAAATTAAAAAATAAGATCAAGTCGAAATTAGTTACGGTGATCACGGATTTCGGGGTGCATCCGTTTTGGATAGCTAAAGGAACGGATATTTATATTGCTGCTTCGAAAGCGGCCAAGGATAAGTTGTTAACGATGGGGGTAAAAGAATCAAAGATCAAAGACTCCGGTATTCCCTTTGGCTCTAATTTTATGAGAAATCAGAATAGAGCCGCCCTGGCATCTAAACTGGGTATCAAGGCGGATATGTTTACTGTGCTACTGATGACCGGTTCATTCGGGCTTGGCCCTTTAGAGGAGATTGCCCGGGATGTTTCTACGGTTGCCCAGGTGCTGGTAGTTTGCGCCAATAACCGGGCTTTGTTTAGCCGCCTGCAGAAGGAAAACTTAAATAACGTCAAGGTTTTTGGTTTTATCCATAATGCCGAAGAACTTATGGCAGTTTCCGATATCATTATTACTAAGCCCGGAGGTTCCAGTATCGCGGAATTAATTAATATGGAGCTGTTTCCTATTTTTATCTCGGCTATACCCGGACAGGAGAAGGAAAACATCCGGATTTTAGCCACCTGTTGCGCTATAGGTTATGCGCCTGAAAACATTAAGCAAATTAACCAACTGATTGTGGACTTAAAGAACAATCCTGAAAAGCTTCAGGGCTTAAAAAATAATATCATGGCTGCGGCTAAGCCATTTGCCTGCCGGGAGTTGGCCAGTGTTATATGCTAATGTCGTATTCGGCCTGCCCATTGACGGCCCGTTTGATTACATTGTTCCGGTGGGACTGGAAGGAAAGATTAGTATTGGAGCAAGAGCCTGGGTAAATTTCCGCAACAAAAAAGAAGTTGCCTACGTAGTCGGATTAAATAATAAAACTAAAATCAAAAAATTAAAAGAGATTGTTTCGGTTATTGACTTCTTTCCGGTCCTGAATGGCGCCATGCTACAGTTGACTAAAGAGCTGTCGGAATATTATTGTTGTTCTTGGGGAGAAGCCATCGATGCCGCTCTTCCGGATGAAACCAGGAAAGGTAAAATAAATGATAGAAAAATAGAAACGGTCCCATTTATTCCTATTCTTCTGGAAAAAGAAAAAGAGAACCGTCCACTTTTTGTTCAGGGGCAGGATAGAATACCGGTTTACCTGAGGGAAATTAAGAAAGTTTTGGCCGCTGAAAAGTCGGTAATTATTCTGTGTAGTAATATCCCGGCAGTGGAAAGGTTAAAAGAGATAATTCAGAATAGTTTGGGGAAAGAAGTTTTTATCGCCTTCCGCAAGCAGCCTAAGGAGCTGGAGGTTTGGGAAAAAATCAGGCAAGCAGGTTATTGCGTTGTGGTTGGTACGCGTTCCAGTGTTTTTTCTCCGGTGAATAATCTAGGGGTGATTATTATTGATCAGCCGGAGGATTCTGTCTATAAGCAGGAGCAGTCGCCGCATTATCACGCCTGCCAGGTGGGATTGATGCGCGCTGAGATTTGCGGGGCGAAAGTCATTTTGGGCAGTCATTGTTTATCTTTGGAGAGTTTTTATCTGCTGCAAAAAGGTGAACTGGATCTTGAAATTATTCCCCCAAAACTCACCTACCCGCAAGTTAAAGT
The DNA here is from genome assembly GCA_030693145.1 of Candidatus Omnitrophota bacterium. Lineage (GTDB taxonomy): Bacteria > Omnitrophota > Gorgyraeia > Gygaellales > Profunditerraquicolaceae > UBA6249. The sequence continues at coordinate 37,662 of JAUYBI010000063.1, forward strand.
CATTGACGTGCGCCGGTTGGCTTACGCGGAAAGAAAAAACAAGCCTATGTTTTCAAAGTTTTTGCTGGATGCGATACAACTGGCCCTGGTTGAAAAAGGTAAAGTCTTATTGGTAGTTAATCGCAAAGGTTTTGCTACTACGGTTGCCTGCCATGATTGCGGCTCAGCTTTGAAATGCCCGCGCTGTAATATTAATCTGGTGCTGCATTTTGAGCTGGATAAATTAAAATGCCATCATTGCAATTTTGAAATGCCGGTGCCGAAAATCTGCCCGGATTGTAATGCCGGCTATATTAAATATTTTGGGTTAGGCACGGAAAAGGTAGAGAGTGAATTGGCCAGGATTTTCCCGCAGGCACGCCTGGGCCAGGATATAGTGGTGGCGACCAGCGCGATAATTAATCATCAAGAGTTGAATTTTGATTTAATCGGGGTGATGGTAATTGATAATTCGCTCAACCGGGTGGATTTTCGGGCAGCGGAGAAGACATTTGCTTTGCTGGCAGGCTTAGTGAGTTTGACTGCTAAAAAAATGATTATTCAGAGCGCTAATGTTAATCACCATTGTTTTCAGGCGTTGATTAAGAATGACCCTCAGATTTTTCTAAAAGAGGAGCTCAGGCAGCGCAAGCAACTGAATTTCGCTCCTTTTAAACATATGATCTTACTTAAGATCAGGGGAGTGGATCTGGAGAAAGTTAAAAAAGCGGCGCAAGATTTATTTCAAAGATTAAATAAAATTAAAACCGCCAGCCTTAAGCTGCTCTCTCTTAATCCCGGGCAACCGGCGCAATTGCGCGGGAATTTTTATTACCAGATATTAATGCGCTCCCCGAGCGTAGAGAAAGCCAGCCATTTTTTAAAATTACACTTAAAAGAAACCCATCTTTCAGGTATAATAGTGACAGTAGATGTGGACCCGGTATAGTTATTAATAGGGTAGGGTGGGTTTAAACCCACCCTACTAAATAGGGGTTAGGAAGAGATGAGGATAATATTCTTTGGCAGCGCGCATTTTGCGGTTCCTGCATTAGAAGCTTTGATAAAAAGCAGGCATGAGCTGGTTTGTGTGGTTACCCAGCCGGATAAACAAAAAGGCAGGCACCTGCAGGTTACCGGCACGGATGTTAAAAGCACGGCTGTTTTGGCGAAACTTAAAATATTCCAGCCGGAAAATATCAAATCCAAAGAAAGCGTAAAATTTTTAAAAGGCCTGGATGCGGATCTTTTTGTGATTGTGGCATATGGCCAGATATTTTCCCAGGAAGTTTTAGATATTCCGAAGATTATGCCGATTAATATCCATGCTTCGCTTCTGCCGCGTTACCGGGGGGCGGCTCCGATTAACTGGGCGATAATTAACGCCGAGAAGAAGGCCGGGGTGAGTATTATGTATGTGAGCCTTAAAATGGACTCCGGCCCGGTTATTCTGCAAAAGGAAACAAAAATTGAAGAGAAGGATACCGCGGTAAGCCTTGAGGAGAAGCTGCGTTATGCGGGGGCGGAGCTGTTAATAGACGCGCTGAAGATAATTGATAGCAGGAATTATCGTTTATTAGAACAGGATGAAGATAAGGTAATTATCGCGCCAAAACTGAAAAAAGAAGACGGCTTAATCGACTGGGCTGTTCCTGCCGTGAATATACATAATCAGGTAAGAGGGGTCCTGCCCTGGCCAGGGGCATTTACGGGTTATCGCGGTAAAATACTTAAAATATTCTGGACGGAGGTTTTGCCGTTATTCTCAGTTCACAAGCCTGTGCCCGGGGAAGTGGTGAGGGCGGACAAGCATGGTATTGTGGTGGCTTGCGCCAGGGGTTTCTTAGAAATTAAAGAGCTGCAGCTGGAAGCGGGAAAGCGTATGTCCGCGCAGAATTTTATCATCGGACACAAGTTGATTGCCGGGGAAGTTTTAGGGAAGAGAATACAGTAGGGGAGGTTTAAACCTCCCCTACTGTTGAGAGTAGGGTTTATTAACAATAGTAGGGTGGGTTTAAACCCACCCTACGGAAAGTCGGCAGGGTTCTTTAAACCTCCCCTACTGAAAACCCTACTGAACTCTACTGAACTCTACTGAACTTTACTGAACTCTACTGAACTCTACTGAAAATTTGTTGCAACTTTTAGGAGTTCTGTTATAATTATTGCTTATGCCAGAATTAAGGAAGGACCCAATTATAGGCCGGTGGGTAATTATCGCCACCGAACGCGCGCGGCGGCCCGATCAGTTTGCCGGCCAGCTTAAAGATCAGGAAGATCAGTCAGCCTGTCCATTTTGTGAAGGCAGAGAAGGAAAGACTCCGCCTGAAATTTATGCTATCCGGCCGCGTAATTCTACGCGTAATGGCCCGGGTTGGGATCTGCGCGTTATTCCCAGTATTTCTCCTTTTTTAAGAGTGGAAGGTGACCTGGACCGCCGCGGAAACGGCGTTTATGATGTGATGAATGGCGTAGGGGCGCATGAAGTTGTGGTAGAGACAAATCAGCATATTGCTAATATGGCGGATTTAAGCGAAGAGCAGATTACCCGGGTGCTTAATTGTTATTCCGATAGAATAATGGATTTGGAAAAAGATACGCGTTTAAAGTATGTTTTGGTATTTAAAAATTATGGCAAAGGCTCGGGCAGTACAGGAATCCGGCACGCGCGGAGCCAGTTAATTGCCACTCCGGTTAATCCTAAACGGGTCAAAGAGGAATTGGCCGGCGCGCGGCTTTATTATGAATATCATGAACGTTGCGTGTTTTGTGATTTAATTAAACAGGAGTTGGCGGAAAAAGAGCGCGTGATTTTAGATTTTGATGGTTTTGTTGCGGTTAGCCCGTTTGCCGCGCGTTTTCCTTTTGAGACCTGGATTTTACCGAAGAAGCATTGCAGTGATTATACTTGTATGGATGCGGAATCCAGGGGAAATCTGGCCCGCGTGCTTAAAACGGTGCTTTTAAAGTTAAAGATCGGATTGAATGACCCGGATTATAATTATGTTATTCATACCGCGCCTTTTCGCCGGGAGAAGGTGGGCTACTGGAAGACGATTGATCAGGATTATCATTGGCATATCGAGATTATGCCCCGCTTAACTAAGGTGGCGGGTTTTGAATGGGGGACGGGTTTTTATATTTGTCCGCTGCCGCCTGAAGATACCGCTAAATTTTTAAGAGAGGTAAAAATTTAATGGGTGAATTAAGAAGAGATCCGGTGGTTGGCCGCTGGGTGATTGTGGATACGGATCATCCGAAGAAACCGGAAGATTTTAAATATGAGCAGTATATTCCCGGCGGAGACCTCTGCCCGTTTTGCTACGGTAATGAATTTATGACTCCGCCGGAGATAAGTTGTTTGCGCGATCCCAGTACGGTGGCGAATACTCCGGGCTGGCAGGTGCGGGTAGTAGCGAATAAATTTCCCGCCTTGCAGATTGAAGGCGAGCTTGAGCGCCGGGGATTAGGTATTTATGATATGTCTAACGGGATCGGGGCGCATGAAGTTTTAATTGAGAGCCCGTATCATCATAAAGATATCCCGGATCTCTTGGAGCAGGAAATCGAAAGTTACCTAAAGATGTGTTGTACGCGCGCAGTGGATTTAAGCAGAGACAGCCGTTTTAAATATATTATGGTTTTTCGTAATTATGGCGCTGCCGCCGGGGCTTCTCTGGAGCATCCGCATACGCAATTGATCGCTCTTCCGATGGTGCCCAAAAACGCGCTGGAAGAGATTCACGGGGCGCGGGATTATTATAATTATCGCGAGCGTTGTATTTATTGCGATATTATCCGTCAGGAGCTCCGGGATAAAGAGAGGGTAATTTTAGAAAATAAGTATTTTATTTCGTTTTGCCCCTTTGTTTCCCGGTTTCCGTTTGAGGTTATGATTATGCCTAAACAACATAGCGGTTGTTTCTGCCATATGTCCGCGGAAGAGGTGGCGGCGCTGGCGCAGATTTTAAAGGACACTTTAACGAAATTAAAAAAAGTATTTATAAATTTGTCGTATAATTATATATTTCATTCCGGGCCGATTAATGGCGATGCCGGCGTAGAATATTATCATTGGCATATCGAGATTATGCCCAAGTTAACGCAGGTTGCAGGTTTTGAGTGGGGAACAGGTTTTTACCTCGATCAGACCCCGCCGGAATTAGCCGCGCAGTATTTAAAAGCTGTATAGAGAGTAGTCAACTGCTTAGTAGGTGACGTTTAAACGTCACCTACTGATAGAGGTAAGCAAAGTTTGTTACGTTGTTTAAAATTAAGATAAAATAGAAAAATATTAAACAATAGGAGGAATCAAATGGCTGTTAAAGTTGGAATTAATGGTTTTGGCAGGATTGGCCGCTTAGTGGCCCGGGCGATTTTAGAAAAAAATAGTAAAGATATCGAGTTGGTGGCGATTAATGATTTGACGGATGCCAAAAGCAACGCTTATCTTTTTAAATATGATTCTGTGCACGGGCGTTTTAACGGCGAGGTAAAAGCAACTGCCGACGATGTTATCTCTGTAAACGGTAAAGCGATTAAAGTTTTAAGTAAGATGGATCCGGCGGAGTTACCCTGGAAAGATTTAGGGGTAGAGATTGTGGTGGAGTCTACCGGATTATTTACCATTAAGCATGACGGAGTAAATAAGAAGGGCAAGACAGTGCGGGGCGCGGAGAATCATATCACCAAGGGCGGTGCCAAAAAAGTTATTATTTCTGCCCCGGCTGAAGGGGAAGATATAACCATTGTTTTGGGAGTGAACGAATCAAAATATGACCCTAAAAATCATCACGTAATTTCTAACGCCTCTTGTACCACTAACTGCCTTGCGCCGGTGGCCAAGGTTATGCAGGATAATTGGGGGATACTGAAGGGTTTAATGACGACCATCCATTCCTATACTAATGACCAGAAGTTGCAGGACATGGTGCATTCGGATTTACGCCGCGCCCGGGCAGCCGCAGTTTCGATGATTCCTACCTCTACCGGAGCGGCTAAGGCCATTTCGTTAGTTATCCCGGAATTAAAAGGTAAGCTGGACGGTTTCGCGATTCGCGTTCCTACGCCGAATGTTTCCGTGGTAGATTTAACCGTGATGTTGGCTAAAAAAACTAATGTAGAAGAGTTGAATGCTGCTTTTAAGGCAGCCAGCGAAGGCGCAATGAAGGGGATACTCGGATATACTGAGGATCCGGTAGTTTCCATTGATTTCAACCACTGCGCGTTAAGCTCGGTAGTGGATGCTAAAATTACCAAGATTATTCAGGATGATTTTGTGAAAGTGCTGGCCTGGTATGACAATGAGTGGGGTTATTCCAACCGGGTTGTGGATCTGTGCGAGTATATTATTAAGCAGGGATTATAAAATATTTGTTTTGTATCCTAATGAGTTTGATATAGTTACATACACTGTCTACAAGGGTGTAGTGTCATTGCGGGGAGTGTAGCGACGAAGCAATCAAAAAAATGGGAAAATTAACTTTAAAAGATATCGATTTGAAAGATAAAACAGTGCTGGTGCGCGCGGATTTTAATGTGCCGCTTGATGCCAGCCTTAATATTACCGATGATATACGCATTCAGGCGACACTGCCCACTATTAAATATATTTTAGAGCATGGCGCTAAAAAATTGGTAATCATGAGCCATTTGGGCAGGCCGGATGGAAAACCGGTTGCTAAATACAGCCTTAAGCCGGCAGCCGCGCGTTTAAAAGAGCTGTTAGGCCAGGATGTTTTGTTCCTTAATGACTGCGTAGGCGATAATATCAAGCAGAATATCGATAAATCCAAAGAAAAGGTAATTTTGCTGGAGAATTTGCGGTATCATGCCGAAGAAGAGGCGAATGATGCGAATTTTGCCAAAAGGTTAGCCGGTTTGGCGGATATTTTTGTCAATGATGCTTTTGGCACGGCGCATCGCGCGCATGCTTCCACTGAAGGGGTTACGCATTTCTTAAAATCTGCCGCCGGATTTCTTTTAGAGAAAGAGATTAAGTATTTAGGCGGCGCAGTGAGTAACCCCCAAAAACCGTTTATGGTTATTTTAGGCGGAGCCAAGGTGTCGGATAAGATCGGGGTTATTGAGAACCTGCTTCCTAAATGCGACGCGATTATCGTCGGCGGCGGTATGGCTTATACTTTCTTGAAGGCGCAAGGCAGGCAGATTGGTAATTCCAAGCTGGAGAAAGAAAAGCTAGATCTAGCTAAATCGATTTTAGAACAGGCTAAAAAATTAAATAAAGCGATTCTTCTGCCGATTGACCACGTGGTGGTGGAGAATATTGATCCGGCGGCAAAAACCGAAATAGTTGGTGAAAGTATACCGGAGGGTAAAATCGCCGTGGATATCGGTCCTTTGACTATTAAATTATTCGAAGAGAAATTAAAATCCGCAAAGACAATTGTTTGGAATGGCCCCTTAGGAATATTTGAGATGGATGCATTTAGTAAAGGAACACAAGAAGTAGCTAAATTTATTGCTGCCTTAAAAACTACTTCCATTATCGGCGGAGGGGATACGGCGGCGGCGATGGCTAAATTTAATTTAGAAAATAAGATGTCGCATATTTCAACTGGAGGAGGGGCAAGCCTGGAGTTTTTGGAGGGTAAAATTTTACCCGGCATCGCCGCGCTTACGGACAAATGAGAAGACTAATTATTGCTGGAAATTGGAAGATGTATAAGACTCTTAAAGACGGCCAGGAGTTGGCGGTTGCTTTAAAAAGAGAGCTTTACAAAATAGAGAATGTGGATATTGTAATTTGCCCGGCTTATACGTTGCTTGCTTATTTGGCGGATGACCTGGAAGAAAGTAATATTGCTTTAGGCGCTCAGGATATTTATTGGCAGGAAGAGGGTGCTTTTACCGGAGAGGTTTCCGCGGCGATGCTTAAGGACGCGGGCTGTCAATATGTTATTGTCGGGCACTCTGAACGCAGGCAGTTTTTCGGGGATACTAATGAGACGGTAAATAAAAAAATTAAAGCCTGTTTAAAGCATGGCCTGACTCCGATTATTTGCGTGGGGGAGAATTTGCAGGAAAGAGAATCAGGTAATACTTTTAAAGTGGTCCAGAATCATATTCAAGGCAGCCTGGCGGAGATTAGCGCTTTAGATATAATCAAAACGGTAATTGCTTATGAGCCGGTTTGGGCTATTGGCACGGGTAAGACCGCAACCAGCGATCAAGCGCAGGAAGTGCATAAATATATCCGGGATTTATTGAGAAAGATGTATGGTGAAGAAGCGGCTCAGAGTATTAGAATTCAGTATGGCGGGAGTGTAAAGCCGGATAATATCAGGGAATTAATCGCTAAGCCGGATGTGGACGGGGCTTTAGTGGGTGGGGCAAGCTTAAAGGCGGATAGTTTTAGTGCAATCGTAACGGGAGCTAGTGAGGTCGTAAAATGATGACATTTTTGATTATAATTCATGTAACTGCTTGTGTAGTCTTAATCGGTTTAGTTTTAATTCAGCGCGGAAGAGGCGCCGGGTTAGTCGAAAGTTTTGCCGGGGTAGAGTCGATGTTTGGAACCAAGACCAGTGCTTTTCTTACGCGTATAACCACGGTTATGTCGATTGTTTTTTTCTTGACTTGTTTAGCTTTGGCGGTTTTATCGGTTAAGCAGAGCAAGTCATTAATGCGCGATATACGTGTTGTAAAGCCAAAGACTGATGTGGTTGCGGCTGAAGCAGTGAAAACGGAAATACCAAAGACTGAAAATGTTAAGGTTGAGTCAGTAAACTCTGGTGCGCCTGTAGTAGTGGCAGCAGTAGAAACAGCTAAACCGGATGCAGCGAAAGCCCAATAAACAATTTTTAATTAATTAAATTAAACCCGGTTTAAACAGTAGGGTGGGTTTAAACCCACCCTACTGTTAATAAGGGGAGGTTTAAACCTCCCCTACTTTATTTTTGATATGAAAGATAAAAAACTATTTTGGATATTTGCTCTAAGCAGTGCGGTTTATTTTACGCAAGGCATAGAAGGCCTGCCCGCCCAAGGGTTATTTTATTATTTTAAAGAGACCCTGAATTTTTCTCCCGAGAAAATCATGCTTATCGGCAGCCTGACCACCTTTGCCTGGCTGGTTAAGCCGTTGATCGGTTATCTGATTGATAATGCCTTCAGTAAACGCGCCTGGATATTTATTTCTTTGGCGCTGGATATAGTTTTTGTTTTATTTTTAGGTTTAATCCAGATGCCGCTTTTTATCCTGGTGGCATTACTGATCATTACTTCCGGCAATGCCGCTTTTCGGGATGTGGCGGTTGACGGCATCATGTGCGTGGAAGGCAAAAAATACCAGGCGACAGGGAAAATCCAGAGCATTCAGTGGGTTTCCATTTTAATCGCCGGGTTATTTACCGGAATCGGCGGAGGTTTTATCGCCGAGAAATGGGGTTATCAGGCAGGTTTCTTGTGCCTCATTCCAATTTATCTGCTCGTGGGCTTACCGGCGTATTTTTACCAAGAAGAGAAAACAGAGAAAAAATATTCCAGCCTATTTGCGGATTTAAAAAGGCTTTTTAGCGATAAGAAAATATTAGTTATCGGTTTATTTATATTTTTGTATAAATATGCGCCGTCTTTTGGCACCCCTTTGTTTTTTATCCAGCGGGATAGTTTTAAATGGGGGAAGATGTGGATTGGAACATTAGGCACGCTGAGTACGGTATTTGGGGTTATCGGGGCGTTACTTTATTATAAATTTAGCCAAAAGATAAATATTAAGCAGTGGCTCTATTACTCGGTAGTTTTAGGTGGATTAACTACTTTGAGTTACCTGTATTATACTCCGGTAACCGCGGTAGCCTATGATGTGGTTTATAGTTTCTTGGGGATGTTTATATTTTTGATGGTCATGGATTTTATGGCGCGCCACTCGGTTAAGGGGCTGGAGGCAACTTCATTTGCGCTTTTATGCAGTATAAATAATTTGGCCGGAGTAAGCAGTAATTTATCCGGCGCCTTTTTGCTTCCGCTTATCGGCTTAAAATGGCTGATCGTTTTATCCGCATTAACCAGCTTTCTTTGCCTGTTCCTCATTAATAAGATTGAATAAATTAAATAGGAAAGAATAAAGGGGACGGTTCTATTTTTCTATAGTAGGGTGGGTTTAAACCCTATTTTTCAATAGTAGGGTGGGTTTAAACCCACCCCACTATTGTTAATCAGTAAGGTTTGTTACACTGTTAAATAATTTTTTCTATGTTACCGATTTTTTAAAAGTGCACTATTTATAAATTAAAAGTGCACTATCTTTAGTAGTTCTGTTTTAACCTTTTGGATGTCCAAAAGCCTGTCTTTATGCCAGAATCTTACTTCTGATAATCCGCCAGTGGTATAAGG
>JAUYBI010000064.1 GCA_030693145.1 Candidatus Omnitrophota bacterium
CCTTATACCACTGGCGGATTATCAGAAGTAAGATTCTGGCATAAAGACAGGCTTTTGGACATCCAAAAGGTTAAAACAGAACTACTAAAGATAGTGCACTTTTAATTTATAAATAGTGCACTTTTAAAAAATCGGTAACAAGGATGTTTTAGGGGGTGTTTTAGGGAGAAATCTTTCAAGGAAGATTATCTAAATAATTCAGATAATTTTTTGTCCTAGCTGGTTGAACAGGCATAAAAGCTTAACATAGATAATAAGTTATAAAATATTGAAATTCTATCTACTAAAGGAGAAGAAAATGTCCGCGCAGTTCCCTAAAAAAGGCCTAATTTCAAGACTTATTACCGGGGTTGTCTTAGCCAGTTTTGTCCTCACCTGCGTTCCTGTGAAGGGTTACGCGAATTTAAGCAATTCGGATAAATTACGAGGAAAAGCCGCGGGAAAAGGCCAGCAGCTGCCAGAGATGCAGCAAGATTTAATCCAGGAGATTATGGTGCCGATTAGTAAATTGCTTAATAATGATCTTGGTAAAGCAGTTGCCGGAGGAAAAGGGGCGAATTTAGGAGAGTTAGGCCATGTCGCGGGAATTGATGTGCCTGAAGCTGTGGCATTAACCACAAAAGCATTTCGCGAGCATATTAATAGCGGGGAAAGTGGAAGTAAAAATTCAATTATCGCTGAAAAGATGAAAAGAAAGCTTAGGGATGTTCAGCGCATTAAGGATAGTTTAGAGAAAGAGTTAGGGCAAGGAGAACAAGCGGCAGGAAAAGTTGCTAAACCTTCTGGGGAATTACAAGAACTAAAAGGCCTTATTAAAGAGTATGAGCAGGCAATAGAGTCAGCCAATAAATCTCCTGAGCAGACAAAAACTATGACTTTGCGAGAGTTTATGAATTTTATTTTAGATGGCATAGATTACGATTCTGATGATCTTGGTTGGGCGGGAAAGCTTATTCGCGAAGCTGTCGAGTCCGCAGAAATGCCCAAAGAAGTAGAAAATGTAATAAGAGAAGAGTATCAAAAAATGTGTGAGAAAGCGGGCGTGCCGGATGTAGAAGTCGCAGTGCGCAGTTCTGCTACTGCTGAAGATCTTCCCGACGCTTCTTTTGCTGGACAGCAGGATACTTATTTGAATATCCGGGGGATAAAAGCGGTTCTTGCCGCGGTTAAGAGCGATTGGGCTTCTTTGTATACTGACCGGGCCCTTTATTATCGCCATCATAAAGGATATCCTCACGATTTAGCCTATCTGAGCGTAATAATTCAACTTATGGTAGATGCTGATGTCGCTGGAGTAGTGTTTGGTGTAGATGTAAATACCGGAATGCCGGGATTTACTGCTAATGCGAATTGGGGTTTAGGTGAATCAGTAGTAGGCGGCGATATTACCCCGGACACAATTAAGGGAACGTATAGTTTAAAAACCGGAGAACCGATAATCATTGAACAAATAAAAGGATCAAAAGAAAAAAAGGTCGTTTACAAGAAAGAGCCTGGTTTGAAAGCGAAAGAAGCGACAGAATTCGTAGAAACAACTAAGGAAGAACGTGATAATTTCGCTTTGACTAAAGAACAAATGATTGAGCTGGCAAAAGCGGTAAAGGCAATTAATGAGCATTATAAGGGAAAATATATGGATGTTGAGTGGGCATTTGATAAAAATGGAAAACTTTGGATATTGCAGGCGCGTCCGGATACTATTTGGAATAAAAAATTAGAAGAACATCCGAATACGGTCATTGATGATATTTCCGGAGTGAAGGAAGAATCCAAAAAAGATAAAGAAGTTATTTTAAGCGGACTTTATGGCGCGCCTAAGGCCGCGTCAGGAAAAGTAGTGATTTTGAAAGATGCTTCTCCGGAAGAAATAAACAGGGTTAAAACAGGAGATGTTTTAGTCGCCACAATGACTAAGCCGGATATGGTTCCGGCAATGAAGAGAGCCGCGGCGATTATTACTGATGAGGGCGGGCTTACTTGTCACGCGGCTATAGTTGCCCGAGAATTAGAAATTCCTTGCACGGTGGGAACGAAGAACGCAACCCAGGTTCTTGTTGAAGGAGAAGTGGTTACTGTTGATGGTAATGAAGGTAAAGTATATAGGGGCGGGCTGGAAATAGTTAAAGATGTTAAATATACAAAAATTAAAGATTTACGCCCAACTAAAACCGAGCTGGGGATTATCAATTCTTCTGATGATATTGCGATGAAGATTTGGCAATATTCTAATTTTATTTCCTATTACGGCTATGGGCTTTTTCGCGAAGAGTTTGCCCATACCACCAAGATTTTGATCCATCCTTTGGGCGGATTAATCTGGGATAAAGCCCAGAAAGACGGTTTTAAGGACGCTCAGGCTAAAGAATGGGCCGAAAAGAATGTTTTTGCTCCTTTTGGGCAAAAGATAGAAGGAATCATTGCTGCTGCAGGATATTCTCCTCTTTTAGAGAGGGAAATAAAAACCTATGAAGATTTTTTTATTCATCAACTCGCCCAAACTCTGATTAAAACCGCTTCCGCGCAGGTGAAAGGGCAGCGTATTAAGGCGCGTACCGTTGATTTTAAGACTAATGAATACTTTAATCAAGTCAGCGGACCCGCTTTTGAACCGCTAGAAAACAATCCGATGTTGGGTTTTCGCGGGGTTTACCGCATGTTGGATATTTCTTATCGCGATGCTTTTATTTTAGAGCTTAAAGCGATTAAGTTAGCGCGAAAATTTCAGCCCAATATTGATATCATGCTTCCCGTAGTCAGAACTGTTGAAGAAGCGGTTGAGGCAGTAGAATTGATGGCGGAAGTAGGTTTATTCGATGATGAGGATAAACCGCAAATTGGAATTATGGTGGAAACCGCATCTATTATATTTCAATCCGATGATTTCTACCTGACTCTGGCTGGTTTAGCCAAAAAATACGGCACCAAGCCTTTTATGTCTATTGGTTCAAACGATTTAACCCAATTTACCTTAGGGCTGGGCAGGGATAATGAAAAAATGACAGTTTATTTTGATGAAGGTGATCCGGCGATGCTCGTGGCGTTGGAGATTGTTATTAAAAAAGCCGCGGAATATGGGATCTGGTCAGGATATTGCGGGCAAAGGCCTTCTAATGATCCTGCATTCGCCGCTTTTCTTGTGCGTTGCGGCATAAAATCAATAAGCGTTGTTAAAGATGTGTACGCGAAAGTAAATAAAGTTATTGCTGACGAAGAAGCAAAGTTGGCCAATGTTCCCTATGATCCTGTTATTTCCGGATGGGTAATGCCTCAGAAAGACGGCAATCCGCAAAAAATCAGTTCAGTGGAAGTGGATGCCAGCGAGCTAATTAAAAATATGAAGGTACATCCTTTGGTTTTCTTGGAGATTGAAGGAATAGGGAAACAAAATCTAGATCCTATTATTTATGGCGAGATAAAGGAAAGTTTCGGCGGAAAGAGCGCGAAAGGATATGTGGTTGATTTTATTTTTAAGACAATTATGGATAAAGTCGCGGTTACTTCCCAAGATTTACCGATTATTTATACTACCGATGATTTGGAAAAACCAGCGTATGAAGCATTGTTAGAAGACGGGAAACACGAATTGTTCGATGAAAATCCGCATTTAGGTTTTAAAGGATTAGAGCGAGTAATCGATTCTGATTATCTGGAGTTTTTCCGTTGGCAGTTAGAAGCGATCAAGAAAGCAAGAGCGGCTTCCGGGCGTAAGAATATCGGAATAAGGTTGGATTCGCCTACGAAGTTAGGTAGCGTTGAGAAGGCAATAAAGATTATGAAAGAAGCCGGGCTGGTTCCGGGTGTGGATGGGTTTATGGTGGGAATGGAAATCGCTAAGCCGGCTAATGTTTTAGTGTTAGGGAAATATATTGATTTGGGAATTAACTTTTTAAGTGTAAACACAGAGGAATTGCTATCTTACCTCTTAGCGCTGGATCCGCATAGCCCATATATTCGGATAAATGATCAAGCTAAAGAGTTGGCATTAGAAAATCCGCGCAGGATATGGACGACTATCGCGGAAAACAGAAAGGTGCCCATAATGCAAAGCAGGGGAGAAGTTTTTACTGCTTTGGATAGGAAAGTTAATAGCGGTTTTGATGCCAGGGTAAATGATAAATTTGTGAGTGTTTTCGAGAAATCGGATCATTTTAAAGGCGCTTTGGTTATTGATGCAAATACCATATTTGAAAATTCCTGTTTGTCCGCATTAAGGAAAATAAAAGAAGCTAAAATCGGTATTGCGATTACAGTGTGGGCAAATGACCAGGCCACAGTGGATAAGCTAAAGATTCTAGGCGTAGCAGAAGTAGCCGATATAATTGCTCCTGAAGGGTTGAATGCCGCATTAGATGCGGTGAGGAAACAAGGTATCAGCAATGTAAATATTACAGTAATTAGTTCTTCAGAGGATTTAGCTGCCGAGCAGTTTGTTAATGATAACACAGGTATTAAGTTGATGAATCTACAGGCGCCGAATGCGAAAGAAAATAGCGTGAATAATATACCTCTGCTTATTGCCCGCGCAGTTACGGGTATTTTTGCTGAAAATGAAGTCGCGGTCAATAAATATAAGGATTTAAGCCAAGAGTTTGTTAAGAGTAATAAAGGCAATATTGATGAAAAAACTTTAAGCGCTATAAACAGCTTAAATGATGTTAGCGCGCAGATTTCCTATGTGCCAATGATAAAAGTAACCGAAGAGAGTGCTAAAGCCCAAGCTGCATACGAAATAGCTGTTAAGGCCGTAGGCATCAGCGGGTAAGGAAGTGAAGAAAGCGGATTAATTTAAACGAGGTTTATTTATCTGGTGCAGAAATTATATTTTTTGAAAAATCAATGATTATTTTAGCGCTGCTTAAGAAGTTAAGCCCTAATAAACCGTCGACAGGGCTTTGGGAAGGAAGATTATGACAGACTGTATCCAGATTTTTAATCTCGATACCAAAGCAAGTGAAAGAAGGGATTTTGATAATTGGCACGAGAACTGTTCCACTGGCAGTGGTGATTTCTACTTGGCGCGTAGATTTCGCGGGGTCAATTCCGATGGCCAGCGCTGTTTCAATCGAAATCATTGTAATCGAAGCGCCGGTATCTACAACCAATTTAACAAAAGCGGATTGTTCTTTATCAGCGAGCCGGGCTTTACACAAAATAAGCCCTTCATTAGGATTGAATTTAAACCGCTTCATCATTTAAAAGCTTATTTAAAAAGCAGCAGCATACCCTTTAGGAAGTTTGTCCTCAGAGCATTCCACCAGTATGTTACGTCTATGTTTAAGCGAGAGAAGCTTTTTATAGATTTCATCCCGATGCGGGCTATGCGCCATAAGTCTGCCGGAAATAGGCGTGGTGGTGGATTCATTAACTTTATCTACCGCGATAAGCAGCCATTCACGATGAAATTTTCGTTTAATTTTTTCAATATTTTCAATTTTCATAATAATTACCTCAGTAAAAGTTTACTATGGGAATAATTCTTTGTCAATGTAAATGTCAATATCAATATGTCAGATCATATAAGGAGGGAATAAAAAATGTTCAGCCAGTTTCCTAAGAAAACGTTGTTTTCAAAAATAATTTCCGGGATTGTTATGGTAAGTTTTATTCTTACCAGCGTTCCGGTGAGAAGTTATGCCGCTTTAGGCGCTGCGGATAAGCTGCGTAGGCCGGGAGCAGATAGCAAGCATGCCGGTAATGTAGAAATAATCAGGGAAGAGCTAGAGGTATTAGGCGAACTAGTTAATCTTAATAAAACAGCTGGTTTTAATCTACAGATTAATTCGCAAACAGGTAAGCTTACTTTTTCAAAAGGATTTAAAAACGAAGCTAAATGGATAAAACCTTATAGCGATAAGGATATAGCGGTTAGTTTTGTTCCTGAAGATTTAATTAATAGCCTTAGCGATAAGCTAAAGAATTATTTTGGATTTCGCGATTTTTTGGCTAAAGCCGATGAAGCTACAATAAACAAGTTAGGTTTAAGGTATGATATTACGGTTTTACCTCCGGGAAGGACTTTTGGGAATCAATTTAGTGCCACTAAAGGCCACGAACATCCAGTATCATCGGAAGGCGATACCTATCCTGAGATTTACGAAGTCATATATGGAGAGGCATTATATCTCCAGCAAGGGGTAAATAAAGATGGTAAATTCGAAGTAATCGCTACTTTTGCCAAAGCAGGAGATAAAGTAATCCTACTTACCGGTTATTCCCACCGTACGGTTAATATAGGAAAAACCTTCTTAGTTATGGCTAATTGGATTTCTACAGATGTGGGCGGAAAAGAAAGTATTCTTAATTCTACGAAAATCAAACCTGTTTTTAGTAAAATTGAAGAAAAACACGGTTATGCTTATTTGGTTGAGGAAGATGCGAACGGAAAAATTGTTTTACGTCCTAATCTGGAATATGGCAATACCCCAGTTAGTCTAAAGATTAATACTCCTGTTGGAAGTGTCCCCGAAATCGGAATTGATAATAAAGTACCTATGTATGGAATTATTCATACAGATAAGGCCAAAGCGCTTTCCTTATTTTTAAAATTAGCGCAAGGAAAAGGATTCGAGAATGTTTTAAGTTCCGCATATAAAGAAATTAATTTAGCAGAGGCGCAGAATACACATAATTTAGTGGGGTTGCAAGATACTACAAAGGTGGTAATGACGCCAATCAGTCCGATTATTACCCGAGAACCGGTTAAGCCGATTATAACGCTTGTTAACAAGCCAGAAATTTTAGTTTTAGACAATGAAATTACGGGTTTTAGCGGAGCAAATACCGGCGTGCATAATGTAAATCATGCTATGCTGAACAAGGCTGACGGCGGGTTGTATAACCATTCCGAGCCGCGCGCACGCCTGGAAGATTCAATTTCAAAGCTGCTTATAAGCGTTTTACGCGATGCAAAGGCTATTTCTTGGACCCAGAAAGACGAAGAAATAAAAGCGATAAAAGAGAGGATAGCGAATAGTTTTGTCACTTCTTTAAAAATAATGACAAACCTGGATGTGTCAAAGTTGCCTGAAAAAGAGAAGAACGCAGTATTATCGTCTCTGGATAAGATTTATTCAATTGTGCATAAACTCGAGGGATATCAGGATACGCAAATTGAATTATTAGCCCGTACTTTAGTTAACAAGGTTGTAAATATGCAATTGAAAAACTTAATCGCCCAGAGCAAGAAAAATAATTATCCTATCCAGCAGACTGTTCTTTGCGTTGGAGAAACTAAAGCGCAGTATCTTTTGGATAGAACTTTTCAGGAAGCAAAGGGAGAAAAAGTTTTCGACAAGTATTTATCGGAAAACACCAAGAAAATAATCTCCCAGGATTTAACGGAAATATTAGAGGGGATAAGCAAGGAAGACGCGCAGAGAATTGGATTAAGGGCCGCTTATGAGCCGCGTTGGGCAATTAATACCGGCTTAACTCCATCTTCTAAAGAGATTCAAGATGCGCATAGATTTATTAAAGATACTGTCTTAGCCATTCCTAATTTAGAATTAGTTTCAGAGGTTGATTACGGCGGAAGTTTAAACCCGAAAAACGCGAAGGAAATCTTAGGTTTACCTGATGTAGACGGCGGATTAATCGGCGGCGCAGCTAAAACTCCGGAGGCTATCAGCTCGGTTCTTGGTGAAGCTATAGCCCAAGGCCAGAAAAAAGGCAAGATTCTTAATGTTGGAATGAACTGGAAAGCCGAAGACCAGGAGACCGGGTTAAAGCCGTTAAGCGAATTTGAAGAAACCTTTAAGAATACGGATTTAAGCAAAGTGCGTATTGTCATTTCCACGCCCCAGGTTCCGGTGGTTAAAGCGAGGATGGCGAAGTTAGCGGTGGTATCAAGCCCTGCACAGATACCTGTAAAGTTAGCGCTATTGAATAAATTCTCTGCATATTTATCCGCGGTATCCGGCACTGAAGAAATCGGCCCTGGATATTCCAAAGGGATTATTGCCTCTTCTGAAAAGACTGAGCAGTTAGAAAAACTATTTGGCGAAAAGACCAAAAAGGGAGATACCTATTTTATTATAGGAAAAAATAACGCCTATTTTGCTTTGGCCAAGGAGAATAACATAGACCAAGCTTTAACCGTTCTGCCGACCGTGGATTTATCAAACCCCGCGGGTTTGGAGGCATATTCTTCTTCTTTATTGGAGTATGTATCTTTAGTAACAACAAAATCCCAAAAAGGGTTAGAGTTAATTAATATCGCCGGAGATGAATTAAAATTAAAATCTTTCTTAACTAATAAGAGCGCTTTGGCAAAAGCAAGGCCTAATAGCTTTAATGTCGTCGAAGATAATTTTGTTTCAGGCAGTTTAGCCGGTATAAAACGCTGGATGGGTACAGGCTTGCTCAGGGATGAATTTTTTCAATTTGAATACAAATCTGATTTAGCCCAAAAAGGAGTCAGGCCAACACTGTTAACTTTTAAAAGGAGTAAGAATAAATTAACCCGGGGATGGTCAGCTATTGTTCAGCCTAAATATACCCATTTAATATTTGGATTTGGGACGATTGGCAGCGAGGTAGGCAAGAAGTCTCGTGAGATGGGGTTCAATATCGTGGCGGTAAATCGTTCACCTAACGAGAAAGCCGGCTTAGCTCAAAGCCTGGGAGTTCCTCTTTATCTACTAAACTCTGATGATAAGAAAGCCTTTGAGAAAGCAAAAATTGGGGCGGAAGGAATACTGGAAGACTTGTTGAAAAACGGCGAAGTGGACCTAATCACCGATGCCACTGATGGAGAAACAGAGGATCTAGAGACAAAAGAGGAAATAACAGTAGCTGCCTATAATAAAAAATACATCTACAGCAAATATCCGAAGATCAAAGTAATGTATGAAGGCGCGGAAGATCCTAAGATTGCCGATAGATTTTTTGACAGCGGCACACTTAATGTTTTAAAGATTCCTTATTCAAAAGCAATGGAAGGCGTAAACAGCCTTTTCTTTCCTTCTTGTAATACCACCGGCCAGGGATTTATCCTGGATAGATTAGCTTTTAATAGCAAGGATTTAGTAGTGAGAGTAACCACGGGCCGGAGAGCAAATGATCCCGGCCAAAAAGGTAAATTATCTCCTGATGGCACCGCTGTAGAAACAGGTTATCACCACGCCGAAGATTATTTAGAAGGCCGGCAGGGTTATTCTGAAATTATCAATGCGTTCAGAAAGGGCGCTAAGAATAAGCCTTCCTTAACCACAGACGCAAGCAATACTCATTTGACAAAATTCCATCTTACGGAAATGTGGATCAGCGGTTTTGACAAAAATACGGGTAAAAGATTGACAGCTGAATCCGTGAAGAAATTTTTAAGCGAAGAGCCAAGAATAGCTTTGGTGGATTTTAAGAAAGATAAATTTGACGCTACGCTCCTGATAGACATTTTATTTAATAAACTTTCGGTTATCCATCCGTTTACACCGATAGTTCAAGTTTTAGACTTGCCGGATAGCGGAGATGTTAAGATTACGAAGGTGGTTCCGCAAGAATCCATAGTTATCCCCAATAATATGAACGGTATCCACGCGCTTACCGGTTTGTATGAAAGAGAGGCTTCCACCAGGCTGGTAAACGACGTTATGCAGTTAGTGGAAATATCCCAGGCGATTGAATCCACGCTTCCACTTAAGAGCGCACGCGTAAAAACCAAAGAATCTAAAGAGGTAGAAATTCCCGCTATACCCGGAATAGTTACCTATACCAACAAGCAATTGGAAGACTTCAAGTCTCCCGATGGTAAGCCGGTTTATGCGACTTTAAACACCGATGTCGGCGATATCGAGAATGCACAAGTTTCAGATAAACAGGACAAGAAGCTCATCGAAGGTTACGATTATTTGGAAAGGCTCTCTAATAATAACGCGCTTTATATTCTCGGGCACAATGGAAGGCCGGCCGGTAAATATGTGGAAAAATTAAGTTTGTTCGCTGTTGCCAAATGGTATGCTTTCCAGAGGGAGGAAATATACGGCCAAGGTATAGAGGATTATATCGGCAAAACAGATGCCTCCGGAAGATTTATAGAAGCCAGTTATTGGATTATTAAGAATTATCGCGGAAAAGGTGATGTAAAAGTATGGTTTTTACCGGACACCGACAATGCCAGTATTAACAAATATGCTCAGATAGTCAAGGATTTGAAACCGGGAGATTGGGCAATACCCGAAAACAGAAGAATGGATTTGCGTGAGCAAGCGGGCGACCCGGCAGGTGAAAATCCTAATGCTGACCCTAAGTTGCGTGAAGCCGCGATTAAAGATATGCTGTATCGTGGCGGTGAAGAGTTATTGGTCGGCCCTGTTGGCTTTAATTTTGGCACAGCGGATGTGCATCGTTACGATGCCCGAATCACTGATGCGGGAAAATTTTTACTTTTAGCCAGCGGACAAAACACAGCTGATTTTATAGGCAGGGTGAATAAAATCAGGACATTAATTAGCCAGGCTCATGAAAAAGGAGCAGTAGCATTCGTTGTTTCAGGTTTAAAGAAAGATAAAATAGAACTTCTCCTGGAGGCAATTAACAATGTTTTGCGCGAAGGCGATAAAGTAGTAGTTGTAGGTGCTATTAATGCTTATCCTTTAGCCGCTGAAGGAAAGACAACCGGTAAAATGGAGATTAAAAAAGACGCTTTGGAAACCTGGAAAGAAGTAGTCGAGGCAGCAAAAGCCAAAGGTATTGATTTATACTATCCTAAGGCGCTTAAAGTAGTGAAAGATTTAACCACGGCAAAAAAAGAAGATATTCAGGTTATTCAGGATGGTAACATTCCTGAGGGTTATGTAATTGGTGATGTTGCTGATCAGGGGCTTACGGAAATATTTAATATTTTTGAGGATGAGAATGTTAAATTGATACTACAATCCGGTCCTGTTGGGCCATTTGATTTAAATGATGTTCTTGCTGAAGGCAGTAACAAATTTCAGCAAAAATTGGCAGAGTTATCGTTAAAGAAAAAAGTAGTTTCTCTTGGTTCCGATACTCAAAAGGCCAATAAAAAAGCAGGCGTGGAAGGAAAATTTCCTGACCAATATACCGACGGCGGTTCATTCCTTGATGCCTTAACCTCACCCGCAGATAAAGATGTTCCCGCTATTGCGGCATTAAAAGAATCGGCAAAAATATACCCTGGGGTTCTAGCCAAAGATATTGAAAAAGAAGCCGAGAGAGTAGAGACGGCTGCAGGTGAAGTTGCGACAAAGAATTAAAGGAGAAGGAAAAAATGAAGGCAATCATCAGTTTTGTTTTAGTTAGTTTTGTTTTTGTCGGCGCTGTTGTTAAAGGTTATGCCGGCGAAAGCAACGATAAATTACGGCCTCCTGCGCCGGCGGCACAGAACAGCCCCACAAAAGAAGCTGTGGCTGATGTATCATTTTTGAGAATTGTTCCGCAGAATGTACATGAAGGGAAAGGTTCTTCAGACGTTGGTTCGGGGCTCACTATTAGACAATTAGTTGCGTTGCCAGGGCTAACGGGCGTTTTTGTAGGCCATACCGCAACAAGGGAAAGATATATTACGGAAGCAAGGGAAAAATTAGGAACAATGAGGCCATCTTCGCGCTTTGATGAAATTATTAATGATCGAATTAAAGAGTTACTTAAGCATAAAAAGATTAAAGAAACTCATTTGGGAGTTGGTAGTGTTAGGAAGAATATTGAGCTTAAAGCTGAAATAGAGGATATAGAGAAACAACTAGACATTGACCTTAAGGATATCACGTTAGCCGATTTGCAAAAAGTAAATTTTAATATTTCATATGAGCCGAGTATAGACATAAAACCGCTTAGAGACGAAGAAGTTAAAGAAATGGTTCGCCAGGTGCATCAATTTATCTATGATTGGTTCGTTAGAAATTATGGTGAAGACGCGGTTGATCCTGTATGGGGCAGGACACTAAAGGTATTGTTTAGAGGAAGCGTAATCAAAGATAAAAATAAGGATAATGCCACGCCCATTATGGCAGTTAAGATTAAGACAAAGAAAGACAAAGAAATACCCGGGGTGCACGGGTTTGTTTTCGCAACTTCCGGGAAAAAAGTTGAGGGATGCCTTGAAGTTGCGCAAGTTGTCAATGACGCGGCTAAGAGAGACGGCCTGCAATATGTTGTTATGGTTAATCTTAAATCTATCGAGGCTGATGATAAGGATAGAACTCCTCCTGAAGAATATGTCAGTCAGATTTACGCGGCATTAGCTGATGGCAGGTTAGACCGCGCGTTTATTATTCCGGAAATCGCTGCTCCGGATGTCGAATTAGAGAAGTGGCTTGCTTTGGTAGCAAAAGCAGAAACTCCGACCGTAGTAACAGAAGGCACCACTCTTGGGGAAATGCAATTGGAAATGATGAAGCGTACGTTAAGTATTGCTAAAATCATTCCTTCTCAAACCACTGCTTTAGGTTCTCCCACAGTTAAGCTTGATGTTGTATTGGGTGGCGGAGCGAAAGGCCATTTTGTGGTTCCGGCAGGAACTTCAACCGGTGAGGATGAAGCTCAGACAGTTGGCCCGAAAGAGGCTATTAAGAACTTAGCTATAATTCTAGAAGAAGTAACTCGCAGAGGTTTAAGGGCTGATCAATTGCCTGAAATCGGCCAACTCATGTTGAAGATGGGTAAAGACAAATTAGGCGCAGAAGCGACGCTGGCTTTTCAGATGGCCTTAGCTTGGGCAGCAGCTGATCAAAAAGGTTTGCAGGATTATGAATTTATCCGCGAACTCGCTCCTGATCTTGCCTCCCAGGGTGTCCCCATTACGGCGATACAAGATAATATCACCAATGGCGGCGCGCACGCAGAAAATAGCTTAGATATACAGGAGTTTATGATTGTTCCTATTGGTAAAACTACGGCTGAATCAAACAAGATGAACGATGAGGTAGATAGGAAGCTCGGCCTTATTTATCAGGCCTTGGGCTTAAAGGCTGATCCCGATGATAAAGGTGTGGGGGCATTGCGCGGTAAGGAAGGCGGTTACAAAATAGAAGATTTAACTTTAGAGAAATTAGCGGACATTTACGCGTATGCGGATAGTTACAAGATTGAAAATTTGGATATACTCGCCTTAAAAGAACAAAACGCGGGTGTCCATGAATTTGTTTTGAATTGCCAATTAGCCGCTATTCAAAATGCCGGTTATAAGCCGTCTACTTCTAAAGAGGCGGGAACTGTGGCGCTTGCTTTGGATGCCGCGGCTACTTCGATGTTGGTTGATGGCCACAACGACCTCTATAATTTTGAGGGACGCCAAATTACTTCAGAAGAGTTAGTTAAAATATACGCGGACTGGGTTAAAAAATATCCGATTCGTTCTATTGAAGATGGTTTAGGCGAGAACGATTGGGAAGGATGGATGAACCTTATTGAGGCAGTTGGCGATGATGTCCTGGTGATTGGCGATGACCTGCTTGTAACTCAAGGAGGCCGTTTGTCAGAATTCATTAAACGGCTAGAAGCGAAAGGATTTATCGATGGTAACGGCAAGGTTACCAAAAAGACAGGTATCCTGATTAAGTTGAATCAGAATGGATTTTTGACCACAGGTATTGATGATCCTGAAAAGGGTTATTTGGGAACTTTAGAAGTAATCCGGCTTGCTAAAAAACATGGCATGGCTTGGATTGTATCGCATCGCTCTAAAGAAGCTGAGCCGCAAGAGAATGAGGTTTCCATTGCCGCGCTTGCCGCAGGCACGAACGCCGAATTACTAAAATCAGGAGACCACTTATCGGCAGTGCGCGCGGTTAAAGAAGATCATTTAGCAGCAATTGATGCCCGCGAAAGAGCTAAAGTTAAACAGATCGAAGAGGAAGCTGTGAACATAAAAACATCTGCTTCTCAGGTTGAAACTAAGAATTAAAAAATTGAGATTAGTATGATTGTAGAGGACGTTTAAACGTCCCCTACAATGTGGATAATTAATAGCGCTGGGAAGAGGAAGAGCATGCACAAATCAAAATTCAGCCCCTGGATAAGGTTTGTTGCTTTATTAGTAACGGCTGTTTTTTTGCCGCAGCAGTTATGTTTGGCGGGGATTACCGATGAAATCGCATCCCGCCTGTCCGGCAGCGTATCCAGCTTTAAATCAAGCGTTCAATCCAGTATCTCTACCGCTCAATCCTACGCCACTACCGCCCGCAGCGCCTATACCACCGCAAGCAATGTTTACAACGCCGTAAAATCTGTAACCGGCATTTCTGCAAGAAGCTTTATTTCTCCCCTGAGCAATATCAATACCCAGAGCATTAAATCCATTGCCGGCATAGCTACTGCCGTGCTTACCCGTAATCCCCAGGCAGGAATGGCAGTAACTAATACCAATTGGACTAAGACGATATCCAGCGGCCTCCCTGAGATAAAAAATGCTATTTACGATAAAGCAATCTGGGCGAGGGATAAAACTATACTAAAGCCGGGTTTCAATGATAGCCTAGAAGGCCAAGAGCATTGGAAAGCTGTTGGTACGTATTTTATGTTTATAACCGGCCCGGGCGGAGCAGCTAAAGGATTACTTACAAGCGCCGGCGGATTAGTGACCACCAGTGTTGCCCGATATGTGCCTTTTTTAGCAGCAAGAGGCGGCTCTTGGGCTTTGCAGAGCAGCCGGTTAATAGAATGGGCAGGGCCGAAAACAGGGCAAGGGATTAATTATATCCGGCCAGCTAGCAAGATGATTTGGGGTAATCCGTATGTAAGGGGTTATATTGGCCTTGCCGGCACAGGGCTGTTGATAAATACAGGTTACGGCCTTATTCCCGGGCTTAAATCGCGTGCCTTTGATACCTTTTCCGATAATAATGGGAGAGCCGGCTATCTGATGAATGAAATCAGGCGAGAGGAGCATTTGCTTGGTCCGGGAAAATATAATGATGAGATGCTTAGCGAACTATCTGAAGTAGCTGTTACACCGGAGGGGATTAAGCGTTATTTCGAAGAGAGAAATATTCCGGCCAATGAACGGGTTTTAGCATATGCAAGTGAAATAGCCAGCCTTAATGTTCAGAACCAAAATTTAGCCAATGATTTTAATTGGTATGAGAAGACTTTTACCGGTTTGGCGGGCTTTAGCGATTCTATAGTTACTCCTATTGGTGAAGGGTTGAATAATGCAGGCGTGCCGTTTGTGGGTGATTTTGTAAAGAGCGCAGGGTCTTTTAATCCGCTTACCGGTTTATCTATTGGCGGGAACGCGGGCGCGAATCCCAGCCAGAGCTGGCGCGGTTTTGCGGATTTTGTGGCTAATCCTATTGAGGCAGGGATAGGGCTGCGCCGCGGCGCATTTGTTGACGGCGCCTGGGGGGATTACCATTCCAATTACCGGTGTTTAGGCGAAGCAGCCGGCAGTTTATTTATTCTGCGCGGCGGCGGCGGAGAAGCCTTGCGCGGAGTAAAGTCAGCTAAAACGCAGTTCGGTTTACTGTCATTCCCATCTTATTTATCTAAACATAAATCCAAAATATCGCTGGGTGTGTTAACTTTGCCATTAGCCGCAGCTGCTTGGTGGCAGGCCGGACAAACCGGCGATTTTGGGCCTGCGGCCGGCTCAACCGCAGTAATGACGGCGAGTATGTTTTTGCCGCGTATTGCGAAAAATGCAATTACGCGTACTGACTTTTCAAATAAAATGGAGGGGACAGGAGGAGGTTCTCCTCGGGAGAATATAAAAAGCGTCCCACTGCCTTCTTCTATCGAAGTAAATACATTCGAATTACCGCGGGCTGAAACCGTAGATAGTAATTTAAAGAATGAGCTGTCCGGTATAAAGCTTGAGGCTTTAAACACCGAAGATTTGGGCGCAATCGGACAAAGAATAGCTAAGCAGACAAAAAATATATTAGCGGGAAAAGGCAATCAAGATATAACCATAGATAATTTAGTGGCGCATGAATTTGCCAGCCTGGCAAAAAACAGGAATTTTAATATCCGTCCGGACCAGCTGGCATTTACCTATATTGTGGCAGCGCATCTGGCTAAATCAAATTTAGGAATGCCGACTAAGGGCCTGACCGCGGGACTGGAGATGAGCGGCGGAAAAATGGACGGTTATTTAAGCGGAATCAAGATAGCTTTGGATATAACGCAACGCATAGATAGTAAAGCAGAATCTAAAGCGAAAAATATTTACATTGATCCTGATTCTAAGAATTTACAACAAATTAAAACAAATCCCACGGTAGGCAGGTTAGCTAAGGATTACAATGTTTTTACAATAGAAGAGGCGCATACACCTGTCTTGATCGGCGAATTTAAACCGGATAAACCGCAAATTTATCTTATGGAAAACTTTGACGCCAAAAGCATTGGTTTGGCAGAGAAAAAAGAAGCAAAGATTTTGAGCGGGGTAACCGGCGTAATCGCCAATGAAATTCAGCTTATCCTGGTGGATGCGGATTTGATTAAAGGCCCGCGCGAAGGTATTTATTCCAAGCTTACCGATGAAAACGCAAAGGGTTTAGTAATGCAAGAAGTAAAATTGTTCAGGGTGATTGCTGAAGAAATCAATAAGGAAGCGGGTTTGCATAATAATGGGATCGAGGGCATAATTAAAACTCGTTCTCTTTTAAACGGGCATGAGATTCGCTCAGAATATCAGTTAAAGCCGGAGAGCAGCAGGAAAATCCTTGAGAGCATATCTGACAAGCACAAAGATTTATTAAAAGATTTAGGCTATGATCGGGCGGAAAAGGATTTTTTAAATCTTATAGATTTAAGCGCGGACGCGTTATTTAATAAAGAAAGAGGCAAGCATTATTGGATAACCAGCGATAAAGAAGGTAAATATGTAGATTACCGGATCGCCGATAGCGACGGCACGGAGCGGCCGAATACCAGGTTTGGCGCTCAGGAAGTCGCCGGGCTTATCGCGCTAAAAGAAGGCGCAACCGATGTGCAGGTAGCGGATAATTTATTACATAAACCCACAGACCGGATTACCACTACTGAGCTATTGAAGGAAATAGGGATAGATAAGGCAATTTTCGGCTCTGCTACCACTGAAGGACAGGGTAAGACCTTAAATGAAATGGGAGTGAGCACAATAAGGGTTACGCCGGAAGAAAAAGTAGACTGGAATAAGGGAGTTAATAAATTAGAAGTAATATCCACGGATATGCCGGATGTAGCGGCGGCTGTAAAAAATGCCGTGGAGCTTATAAAAAGTAAAGAAGTCACCCAGGTCGCGGTTACCGATATCAGCGCGCGTAAACTGGAAGAGGTGCGCGCGGGTATACTTAAGGCAATGGATGAGGGCACAATCCCGCGCAGTGAAATAGAATTTGTAACCGGGGAAAATCGCCAGTTGCAGGGAAGAAAATTTGAAGAGATAAGAGAAAATAACAAAGTTGACCCAACAAAGAAACCCATATTGATTATCCAAGGTATGGGCGCAGGCGTTAATACTTTTAATGCGCCTAACGCAAAATATAAAGTGGCATTGATTAAGATGGGTATAGCTCCCAAAGATACGCTCACTCAGCTTAGCGGCCGCATAAATAAGGATGGCCGCGCCGACGGGACTTTTTCGGTGATCATCAATGAAAAACAGGATAAATCAATTACTACGCAGGAAAAAGAAGGGTTAAGTAAAATTTCCTCTCCTGAGGCGAAGAAGGAAGCTGTCTTGGGGATATCTGAAAAGATAACTAAAGAGCTTGATGCGCAGGGCGTAAGCCGGCTGCAGCAGGAGGCAAGAAAATTGGTGGATGTTAGCCGGCAGCAGGCAGAAGTTACGGATAAAGATGTAGCCTACTTGCAGTCGGAATATTTGAAAAAAATTAAGCAGCGTACAGGGGCGATTGCGCAAGGAGATATTGCCACGGCTGCGCACTTAGAAAAATATTTATCTCAGAGAGGGTTAAGTCAACCGGTTGAAGCTCTCAAGTTTCTGGGCCTGGTATTTGACGGACGCTTAAGAGGAACACAGGATGAGCTTACCTTGCGCGGTAAGCGCTTCCTGAATTTCTTGGCAAATTTTGAAGAACAAATAATGAAAAGATCAGCTAATCCTTATCAGTTCCTTAAAATAGCAAGAGACCAGGTAAGGATAAAGAGGGATGTTTTTCTCAAGCAATTAAATGATCCGGATAATGTTATAGCCGACCTGCCGGATAGATTGAGTAATTTGGCTAAGCAAGAAGATTTTTTAAACAAGGTTTTAGAAGATGGCCAAGATATTCCGGCGCCGTACGTAATATTGCATATATGGTCTTTACTAAATACCCCGATATTAAAACCGCAAATATTAGAAGCGCTCCAAGATCAGAATATCTTTATTAAATCCAAAGACGTAGAAAATTTAAAATTAAGAGATATACCGCAATATTCTCAACTTAAGGATGAGGAGGTAAAGAAAATAAAATCTGATTTATTCCAATACCTTTTAAATGTTGAGTCAATCGGCGGGATCGGAGCGCTGGATAATCTTATAAAAGAGGTTTCGATAAAAGAAACGGATGTTCTTGCCGCATCCGAGGACCAAATCAGGATTTGGTTGAACGCGGAAAATTTCAAAAATGGCGATTTAAACAAACTCTTTAATAGCGGATATGGTAAAGAGCTTGTTTTAAAGCTGGTTAAGGAAACCAGGGGTAACCCGGCGCTGTTAAAGGCATGGTTAACCCGGATAATCAATACGGATATGGCGGATTTAAAAACCGACTTTACCGAAGAAAGAGTAAGAATGGAGTTTTATAAACGGGCAAAGGAATCCGGGTTTGATGATAATAAAATAGAAAGGATAATAAAAGAAGCGGAAGAGCCTCTAACGGATTCTAATAGCCATTTCGCTCCAGCAAGTTTTAAGCTTATTGCTGAGGCAATTTTTAAAACAAATTCTCCGGCGCGGCTCCAGGCTATCAGGGATATCAAAGTAACCCTTAGTGTCCTTCCGACAACAGTATCAACCGCACCCGCCTTACCCACAGTAGACGATTCTGAAGCAGTTAAAGCGGCCGAAATAGCGACTGAAACCGGCGCATAATGTATACAACTCTTATTCTATTAATTTGTTTTATTTTTACCTGCATTCCGCCAAGGGCCTCTGCCGGCGCGGCAGTTTCTGATAACTTAAGAAAGCCGTCGGCAGAAAAAGATAAAGAGGCAGGTAATATCTTTAAGGAATTGAGAAAAAAACCTCTGCCTACAATTTTTGAGCAATTAGAGAAAATTTATACGGAAAAAGGCCCTGATATGGATGATTATTATGTGCCTGCTTTAGTAGTAGTTGATTCTAATGGCGAGCCTGTGGCTAAAGTAAAGAAGGGGGATGTAGTTGTCTTTGCAAATCATCGCACCGATCGTTCCTTGGAAACGTTGTTAGGTCTTACAGATCAAGATTTTAATAAACAAGGAAATCGTTTTGATACTGAAAATTTAGGGGTTACTTTTGTGCCTTTTACTAATTATGATGATGTTTATTTCCAAGCCAAAGGGATTCAGGCGGCATTCACATCTAAATTTACCCTGCCTTCATATAAAAGTATTATTGAAGTTTTACAGCAGGCAGGCGTGGTTCAAGGATATTTCACGGAATCTGACAAAGGCCAGCATGTTACTTATTTCTTTGCCGGGCAAAGAAATCTTGATTATGCTTCTTTAGGGATAAAAGTATCCATTGTTCGTTCAGAAGGCGTTGATGATAAAGATAAAAACCCACGGATGAAATATGATGAGATAACCGCTAATGTAATTAATTATTTGTATGAAATTAAGGGGATATCCAAGAAAAAGGTCATTGTGGTTAATTTGCCTGTGGATATACAAGGGCATAATATAAAAGGTAATAAAGAGCGGGCAAAGGTGACAGTTTTAGCGGCGGATGAGGCAGCCGGAAAAATTCGTGAAGCAATCCTGGCCCAAAAAGGCGTGTATATTGAAACATCAGATCATGGCAACATTGAAAAGCTGGCAACTTTAGACGAAAATGGAATGCCGTTATCTGATAAATATGGTTTGATTCCTTTTGATCAGCATACTACTAATCCGGTAAATTTTATAATTGATGGGTTAGGGAAAAACATAAATTTAAAACAAGGTAAGGGGCTTTCTAATATCGCCGCGACTTTATTGGAGATTTTAGGGATTCCTAAGCCCCAGAAAATGGATGAAAGCCTGTTGTCGGATTATCAATATCAGGAAATCCAAGGGCCGATAGTTTTAGTAATTCGCGACGGCTGGGGTGTAAATAAATTTGAAAATAAAGAAGCAAAAGAAAATGATGGCATTGTATTAGCCCAGCCTCCTGTTTTTCTTGACCTGCTTAATAATTGCCCGCACACGACTCTTAAGGCGCATGGAGACGCGGTCGGCCTTCCCGATTATCAAATGGGGGATTCAGATAATGGCCATCGGGTTATCGGAACCGGTTTTAATCCTCCGACGCTGTATAAACAGATTATCGATAAAATTGAAGATGAGTCTTTCTTTGAAAATCCGGTTTTACTCCGGGCGTTTGAATTGGCGAAAAAAGAAAACCGCGATATTCATCTATTGGGGCTTTATTCCAGCGGCGGCATTCATTCCGATAATAGATATTTCCTGGCATTGATGGAAATGGCAAAGCAAGTGAATTTTGGCGGTAAAGTTAATCTCTGGCCTATTCTTGACGGCCGGGATGTGATGACGCGTATACCTACGGAAAACGCCATTTTTTATTTAAAACAAATTCAAGATAAGATAGCGGAACTAAATTTACCTAATATTCAGCTTGCCGGAGTAGTAGGCCGCAATTTTGCTATGGATAGGGACGCGATTAACAACGATCGAGACGCGGATAAAAAAGAAAAATTAGCTGAAACAAAAATAGGCGCTGAAGCAGAAAAATTGAGACAAGAAGCTTTTAATTCCCGCGAAGAAACCAAGAAACTTTGGCAGGAACGCTTCCAGCCCGCTTACAGATTGTGGGTGTATGGAGAAGGCATCCCCGTTAAGTTAGGTTTTGAGAGCGTCGAAAAGAAAACAGATGTTTTGGAAAATGAAGAGACTGCAGGGGTGTTAAATTTCATCGATGCCCACAGCACAATTTTTAGATTAACCGGCGGGGAAACGGTATTTCGTGATTACCAGAAAAAGATAGAGGAAGAGTTGAAGCGGCGGTCTCGAGGTACATCTGATAAGTTGGCTTTTATAGTTCATTCAAGTTTTCTGAAGAATGGCGGCGCTTTAGATGCGCTGAAAGAGGTAATTAAATTAGAACCTTACCGTGTAACGCTTCATATTTACGGAGATGAAGCGGATAAGTTGAAGAGTGTTTTATTCAGCGATAATGATAACGTATATGCGGGAAATACGTTTAATAGCCTGCGGTTAGAGGGCGTTGTTCGTTTAGAAGATTTGGTGGTGTTAATGCCCGTTGGAGAGAAAATTGATTGGCGGTTTGTTAAAAAGGTGTTTTTTACCGAAAAAACTTTAAGTACGGTGGCCGTAGCTAAGGCAATGGAAGTGCTCTTGAATACCGAAGGTAGTAAGAGCGTATTTAAAGAGTTTTATACCAAGCTAAGTAATAAAGAGCAAGTTATCTCTAAGGATGTTTATGAACGCACAATGCAGGCGGTAACTGTTGACTTAGGCAAAAACGACTATGGCGAATTATATTTACCTGATATAGAACCGATACAAACTATATCCGAGAAGATAACCGAAGAATCAAAGTCAATATCCAGGTTTATAGATAGTTTCATTTAACGCTCGTAGGGGCAGTTTTCACTGCCAAGGTTTTTTATGTTCTTTGATAATTGATAGTTTCTAATCCCCGTGGTTTACTTGGATTAAACCCTGCTGACTTTTATTAATTATTAACAACAGTAGGGTGGGTTTAAACCCACCCTACTGTTGTGAATAAGCAGTAGGGGAGGTTTAAGAGGCTGTGCGCCAATTACCCTTCCCTGTTATATGTTATTATCGTCGGAGAAATAATCTCTTCTCGTCGATAATTTAGTTGAAATTTTTAAGCCTCTTGGTATAATAAAGGTAACAAGGAGGCCTAAAATGAATTACAAAGAATATAATCCGAACCAAACTCAACTCTTCGGCTACAAGCCTGAAGATGTCCTTTCAGAAGATCATCTGGCATATTTAGTTGATGAAATGGTTGAAAACCTTGATCTAAAAAAGTTCTACGATTTAACTCCCGGCGCGGGAAATCCCGCGTACGACCCAAGGCTAATGCTAAAGGTTCTTTTCTTCGGCTATGCTACAGGGGTATTCTCATCACGCAAACTCCAACAGCAGTGCCAGGAGAATTTAGCCTTTATTCACTTAAGCCGGGGACAACAGCCAAAATTCAGGGCTATCTGCGAATTTAGGATTCGCCAACAGGGCAATATCAAAGAACTTTTCCCGCAGCTGCTTGAAATAGCCAAAAAATTGAAGATCCTAAAAATAGGCCGCCTGGTTTTGGATTCTACCAAGATAAAAGCTAATGCCTCAAGCGGCAAAACCGTCAAAGCCGATAAATATGATGAAGTATTAGAATCAATCGACGACTACCTCACAAACGCCCGGTCTCAGGATTCCGAAGAAGATACGGTCTACGGCAAAGAACTTACCGGCCAGGAATTACCCGAAGAGTTACGTTCAAAGAGCAAAAGGCTGCTCAGGCTGAGGGAAATCATCGAAGAAGCCAAAAGCAAAAATCTAGACTACGTAAATACTACCGATCCCCAAGCAAGGTTTATGAAAGACAGCGGTATAAATAAAATAAAGCCCTCCTACAGCGCGCAGGCAGTTTTAGATAAAGATTCCGGTTTAATCGTTGCCTGCGCAACAAGCGATACTTCAGCTGACAATGAACACTTAGAGCCTATGGTAAAAGAAGCCGAAGAAAATACAGGCATAAAGCCGAAAGAAGCTGATGCCGACAGCGGCTATTATTCCAATACCTCAATAGCTGTCCTGGAAAAAGAGCATATTGATACCTGTATTCCTGATTCTATCACCGCTTCTTCTTTACGCAAAGCTAAAGTTACAATGGATAATGCATTAATAAAATACACACAGGATGATTTTAAATACGACGCGCGGCAAAATAACTACATTTGTCCGCAGGGCAAAATTCTT